>JBGPJH010000205.1:0-6216 GCA_041485305.1 Vicinamibacteria bacterium | reverse complement strand
GGAACCTGGTGGGGACATCCCAAGGGACGCGCGATCTTTCGCGCAACACGTGCGGTGCGCGATTCGGCCGACGTGCTCGTCTGTCGTCTGCTTGGCGGCAAGATCACGTACGTTCATCGTCGTTTATGGCCGGCGCTGGTTCGTCTCGCAGACGAGATCGGGCCAGCGCGTCTCGACGCCATTCGCGAGGAGCACACGAAATCTGGCGCGCACAAGCTCGTGACGATGGCGTTCCCGCAATGGGTACCGACCGAAGTCAGGAAGGCGGCCGAGAAGCTGTCCGAGGTGGAAGCTCGGAGGCAGTGCGGTGATTGGTTGACGCCAGAGGAGTCTCCCAAGTCACCGGCGTCGAGAAAGGTGAAACGTAGTCGTCGATGAGCACACGGCGGCGGGGACAGAAGTGGAGGACTCGGAGTAAAATCGCTTTCGCTCGTCGGACGTTCATCCTTTCCCCAGAACCACCCGCTCGTACCACCTCTGCACCATGTACACCCGGAGCCACACGCCGGACCGTGCTCGTTGTGCCGAATCCTTGAGGTACAGGTTCTTGCAGTCGCGTGACCAGATTCCCGTATCGAAGAAGGATCGGGACTCGAGCATTTGCAAGAACTCAGGCCGTAGGACGTCATAGATCACGTAGGCGTTGTTCCCGGGCGTGTAGAACTTCCGCCGCTGTGCCTGGACTTCGGGAGCGAGGATTCCAGCGGCCGCGCGGCGGAGAATGGCCTTGTTGGACCCACCCTTCATGTACTCGTGAAAAGGAAACGCCAGGGCCGTCTCCACGACGCGATGATCAAGGAACGGGGCGCACAGCTCCAGGCCGTGCGCCGACGCGTTCCGGTCCTCGATCCGCACCAGCAGAGGAATGTGGGCGCGAAAGCAGGCCAGCAGGGCTTCGAAAAAGGCGTGACCAGACCCTAGACCGCTCAAGTCGAATTCTGCCGTTGGCGGGTGGATCTCCTCGTTCACGTTCGATGGAGCGAGCAGATCGGACACCAGGGCGAGGCCGTGGTTCTGCGTCCAGCGCGACTGCCACCCCATGATCCGTTCGGCGGTTTCCCAGACGCCGCGCTGCACGCTTTTCGCGAAGTCTCGAGCTCCATTCGCGAGGATGCGCAAGGGATGGGCTGCCAGAAATGTGCGAGCGCCCGCGGCAAATCGAAGGGAGTCAATGACTCGCCCGCTCGCCATCAGCGAGACCAGGAATGGGGCAGCGAGAAAGTCGTAACCCCCGAAGATCTCATCCGCTCCATACCCCACCAGCACGGCTCTGCAGCCCGCCTCCGCCATGGCTTGCCGAAGCACGAACTGATAGAGGTTGCCGGCAGCCTGGACGGGCTCGTCGTGAGCGTCCAGCAGCCGGTCGAGCGTCCGGGAATAATCCAGCATGTCCAGGGGCACGTACCGGTGCGCCACACCGGTGTGCCGAACGGTGGCGTCGATGAGGGCGGACTCGTCAGCAGTGTGCGGCGGGGTGATGCTGAACGCCTGAACACGCTTGTCCTGCGGGGCGAGGCCCCGAGTCACGAGGCCGGCGAGCACAGAGCTATCGATCCCCCCGCTGAGCGACAGGCCCACGTCGACATCGACGGGCGTGTCGCGATCGATCGTCTCCCCGAGAAGCTTGAGCACGGCCGCGGGGCGAAGCGCGCGGTCGGTCGACGGAGCCAGCGTCCAGAAGCGACGGCTCGTGACCCTGCCGCACGCGATCGTGAGCGCGGTGCCGGGCGGAACCGGTCGCACCCGGAGAAAGAACGTGTCGCTCCAGTCGTCGATCAAGCCTCCGGGAAGATAGTTCCGGATCCGCCGAGGGTTTGGGATGCGGGCCTCGTCGTCGAGCGCGAGGATGCCTTTGATCTCGGAGGCGATGATGAACTGGGCACCCTGGTAGTAGTACAGCGGGCGGACGCCGAGGCGGTCACGACTGACCAAGAGTTGCTGCGTGCGTTCGTCCCAGAGCACCAGGGCCCATGTGCCCTCGATCTTCTGGAGGCATCCTTCGCCGTACTCGACGTAGGCGTCGAGCACCAGCGACGTATCGGATGCTCGCTCCAAGCGGTGGCCTTTCATTGCCAGCTCCTGCGCAAGCTCCCGGCGGTTGGCGATACGTCCATCGAACGCGATCGCGATCTGTCCTCCGAGACCCACAAGCGGTTGCGACTCGCCGGGCCCCGGCCCAAGGGACATTTGGCGGTGACCGAGGAAGATTTGGGGCCGAAGGTACGTTCCCTCACCGTCCGGCCCGCGATGGGAGAGACGACGCAACGCCGACAAATAGCGAGGCACGTCCTGCGGGATCCCGGACGGATCGAAGACGCAGAGAAGACCGCTCATAGGGATGCTCCGGGCCCAATCGTTCTCACCGTCGTAGATCTATGGTAATAGTGACCGCTATCGAGATCGCCAGGGCTGAGTGATCGGATATCGGAAGCGTGCCACCACCCCTAGGGGCAAGTTTGGCGCTACAAGGCTGATGATTCAATCCTCTCCGATCCGAGTTATTGTCTGTGGCAGGCTGTCGTCATTCTTCAAGGCGGGAGGTGCATGTGTCGACTCTGCATTGGCGAATTCTTTGGCGGCATGGCTCGCGCCATGGGCTGTACACGGCATTCTGGCCGTCGATCCGTGCTGACTCGTATGTGGTGATCACCGTCGCCGAGGCCTCGATTCCAGAGTCGCCGAGTTTCGTGATGCCGGTGGACCGGTTTATCGGAGCCGCACGACACATGGTGGCCACCAACATTGCGCCGTTTCCAGGCGGGGTGAAGTTTTCCGTGCACTGGGACACGCTTATCCCGAGCGGCGACTTCCCCTATCTCGACATCTGGACCGATATCACCCTGTTCGATGCAAGTGAGCCCTCATTCTGGCTCGTCAGCGACCGGGAATCTGCCCGCTTCGAGGAAAGCCATCCCTCGGTCGGGACGTTGCCCGGGCAGCACTAGCCCGCGCCGGCCGAACAGCTCACCCGTGTAGCGCGGGGCGGACGCGGAAGCGCGGCCTCTTGTCTTCCTGCGCGCGGACTTCCGGTGAGGCGGAGGAGCGGCGCTCGCGAATTACTTCAGTTGCCGCCCGCATTGGCACTGGTACTCGAGTTGCGGTGCCGGGCGCATGGCCATTCTGCTGCCCTGGCGCCCGTCGGCATCGCAGTCCGCCAGAAACAGATTCGTCGCGCCGCCTCTACGTCCCGCCGGCGCGTACGCCGGACGCGCTCGGTTTCGACCGGTTCACGAGGACCGGCTGCCCGAGGTTCTGCGCCGCGCGATTGGACAAGTCGTCGAGGTAGGATTCGCCGGTATCGCCCCGCTCGACGCGCCGTTTGCGGGCCAGGAACTCTATCTGGAGTGGTGTCGCGATGATGTGTTCGGCGGCTTCGTGATCCCGGAGCAGGATCTCGAATTCCTCAAAGAGCCGTCGGCAGCCTGCCGCCGCTCACTGGTCTGAGACTACCGCCCCTGCCAGACGGCTGGCCGCCTCGCGAGAAATGCCTCCATCCCCTCGGCGGCGTCGTCGAGGAGCATGTTGCACGCCATCGTCTCGCTGGTGATCCGGTATGCCTCGTCGACGGGCTGCTCGATCTGCTGATAGAACGCGTGCTTGCCCAGCCGAATGGTCGCGGGACTGCGCGCGAGGATGGTGTCGGTGAAATGGCGAATCTCCGCGTCCACGTCATCCGGGGCGACAACGCGATTGACAAGCCCCCAGGCGAGCGCGGTCTGCGCGTCGATCAGTTCGCCCGTCAGGAGCAGTTCCATCGCGCGCTTTCGGCTCACGTTCCGCGCCACTCCCACGGCGGGCGTCGAGCAGAACACCCCGATGTTGACGCCAGGCAGCGCAAAGGTGGCAACGTCGGCCGCCACCGCGAGATCGCACATCGATACCAGCTGACACCCGGCAGCTGTGGCGACGCCGTGGACACGGGCGATCACCGGCTGCGGCAAGGTCGTCAGCGTCACCATCATGTGGCTGCAGGTGTCGAAGAGCCGTCGCTGCCAGCCCGTGTCGCCTGAATGGGAGCGCATTTCCTTGAGGTCGTGGCCGGCACAGAAACCTTTTCCATGAGCCGCCAGGATCACGACCCGCACTGAGGCATCGTCCGCGATCGCGTCGAGTTCACACTGCAGCATCTCGACCATGGCCAACGAGAGCGGATTGAACCGCTCGCCGCGATTGAGCGTGAGCGTCAGGACTCCGCTCTCTTGAGAGCGCAGGACCAGGGGTCGACCATCAGCGACCGGTGCGCTAACAGACACACATCCTCCTTCATCGAGGCTACTGCTCTGCCGCCTTCTTCATCCACGCCATCAGCAGCGCGCGGGCGGCAATGCTCTTTTGCTCGGGCGCCAAGACCTCGAGCTGCACGATCTGGCGAGACCCGACGCGGATGAAGGCGCCTTCCAGTGAATACGACACGCCGAGCCAGTCCGCACGCGAGGCGTACGATGCCGCTCCGAGAGAACCGCGGCGCAACGAACAAGCCGACGCCGCCTGGTCCGGGACGAACTCGCCGCCGGACCAGACGGCCGCGCGCAACGCGACCGTGAAGTCGTGCGCTGGAAAGGCCGCGACTGCGGCGCTTGGCCGCGGCAACCCCGGACACGGCGAGGGCACGCCTGGCTCGACGACCCAGCCAGCGGGAACGGGCACACGGCTCTGGCCGTCTGTCGCTGCCGCGGTGGACCATTCGATCTTCTCGACCGGATCGAGTTCCGCTGTCACGAGCCGCAGGCCTTCCAGGCCAGCCAACGAATCGCGCAAGATGCTTTCATTGAACGCCATCTGCTGGGCCGGGCCGATGTATCGAGCGACGAGCTTCTCCGCGCCAAGATCCAGGACGGCGTAATCCATCCTGATCTCTTGATTGCTGTCCGTCGAGCTGCCGGTGGCATGGCCGAGCAAGAGAGGTCCGTCGCCAGATTTTGACGAGACTTGACTCTCGCTCGCCGAGGTCGAGACACGCTCGAACGCTGGCGTACCGATCAGCGCCTGCTCGAGTTGTCTGGGGCTGAACGGCGAGAACACCCGGTCGATTCTCAGCGCGACGTCCGCGGACTTCGCCTCGGTCTCGACGCGCGCCCGAAACGGGGAGGTATCGCCGAGCCCCTCGGGCAAACGCAGCCCGAGCGCTTTGCCTTCGAGGCTCTGAAACGGCCCCAGCCGGAGCCGCCGCGTCGGCATCAAATGATCGAGGCCATGGGATTCGAGAAAGTCCTTCACTTGATTGACCGGGATCGCGAACCCGATGCCGGCGCCTGACGCGAGCTTCAAACGGATGACGCCGACGGCAAAGCCCTCGCGATCGACCAGCGGACCACCGCTGTTGCCAGGGTTCACGTTGCTGCTGATCTGAAGGAAGCGCCGCTCGCCTGCGTCGCCGGCCCGGAGCGCCGAGATCGTGCCGGGAGTCGTGCTCATTTCCGGAACGAGGTCGGGCGCGGTGGTCGCCTGACCCAGTTCGAGCTGGCGGCCGAACGGGTAACCGAGCGCATCCACGGGCTGGCCGGCAGTGACCGCATCCGAGTCGCCGAGCGCGAGGTACGGCAGGTTGGCCGCGCTGATGAAAAGGACTGCGAGGTCGAGCGCGGGATCCGATGTGTAGACCGAGGCCTCCGAGCACTGCGACGATGCCCCGCGCGCCACCGATGCCTCGGACGGAAAGCACACTTCGATTTTCGATACCTTCAGCGTCAGCTTGCCCTTCTTGGACCCACTGCCGATGACGACCTCGCCGCCGCTGACGACATGATCGTTGGTCAAGACGTAGCCGTACGGCGAGATCACGAAGCCGCTGCCGGTGCCGATTTCAACGTGATCGTAATCGGCCGTCTGCTTCACGCCGTACTCCTCGATGTCGGCATGAACGCTGCCGACCAGTCGAATGAAGACGGTGGCATCGGCGGGCGATTTCGCGCGCTCCGCCCCGGTAGCGCTCTGCACCATGAAGGCGAACGCCGCGAGCGTCAGCATCGGTGTCATGTGAGCCCACTCTTTCACGAGCGACGGCCGGGTACGCGAATCTAACGCTTCCAGACGAGGTTTCTAACGCTTCAGGACGAAGTTGTCGTACGTCGTGGTCGGGTCGTACTGACTGTTCCAATCGAGACCGTGGCGCGTCGCGGTCTGCTGGAAGGTGTCGGTGGTCTGGAGGGTCAAGACCCCGTCCCACCACCCTTGCAGCGTGCTGCCGGCAGCGCGCACTTCCAGCCGGTGCGTGCT
>JBGPJH010000204.1:0-6276 GCA_041485305.1 Vicinamibacteria bacterium | reverse complement strand
TTCGGGCCGCCGACGGGCCGCCGGCCTGGGCCTACAGTGTCCCGCCAGCCACCGCCGGATCGGCGGCGACTCCTCCAGCCGCTCCGGCCGCACCGCCGGCGGCGGACAATGGCGCGCTGAGACAAGTGCCTGGCTCGAGCGCAAGCTTCACGTTGACGCAGATTCGTGACGGCTTCGGCCCGGCCGACTGGTTTCCCGGCAGCCACCCCCAGATGCCGGCGATCGTCGCCCACGGCCGCAGACCCGACGCGCGCGCGTGCGGGCTGTGCCATTACCCCAACGGCAAGGGTCGTCCCGAAAACGCCGGCGTCTCGGGTCTCCCACCTTCCTACTTCGTACAGACGATCGCCGATTTCAAGAACGACCTCCGAAAGAGCGCGGAGCCGAGGAAGGCCAATACCAACATCATGATCGCGATCGCGAAAGCGATGACTGACGAAGAGGTGAAGGCTACTGCCGAGTACTTTGGCTCGATGAAGTGGACGCCGTGGATCAGGGTCGTCGAAACCAACACGGTGCCGAAAACCCGGATCGCCGGCGGCATGTTTCTTCCGGTGGACGAAGGCGGGAGCGAGCCGATCGGCCGGCGAATCATTGAAACGCCAGAAAATCCAGAGCGAACCGAAGTTTTGCGGGATCCCCAGTCCGGGTTCATCGCGTACGTGCCGACCGGCAGCATCAAGAAAGGCGAAGCGCTCGTCACCACGGGTAACGGCAGGACGACCGCGTGCGGGGTCTGCCACGGCGCGGATTTGAAGGGCCTGGGTCCCGTTCCGGGACTCGCGGGTCGTTCGCCCAGCTATCTCGTTCGCCAGCTCTACGACATGCAGCAGAACACTCGTAAGGGTGTCTGGACCGAGCTGATGAAACCGGTCGTGGCCAAGTTGACCGAGGACGACATGCTGGCGATCGCCGCCTACTCAGCGTCGCGCGTGCCGTAGCCAACGAGGTCGGTGAGCTTTCAGCGCTCAGCTGACAGTTGTCAGCTGGGTCGGCTCTCGCTCCGGGCGCTCGGTGCGCTGGTCGCCGGCAGTCTCACGCTAAACTCGGTGCCGTCCGGTCCGGTCGTCACCTCGATGTCACCTTTGTGGCGCTGGACGAGCCGCCGCGCGATGTCCAGGCCGAGGCCCGTTCCTTCCCCGACGCGCTTCGTCGTGAAGAACGGGTCGAAGATCCGGCCGCGAATGTCCTCGGGGATCCCGGGACCGTTATCCGTCACGCGGACGAGGATGCCGTCCCCCTCCTGCACCGCCGCGACCAGCACCCGCCCGCCCTGGTGGACGGCATCGAGCGCGTTGTCGATGAGGTTGGCCCACACCTGATTCAGCTCGCCGCCGAAGCCATCAACAGAGGGCAGCTCCGGCTCGAGATCGAGGCGCAACTCGATCGCCTTCGATCGCGCCTTCGACTTGAGCACCGTGAGCGTGTCGGAAAGCCCCTGGCCCACATCGACGAGCTTGGGGACCGCCGACTGGTCCATGTATGTGAAGCCTTTCACGGCCGCCACCAGCGTGTGGATCCGCGTCGACGCCGTATTGATCTCCGCCGCCAACCGCCGCACGGAGTGCGCGACCGACAAGTAGCGAACCGCTGCGGCAAGCCCCTGCCGGCCGATGAGGCTCGCCAAGCCGTCCAGGTCTTCTGTTGTCAACGCCGATTCCGCCAGCGGTTCGGGATCGAAGCCGTCGATCCCACGATCGCCGAGCCACAGCGCGATGGCGTCTTCGCGATCCGCCAGCTCGATCGGCGAATACGCGACCTGCGCGCGACCCGCCAGCGTCGTGTCCCTCAGGTTGTTGACAGCGGCACACTGGTCGCCCGACAGGTCGACGGCGCAGAACGCTCGTGACGCGGCGTCGAGCTCTTCGAGCTGTGAAACGAGCGTCTTTGCGCTCCGCGCCACGGCAGATGCCGGATTGTTCAGCTCGTGGGCAAGTCCGGCGGCCAGGCGACCGAGCGACAGCAGCTTCTCGTCGAGCAGATCGCTCGACGTGAAGACGCGCGCGCGATCGAGCATCACGTGCACCAGAACCGCCGTCAGCTCGCCGCACTCGTGGATCAGGGCCGGCAAATCGCCGCGCCCCACCGCCACCACCTCTGTCTCTTCGTCGGCGACGACGTTGCCAGGAGGCGCGGTGAGGCGCGAGTACGGTAGAAGGCCCGTCACATCGCCGCCTCGCCATTCCATCACCTTCCGCGGGCCAGCCCCGCGGTTCACGCAGATCGAGAGGTGGCCGGACAAGACCACGTAGAGGCCTTCGACTGGTCCCGTGCTGAACGACAGCACGTCGCCGGGACCGAGTCGGCGCAGGCGGCCATGCGCGGCCAGCCACTCCAGCTGCTCGCGCGGCACAGCGCCGATCAGCCGGTGGGCGGCCAGACGGTCGACGAGGCCGGGCGTTGTCACTTCGCTTACCCCCCTCGCCGTGTCGAACCGCCGATGTGACCTAGCCTAGTGCAGGTCACTACGCCTTCGGCTGGGGCACGATCCGGATGTAGGGCCGAGGCGACTGCCAACCTTGCGGATACGTCTTCTTGGCCTCCTCCTCGGACACCGAGCCCGCAATGATCACATCCTCGCCCTGCTTCCAATTGACCGGCGTCGCCACCTTGTGCTTCGCGGTCAGCTGCAGCGAGTCGATCACACGCAGGACCTCATCGAAGTTGCGCCCGGTCGTCATGGGATAGACGATGATGAGTTTGATTTTCTTGTCGGGTCCCACGACGAAGACGTTTCGCACGGTCTGATTGTCGGCGGGCGTTCGTCCCTCGGACGTGCCCTCCAGGCTGGCGGGCAGCATGCCGTAGAGCTTCGACACCGCAAGAGTGGTGTCGCCGATCATCGGGTAGTTCGGGGCGTACCCCTGAGTTTCCTTGATGTCGTTCGACCATCGCGCGTGGCTGTCGACCGGGTCGACGCTGAGCCCGATGATTTTCGTCCGGCGCTTGTCGAACTCGGGCTTGAGCTTCGCCATGTACCCGAGCTCGGTCGTGCAGACCGGCGTAAAGTCTTTCGGATGAGAGAAGAGCACCGCCCACGAGTCGCCAATCCACTCGTGGAAGTGAATGGGGCCCTCGGTCGTCTGGGCTTCGAAATCCGGGGCAACGTCACCAAGCTTCAACATCTCACGCCTCCTTGGCCACTGGCTGCCAACCTGCCAACCAGAGATAGGACCTGAGTCTACCCTACCGGGCCACACTTCGAGGCTTCGGTGCGGGCACCCTGGCGGTCGGTCGTGCGGCTTGACGTCTTTTCTGTGGGGACCGAGGGATTTCAGGGCTTCACTGCCAGCTCATCGTCGGGCAGCCAGATCGGATCGGGTGATCCCGTATCAGAAATGCCAGGTGACGCGGAGGCTGGCGGAACGCTGGACTTTGGTGAGCGCAGTCCCCAGCACGTCGGGCAGATACTCGCTGTGCGTGGGCGTCAGAAGATCACGTCCTACGATCGCCACATCGAAAAGTCCGAGTCGGATACCGACACGAGCGTCGGCTGTCAGGTAGGAAGGCACACCGGACTTCGGCAGCGCGCTCACGTACCGCGCGGTCGCGTCGACCTCGACCCGCCGGGGCAGGTTGATTGCGCCGCGCAGGTGCACTTGGTGGTTCGGGTAGTCGTCTGTCGTCTCCGCGACGGCCGCCTGGGTACTGGGCTGACCCACGGCAACGAAGTAGCTGTAGCCGCCGTTCAGCCGAAGGCGCGCGACCGGGGGCTGCCACTCGACTTCAAACTCCGCGCCGGCAAAGTTCTGGTGTCCCAGGTTGCCAAAAAGCACGGGCACTTCCAGATACGGCACGGGCCCCATCTCAAGGTGGGGGATCCCCAGGCGGTTCGTCCCCAGCCCCTGATAGCTGTTGACGAAGCCCGACACGTCGAACGACAGGCTGTGGAGCGCCTGGGACCGATACCCGCCTTCGTACGCCACCAGCACCTCTGCCATGGTCGGGCCCTCGTCATGACGGAGCATGAGCACTTGTGGCAGCGGAACTGCTCCCGACGGCGGCTGCACCGAAGGGTAGAAGCGGCCGTCGGATTCGGCGCGGCTTGGAAGGCGGACCGCGCGGGACACGGCACCCCATATCGATTGCCGACTCGACAGCGCGAGCAACGAGCGGACGTTGGGCTGAACCTCCCAGCCTGTGTAGTCGTTGTGCTCGAACTTCGACCCCAGTGTGACCCGAAGATTTCCGGCCAGCAGTTTCATTTCGTCCTGCACGAAGCCGCTTCCTAAGGTGAGCGTCCGCCGTGCCGGGTCAAGTACGACCACCGGCGTCCCGACCGTGCGGTCTGTCGACAAGCGGTACATGCCGCCCCAAATCAACTCGTGCATGCTCCCCACTTGTCGAGTGTGTTGCACATCGAGGTCGAGCGTGTGGCGCCGCTCATCGAGGACCTGCTCGTGAAAGGACGTCTGCTCGCCCAGCAGCCGGAACGTCGTCTCGGCTCGCGGTGTCCGCGCGGTCCACTGGCCGAGCATGAAACCCGAGGTGTAATGGCTTTGATCGCCAACCTGATTTTGATAGGGCGGGTAGAGCGACGGTACACTCCACATTTCGTGGGCCAGCGTGTCCACCAGGGCACCCTGCAGCATGAACTCGCGACCTTCCCGAGGCTGCCAATCCATCCGGAACCCACCGCGGCTGCCCCACCACTTGTCGCTCGGGGCGCCAGGAACGACCCCGGCGGATCCATCGTTCCTGAACGATCTGGCGTCCACCCGGTAGCTGCCATTCGCGCCAAGGCCGCCGCCGTATCGCAAGGAGCCGGAGGCGCGCTCTTCTGTGCCCAGACCGACGGTGGCCCGCCCGCCTTTCGACGCGGCGGCGGTGCGCGTGATGACGTTGATGACACCGTTCACGGCATTGGCGCCCCAAAGGGTGGCGCCCGGACCGCGAACGATCTCGATACGCTCGACGTCCTCGAGGGGGACGTCCACCAGGTTCCAGAACACGCCGGAGAAGAGCGGCGTGTAGACGCTTCGGCCATCGACCAGCACCAGCAGCTTGTTCGCAAAGCGCCCGCCGAAGCCCCGTGCCGACACCGACCATTTATTGGAATCGATCTGACCGACGTGCAGGCCAGGCACCAGACGCAGCACGTCGGGAATCGTCGTGGCCCCAGAGCGGCGAATGTCCGCGTTTGTCAGGACGTACACCGCCGCGGCCGCATCCGACACGCGCTGGGCGCGCTTGGACACCGACGTGATCTCGATGTTCATGAGATCTTCGAGGGTCAGATGGGCCAGGTCGGTGATCGTCGTCTGTGCGGAGGCCGCCGGCCCACACGCCAGGGCTATGGCAACCGACAGAACGAAAGGCAGAGCCTTCCCGTACCGGTGACACGATCCAGTCTCGCGCCTGCGCATGAATTCACTATCCCCTTGGGAGCTGCTGCCTCATTCGCAGAATCGGCGCGGCGCGCGAGTTTCTTTAATGATGGAGTGCCGGTGCAAGAATGGCAGGGCACCGACGTGCAGGCGTGGGCTCGTCAGCGCGAGGGTTCCATCGATGTTGGATCTTCGAGCCGGCGGCGAATCGCCTGCAGCAGTTCGGCCCCCGTGGCTCCGTCGATGGCCCGGTGATCGGCGGCAAGCGTGCACGACATCACGTCGCCCACGGCCAAGCCATCGCCGATCGCTACCGGACGCCGCTCGATGCCACCGACCCCCAGGATGCAGCATTGAGGCGGGTTCACGATAGGCGTCGCGGTCGTTACACCAAACATCCCCAGGTTCGAAATGGTGAACGTGCCGCCCGTGTACTCCTCGCGCGACAGATGCCCCGCGCGCGCGCGGTCGATCAACCGCTTGACGTCCTGGGAAATGGCGTCGAGCGCCTTGTCCTGGCAGTTGCGCACAACCGGCGTGACGAGCCCCTTCGGCGTGTTGACGGCCACGGCGATGTCAACCGTGCGATAGACCCGTACTGCATTGTCCATCCAGACAGCGTTGGCAAGCGGAACGTCTCGGAGCGCCAGCGCACAGGCACAGACAAGAAAATCGGTGACGGTCAGCTTCTGTGGTGCGATCCGCGCGTTCAGCCGCGAGCGGAGCCTCACCAGCTCGCTGACGTTGCAGTCGACCTGCAGATAGAAGTGAGGGATGTCGCGCTTGGCCTGCTGGAGTCGCGCGGCCGTCACGCGGCGCATCGGCGTAAGCGGCACGTCGTCGTACTCGCCCGAATCGGGCAGTGGGCTGGACACGGTCGGCAACGGAGCGGGTGTCGGACGTGTGCCACCGAACCGCTTCTCGAGCCATCGGTCGACGTCGCTTTTCC
>JBGPJH010000203.1:0-6290 GCA_041485305.1 Vicinamibacteria bacterium | reverse complement strand
CGGGCGCCCGCCCAGCTCGCCCCGATCCCCATGCCGCGCGAGGCGATGTCGACTTCCGCCTGCACGATGGCAAACGTCGCTTTCCCGGTCCCTTTCTCGACCCGGTATTTCTTCATGTAGCCGATCAAAGATTCGCACAACGATGAAGAGGGCGTGATCGGGTACCAGGCGACGACGGTGACACCCGCCATCATGCAGCCGATCGCTGCGGCGGCGTTGCCGTCGATCAGAATCTTCCCCGCCGTCTGATTCATACTCTCGAGGACGAACGGATCCTGCTTGGTGAAGTTCGCTTCGGCGTAGTCCCAGCCGGCTTTGAGGGCGCCCTGGTTGAGCGCAACCGCTTTAGCCTTCCGTCCGAGCTGTTTACCGAGGGCCTGCTCCATCAACGACATGTCGATGCCCAGGAGCTTGGCCAGAACACCGTCGTAAATCATGTTCCGTACGAGCCGGCGCAGCTTCGCATCGGGGCACACCTTCGCGACCAATTTGTCGAACGGTACGGGGTAGAACACCAGATCGCTTCGGAGAGCGGTTAGCTTCAACGGCTCGTCGTACACAACGGCCGCCCCCCCGTCCAGCGTCAGCACGTCCTCCTTCGCCGTTTCCGGATTCATCGCAACGAGGAAGTCGACTTCCTTCTTTCTGCTGTTGTACCCGCGCTTGCTGGCCCGAATCGTGTACCAGGTCGGAAGCCCCGCGATGTTGGACGGGAACATGTTCTTCCCGGATGCGGGAATCCCCATCAGGAGGATCGACCGGAGCAGCACGAGATTGGCTGTCTGGCTGCCCGACCCGTTGACGGTTGCGACCTGGAGGCTGAAGTCGTTGACCACGCGCGGTTTCCTTGACGTGGCCTGAGTTTCCTGAACCGCTAGATCTGTCGGTGACATGGGCTATCCCTATAAGCCTATGAAATTGAAGGAGTACCCGGCGGTTCTCGCGCCGAGAGGGCGATCGCAAAAGTATAGCATGTCGAGCCTGACAGCTCAGCCGTTTGAAGCGAAACGGACTCAGCGCCTTGCGCCGGCGACCTCTTGAATCGCGGCACCCATGTCAGCTGGACTCTTGACCACGGTGACGCCTGCGGCAGCGAGCGCGGTCATTTTTTCAGCGGCGGTACCTTTTCCACCCGCAATGATGGCGCCGGCGTGCCCCATGCGACGGCCTGGCGGCGCCGTCTGTCCGGCAATAAAGGCGACCACCGGTTTCGCAAAGTTCACCTTGATCCACGCGGCCGCCTCTTCCTCGGCGCTGCCGCCAATCTCGCCGATCATGATCACAGCTTCGGTATCGGGATCCTCGGCAAACAACTTCAGGGCATCGATGTGGGTGGTCCCAATCAGTGGATCGCCGCCAATACCAATGCACGTCGTCTGACCCAGGTCGAGCCGGGTCAGCTGATGAATAGCCTCGTAGGTGAGCGTCCCGCTCTTCGACACGATGCCGATGCGCCCTTCGCGGCAGATGTGACCAGGAATGATCCCGGCCTTGGCCTTCCCTGCCGAGATGATCCCGGGGCAGTTGGGACCGATGAGACGCGTGGCCGGACGCAATCTGAGAAACGTCATCGCGCGCATCATGTCAAGGGTCGGAATGCCCTCCGTAATGCAGACGACGAGCGCAAGCCCGGCGTCAGCTGCTTCCATGACGGCTTCGGCCGCGAATGGCGGCGGCACGAAGATCACCGAAGCGTTGGCGCCGGTTTTCTCCACGGCTTCCCGCACCGAGTTGAAAATCGGCCACCCTTCGTGCGTCGTCCCCCCTTTACCAGGCGTGACGCCGCCGACGACCGTCGTGCCGTACGCCGCGGCCTGCTTGGCGTGGAACGCGCCTTCGCGGCCCGTGAGGCCTTGAACCAGGAGCCGAGTCGCTTTGTCAATGAGAACGGACATGGGCTGTCATCACGAAGCCGTCACGCGGTAAGTGATCTGGCCAGCTGCACGACACTGGTGGCGGCCTCCCCCATCGAGTCGGCGGTCGCGAAATTCATGCCACTGACATGAAGCAAGCGCTTCCCTTCCTCGACATTGGTGCCCTCCATCCGTATGACGATCGGCACCCTCACTCCCAGCTCCCTGACCGCCGCAATCACCCCCTCGGCCAGGACGTCGCAGCGGAGAATGCCGCCGAAGATGTTGATGAGGACTGCCTGCACGTTCGTGTCGGACATCAGGATCTTGAATGCGTTCCGGATTTGTTCGGCGTTGGCGCCCCCGCCGACGTCCAGAAAGTTGGCCGGCTCGCCGCCGGCCAGCTTGATGATGTCCATTGTGGCCATCGCCAGACCGGCGCCGTTCACCATGCACCCGATATTGCCGTCGAGGTGAATGTAATTGAGCGAGTACTTCGACGCCTCGATCTCGAGCGGGTCTTCCTCCCCGAGGTCGCGGAGGTCGCGGAGGTCCTGGTGACGGTAAAGGGCGTTGTCGTCGAAATTCATCTTTGCATCGAGCGCCAGCACATCGCCCGAGGCGGTCACCACCAGGGGGTTGATTTCTATGAGCGACGCGTCTGTGGCGAGAAACGCCCCGTAGAGCGCCGTCATGACTTTCACGGCCTTGCCGATCGCGGCCGGTTCGAGGCCAATGCCAAACGCCAGCTGCCGCGCCTGAAACGGCAGGAGCCCCACGGCGGGTTCGATGTAGATCTTGTGGATCTGGTCGGGTGTCGCCGCGGCGACTTCCTCGATGTCCATGCCGCCTGCCCGACTCGCCATCATCGCGGGCTTTCCCACGGCCCGATCGAGCACGATGCTCAGATACAACTCGCGCGTCATCTTCAGGCCCTCTTCGATGAGCACGCGCGACACGACGCGCCCCTGGGGCCCCGTTTGATGAGTGACGAGCGTCATCCCGATCATCGCGGCTGCCAGCCGCTCTGCTTCCTCAGGTGACGTGGCCAGCTTCACGCCACCGCCCTTTCCGCGCCCACCCGCGTGGATCTGAGCCTTCACGACGACGACCTCACCGCCGAGACGACGGGCGATTTCCCCGGCCTCCGCCGCGCTGAAGGCGACCTCTCCGCGCGGCACCGGCACACCGTACCGAGAGAGGATCGCTTTGGCTTGATATTCGTGGATTTTCATGCCGGTCGTAAACGTCGAATCCTAGTTGAGGTCGTCGGGGTGCGTCAACGGCGCCGCGCAGCCGCGGTCGCGATGGCTTGCACGTCCCACTCAACTCGCCGGTGGGGCGTGGTCCCGCGAGGCTGTGCGTCGGGCGGGCCTGTCCTTACGACATCTTCGTCACGACGCTTCGCCGCTCTGACTTGCGAGGCGGAGGCGGTCTTCTGCGGTTTGAGGCGGAGCTTCGTTGCCGTACAATCGGATATAATTCTGCGTCGCGCGCGCGCAGAACCGTGGTCCCGCAGGAGGTAGGTGATGGCCGAATTGGCCGTAACATTCCCGAGACGTCTCGGATCGACCAGCCGACGCGATCGGTGGTGGGTAACGCCGGTCGCGGTGTTCCTGGGGCTGTCCGCGTTCGTCGTGTACTCGATCTGGGCTGTGTTTCAGGGCTCGCACTACCACTTCGGGCCGTACCTCTCGCCGCTGTACTCGCCGGAGCTCTTCGGCGCGTCACCTCATAGCTGGTTCGGACCGAAGCCCGGATGGTGGCCTTCACTGCTCCCGTTCTCTCCCGCTCTGCTCATCATCGGAGCTCCCGTCGGTTTTCGGTTGACCTGCTACTACTACCGCGGGGCGTACTACAAGGCGTTCTGGGCCGACCCGCCCTCCTGCGCAGTCGGCGAACCGCGCTCCCGGTATCGGGGCGAGCAGTGGTTTCCTCTCATCATCCAGAACATCCACCGCTACTTCTTGTACCTCGCCCTGGTGTTCATCGTGATCCTCAGCTATGACGCGTTAAGCGCGTTCTGGTTCCCCGATCCGGCCGCGGGCGGCTCGAGGTTCGGGATCGGCGTGGGCAGCCTCGTCCTGACGCTCAACGCGGCGCTGCTGGCCAGCTACACGTTCGGTTGCCACTCGCTCCGTCACCTGGTGGGCGGGTGCCGAGACTGCGTGTCGGCCATGCGGGACAGGGGCGTCACCTACTCGTGCGTCTCGGCGCTCAATCAGCGGCACATGCTGTTTGCGTGGCTGAGCTTGGTCTGGGTCGGTTTCTCCGATATTTATGTGCGCCTGTGCTCGCTGGGCGTCTGGTCGGATTTCAGAATCCTTTAACACCTCAAGGGAATCGCCCGATTCGTCTATGGATTATCAGACACACGAACACGACGTTCTCGTCATCGGTGCGGGCGGAGCGGGACTGCGCGCGGCCATTGCTGCCGCCTCCCACGGCGTGACGGTTGGGCTCGTGTGCAAGTCTCTTCTGGGCAAGGCCCACACGGTGATGGCCGAAGGCGGCATCGCCGCCGCTCTGGCCAACGTCGATGACCGCGACAGCTGGAAGGTGCACTTCGCCGACACGATGCGAGGCGGCCAGTACCTCAACGACTCGAGGATGGCCGAACTACACGCCAAGGAAGCGCCGGCGGCGGTCCACGAGCTCGAAGCCTGGGGTGCAGTCTTCGACCGGACCAAGGATGGCCGGATCCTCCAGCGGAACTTCGGGGGTCACCGGTACCCGCGGTTGGCGCATGTGGGGGACCGGACCGGCCTCGAAATGATCCGCACCCTGCAGGATCACGGCGTGCACCAAGGCATTGACGTGCACATGGAGTGCACCGTGCTGACGCTCCTGAAGGACGGCGATCGCGTGGTCGGCGCGTTTGGCTACGACCGCGAGCGCGGGCGCTTCAAGGTGTTTCGGGCGAAGGCGGTCGTGCTGGCCACCGGCGGAATCGGCCGAGCCTTCAAGATCACCAGCAACAGCTGGGAGTACACGGGCGACGGCCAAGCGCTCGCCTATGATGCCGGCGCGGAGCTGATGGACATGGAGTTCGTACAGTTCCATCCCACCGGCATGGTCTGGCCGCCGAGCGTCCGAGGGATTCTGGTGACCGAAGGCGTGCGCGGCGAGGGCGGCGTGCTGAAGAACCGGCTCGGACGCCGCTTCATGTTCGACGACATCCCCGACAACTACAAGAACCAGACGGCCGCCGACGAGGAAGAGGGCTGGCGCTACACGCAGGGCGACAAAAGCGCACGGCGTCCGCCCGAGCTCCTCACCCGCGATCACGTCGCCCGGTGCATCATGCGCGAGATCAGGGAAGGACGAGGCAGCCCGCACGGCGGCGTCTTTCTGGACATCGCGTGGATCAAGGACCGGGTGTCGGGCGGCGCCGCCTACATCGAAAAGAAGCTGCCGAGCATGTACCACCAATTCAAGCAGCTGGCCGACATCGACATCACCCAGGAGGTGATGGAGGTGGGCCCCACGACCCACTACATGATGGGCGGCGTGCGCGTGAACGGCGACACCCAGATGTCGACGGTCTCGGGCCTGTTTGCCGCCGGCGAGTGCGCCGCGGGCCTGCACGGGGCCAACAGGTTGGGTGGCAATTCGCTTTCCGACCTGGTGGTGTTCGGCAAGCGGGCTGGCGATCACGCCGCGGCGTTCGCCCAGAGCCACCCCGCCGGCCGCGTGGACGACGGCGAGGTCGAGCGGGCGGCGAAGATGGCCGTCGCGCCGTTCGAGCGGGGCCCGTCCGAGGAAGGGCCGTATCAGGTGCAGTTCGATCTTCAGGACATGATGCAGAGCCTCGTGGGGATCGTGCGGACCGAGTCGGAGATGGCGATCGCGCTGGAAGGGCTCTCGGACCTGCGCCAGCGTGCGAGCGCCGTGGGAGTCTCCGGCAACCGGGAGTACAACGCCGGCTGGCACACCGCCCTCGATCTACCCAACCTGCTGACGGTGTCGGAAGCCATCGCCCGGGCAGCGTTGGAGCGGCGCGAAAGCCGGGGCGCGCACTTTCGGGAAGACTGCCCGGCCAAGGTCGACGAGTACGGACGCTTCAACATCGTCATTTCCAAGGACCACGACGGCACGATGATGGTGACGCGCGCAGCCAGACCTGACATCCCGGCCGAGCTGAAAGCCATCATCGAGGAAAACACATAGATGAGCACCGTCACGTTTCGGATCTGGCGCGGGAATGCCGGGGGAGGCGAATTTCGGAACTACTCGACCGACGTCGCCGAAGGGATGGTCGTACTCGACGCCGTGCACCAGATTCAGGCGCAGCAAGCAAACGACATGGCCGTGCGCTGGAACTGCAAGGCCGGCAAGTGCGGGTCGTGTTCGGCCGAGATCAACGGCAACCCGCGTCTGATGTGCATGACGAGGCTGAACGAGCTCGACCTGACCACGCCGGTCACCATCGAGCCG
>JBGPJH010000202.1:0-6291 GCA_041485305.1 Vicinamibacteria bacterium | reverse complement strand
TGTTCGCCCGCCACGGCCCGCGCTACGTCGTCGTCGCCGCGCTGCTGCGCGTGTGGGTGGCCCGGCGGACGGTCCGAATCGGCGGCCGACCGACGACGCCGGTTAAATTGGTCATTTGTTCATTTTCCACCCTCGTCATTTGGTGATTCGTTATTTGGCTCTGGGCTTCGGGCCAGAGGCAGGATCACGCTGCATCTCGAGCCGATCTGTCACGCCCAACCTCCGTAGCCAAGCCAGAAGCCAGAAGCCCGAAGGCTGGGGAGAGTGTTCAGCGCGCCCGAGGCGCTTGCGCAGTCGACCTCTGATCCAACGCTCCGTCGATTTCCGCGATGATTCGCTCCGCCTCGTCGCGCGGCGTGGAGTGTTTCAGAATCGGCCGGCCGACGACGAGATAGTCTGCACCAAGCTTGATGGCCTCGGCGGGTGTGGTAGACCGCTTGTGATCGTCGGTCGACGCACCTGCGGGTCTGATCCCAGGGCTCACGATAATCGTCGGTTCGGGAAATGCTTCCCTACAGAGCCCGATAGCGGAACCGGAGGCGATGATCCCGTCGCATCCTGCCGCGAGCGCTTTGCGGGCTCGCCCCAGAATGTAGGTGTCGAGATCGGGTGCTCCCCCACCGGCCGTGGGCAGGTCTGCGGCATCGAGGCTGGAGAGATACGGCACCGTCAGGAACTTCGGATTGGGGCTGTGCTTGGCGTCTCGAGCCGCTTTCGCGGCCGCGATTGCGGGCAGGGGCATCGATTCGCTCAGCGTCAGAAACCTCACGTTCATCGAGACGCAGAAGTCCACGACCGCCGCGATGGTGTTCGAGATGTCGCCAGGCACTTTTAGGTCCACGAACACTTGCTTGTGGCGCAGCGATTGAAGAAGGGTGGGCAGGCCGCCCGTGATGAACAATTGGAGGCCGATTTTGAAGAACGACACGTTGTCGAGTTGGTCGACGATGCGCAGGGCCTCGTCCACGGTTGGCACGTCTAGGGCAACGATCAGGCGGTCTCTACCCGTCAGGTGTTCCACAAGAACATCCTACTCCGAGCGCTTCGAGGACCGCGCGATCGCGAGGAGGAGAATCGTCGCGGCCCAACCCGACAGCGCGAGTGCCTGGGGCCACAACACCTCCAGGCCGACTCCCTTCAGGAAGATCGATCGCAGGATCACCAGAAAATAGCGCAGGGGAATCAGGTAGGTGATCGGCTGAATGACTGCCGGCATGTTCTCGATCGGGAACACGAACCCCGACAGCATCACCATCGGGATCAGGAAGAAGAACGTCGCGGTCATCATGGCCTGTTGCTGTGTCGAGGAGATTGTCGAGACGAACAGCCCCAAACCGAGCGTGGCGACGAGGTAGATGATCGTCATCGCGAAGAGCAGCAGGACGCTGCCGCGCAGGGGGACGGCGAACCAGAAGCGCGCGACCGACAGCACGAGCACAACGTCGATCAGGCCGACGAGGCCGTACGGCAACAGCTTGCCGATGATGAGCTCAGACCGACGGAGCGGCGTGACGTTCAATTGCTCGAGCGTCCCCAGCTCCTTCTCCCGCACGATGCCCATCGAGGACAGGTTGGTTGTGACCACCAACAGGAGCAGCGCCACGATGCCGGGAATCATGAAGTCGCGGCTCTCGAGGCGGGGATTGAACCACACGCGGACGCGCGGTTCGATGGACCCCGCTCCTGCGGGAGCCAGTGAACCTCCGCTCGCTGCGGCCCGCCTCGCCGCTAGCTCCTGACCGTAGGTCGCAATCAGATTCGTCGCGTAGCCAAGCGAGACGCCCGCGGAGTTGGCATCGCTGCCATCGGCAACCACTTGCAGTGTCTGGGGGCGGCCGGCGGTCAGCGCGGCACCGTACCCGGCGGGAATCCCCACCGCCAGCCATGCGTCTCCACGTTCCAGGTACACGTCGACGTCTCTCGTGCTCGCCAGCACCGACGTCACCGTGAAGCTCGGCGATCGGTCGAAGCGGGCGATCAATTCGCGGCTGGCCGACGAGCGGTCCGCGTCGACAAAGGCGACGGGCACATTGCGCACGTCGGTCGTCGCCGCGTAGGCAAGAAGGAAGAGCTGAAGAATCGGCGCGAGGACGACAATGCCGAAGAGGCGCGGGTCCCTCCGCAGCTCGATCAGCTCTTTCCAGACGAGGAAACGGGTGCGGGATAGGGTCACGACCACGACCGCCTGAGCCGCACCGAGGCCAGCAGAAGCACGAGCGTCGAATAGATGCCCAGCGCCGCCAGCTGTTGCCAGATGATCGAGAACCCTACGCCTTTCAACACGATGCCTCGAAGCGCCACGAGAAAGTACCGCGCCGGCACGGCGTACGTGACGCCGCGGAGAAACGCCGGCATGCTGGCGATCGGGAAGATGAACCCGGACAACATCAGCGTCGGCAGAAACGACGCCAGCACCGCAAGCTGAAACGCGACCTGCTGTGTCTCGGCAATGCTGGAGATCAACAGCCCGAGGCCCAGGGCGCCCACGAGAAAAAGAGACACCGTCGCGAGTAGGAGCAGCCAGGACCCGTGCATCGGGAGCCCGAACAGAGCCATCGCGACGAGAAGAATCCCCAGCGCTGAGATCAGGGAGATGACGAAATACGGGATCGTCTTTCCGAGCACGAACGCCCATGGGCTGAGCGGGGCCATGCGCACCTGCTCCATCGTGCCGCGCTCCTTCTCTCTCACAATCGACACCGCCGTCGAGACGACAGCGGTGAGCATGACGATGTACGCGATCAAGCCGGGGACGAGAAACAGCGCGCTGCGAAGCTGCGGGTTGTACCAGACGCGCGGCTCCACGCTCAGGAGCGGGGCACCGCCGGGAGGACCTGATGCCGCCCGGTACCGCATTGATTCGTTCTGCAGGATCGTGAGCGCGTAGCCCATCACGGTCGTCGCGGTGTTGGCGTTGTCTCCGTTGAGCAGAACTTGAATGGGCACGATTCGGCCCGCACCGAGCTGGCTCGCCAGATCCGCTGGAATAATCAATGCGGCGCGCACCTCGTCGCGATCCATCAGGCGGCTCACCTCGGCTTCGGTCCGCAGGTCCGCTACGAGATCGAAATACCCCGAGTTGACGAACGCCGCGACGAGCGCACGGCTGGCCGGCGAGTGGTCGCGGTCGGCCACAGCGAGCCGGACGTGCCGAATGTCCCAGCTGAGCGCGTAGCCGTACACCAGCAGGAAGAACGCGGGTACGAAGAGGAGCACCATCAGCGTCCGCCGGTCGCGGACGATCTGACGCACTTCCTTCCACCCGACGCTGATCGCCTTATACATACCCGCCCATTCAGCCCGACCTGCCCTACCGGCCCAACCAGCCCTACCTGCCCAACCGGCCCGACCTGCCCTCTACCCACCCAACCTGCCCGACCCGCCCTACCGGCCCTCCACGACCTCGAGGAACACGTCCTCGAGCGACGGCTGCACCTGTTCGATGGCGGCGACACCGATCTCGGCCGCCCGCAGCCGCTCCCCGAGCGTCGCGGCCACCGTGCCGGCCGACGACCTGACCACGGCGTGCACCGCTGTGCCGAAGATGCTGGTTTTCTCCACATCGGGCATGCCGTCGAGCAACTGCATCGCCCGAATGGGTTCGGCGGCCTGGATCTCCAGGATGGTGCGGTCCGCAAATACGCTCTTCAGCTCGGCGACCGACCCGATGGCCGCCAGCTTGCCGGCGTGGATGATCGCGACCCGGTGGCAGTGCTCCGCCTCGTCGAGGTAGTGAGTCGTGACGAGAACGGTTACACCCGAGGCGGCCAGCTGGTCGATGAGCGCCCAGAACCGACGACGGGAGAGCGGGTCGACGCCTCCTGTTGGTTCATCCAGAAACACCAAGGGAGGCTCGTGTAGGAGCGCGCAACCGAGCGCGAGGCGTTGGCGCCATCCGCCGGCGAGATCCGCGGCGGGCGTCCGCTCGCGGCCCTGCAGTCCCGCCATCTCGATCACAAAGTCGCGGCGGCTCTTCAAGCGAGCCCCAGACAAGCCGTACATGCCCGCAAAGAACCGGATGTTCTGATCGACGGTGAGCTGTTCGTAGAGTGAGAACCGCTGCGACATGTAGCCAATCCGCCGCTTCACTCCCTCGGGATCTCGACCCACATCGATGCCAAAGACGATCGCGGTGCCGCTGGTTGGTTTCAACAGCCCGCAGAGCATGCGGATCGTGGTCGACTTGCCAGCACCGTTGGCGCCCAGAAACCCGAAGATCTCGCCTCTTCCGACCTCGAACGAGACATGGTCCACGGCGGTGAAGTCGCCGAACCGTCGGGTGAGAGCGGAAACCGTGATCACGTCTGTCGGCATAGAAGCGCTTGGGAAGCGGAGCGGCGCTACTGACCAACGGCTCGGTTCAAGCGCGCCTCCGTCAGGCGGGCGGCCGCGATGGCCTGAGTGCGATCGAGTGCCGCCTGCAGAACGCCCAGCTGGGCGTCGAGAACCTCGGTGCTCGTGGACACCCCTGCGGCAAATCGATTCCCAACAACCCTGCGAGCTTCGGTGGCTGCGCGCAGCGCGTCGTCGGCCGCCGCGATCGCCGCGCGGTTCGACTCCAGCTCGGCAAGCCGCTGCTGCACTTCCACGGCGAGCACGGCATCGAACTCGCGCAGCCGCGCCTGGACAGCTCGGAGTGATGCCGATGCCTCGGCGGTTTCCGCACGGGTGCGACCGCCGTCGAACAGCGGCCAGCTCACGTTCACGCTCGCGTCCCACGATTCTCTCCAGGTTTCCTGCCTGGGGAAGATGCGCGGGTTGGGCCGTGCGTAGTCGATGCCACCTCCAACGGCAACCGTCGGCCGCTTTCCGGACGCAGCTGCCCGCTGCCGTGTTTCAGCCGCGGAGACGCGCTCGACCAGCGCACTCCGCTCACGGCGCTGCTCGCGCGCCGCAGCGACGAGCGCGTCCAAGGTCGCACCGGTGTCGGGAGGCTCCAGTGTCGCGGCCGCCCGAAGGAGCGTTCCTGGAGGCGCACCGACCAGCCGGGCAAGATCGGCTTCAGCCACGAAGCGAATCGAGCCCGCCTGGATGCTCAGCATCCGCTGGCGCGACTCCTGCGCCTCGACGGTGAGGACCTCGTTGGGGGGGATGAGGCCGACGGCGAGCTGGTTTCGCACGTCCCTCAGATGCGCGCGCGTACGTGTCAGCGACTCGTCGATGACCCGTACCGACTCGTCGGCGACCACGAGCGCCCAGAAAGCACGCGTCACGTCGAGCCGCACGTCCGCCTCGAGCGCGTCGGCGTCGGCCGCCGAGGCAGCCGATTCTCTCTGGGCCGCACTGACCAGCGCCTCGAGTCGCCCGCCGGTGTAGATCGGCCACTGCAGGTCGAGTCGGGCCCGGTAGTTGTCAGGGACGTCGGGGTAGAGGATCCGGAGCTGATTGGTCGGCGTCAGCAAACCGAACACTTCGACGTGATTTGTCCGCGTGTACCCGGCTTGTGCCGCGGCCTGCGGGAGCGCGACGGCTCGGCGCTGGTCGGCAAGCGCCCGGGCGGCATCGGCTCGCGCGGCCGCCTCGGCTATGCGGTTGCTGGAAGCGAGTCCGCGGGCCACCGCTTCGTCGAGCGTCAAAGACAGTCGCGTGGTCGCATCGGTGACCTGCGCAACGGCTGCCCGTGGAACCGCAACTGCCACAACGAGGGCCACGACGATCGGTCTCATGACTTAGTCTCCCCGAGCTTAGTGTCCCGTCCCAGTGATTCGTGACATAACTCCCGGGCGGGGCATCCCGCCTAGCGGCGTTGCTCCTCGCTCAAATACTCCCGGTATGCTCACTCGTCACGCCTTGCCAGCCGGGCGCCGCGCTCCGGGAGTTACGCCACGAATCACTGAGACCGGACACTCGCAATAAACACGTCCTCGAGCGAGGTCGGGATGCGCCGCACGCTCGCAACGTCGACTCCGGCGGCCGTCAAGGCCCCGGCCAGCCGCCCGGCGATGTCGCCGCTGGCTCCGCGCAGCCAGACATGTGCACGTTCGCCGAACATGTAGACATCTTCGACATCGGGAAGGCCGCTCAGGATGGTCGCCGCGCTCCGGTGATCGGTGGCGATCACCTCGACGATGGCACCCGGAAGGGAGGCGCGCAGCGCGGCCGGGGTGTCGAGCGCCAGGACGCGACCCTCGTGGAGGATTGCGACACGGGTGCAGCGCTCGGCTTCGTCGAGATACGGAGTCGACATCACAATCGTGATGCCCTGCGACAGAAAGTCCGCCAGCAGCTTCCAGAACTCACGTCTCGAAATCGGGTCCACTCCCCTGGTCGGCTCGTCGAGCACGATGAGCT
>JBGPJH010000201.1:0-6297 GCA_041485305.1 Vicinamibacteria bacterium | reverse complement strand
TTACCACTTGGCGACGGCGCCGGTCATGCCTGAAATGACTCGCGGGCCCGAAAAGGCCCGCGCCAGATCCCGGTACAGGCGAGAGAAACTGGAGCGGGAAACGGGATTCGAACCCGCGACTTCGACCTTGGCAAGGTCGCACTCTACCACTGAGTTATTCCCGCTCGCCCGAACCCCCAAATTACCACACGGTCGGGCTCGCATCAAGCCGAGCCCGGGCACCTCGCCATCGAGCGCGGGTCGGTCGCGGGCCGCACGTGCGCCGTTTGCTCGGTAGACTCGATGGGGTCGCCGATCGCCGTCGTCCCGCAGCCATCACGGGTTGGCGGCGCGGAGGACCTGAGCGGCCTCCTCAGGAGACGTGGGGTTGATGTAGAACCCGGTGCCCCACTCGAACCCGGCCGTCCGCGCCACCTTCGGCATCAGCTCGACGTGCCAATGATAGAAGTCCCCCGCCTGTTCCGAGAACGGCAGGTTGTGGATGAACAGATTGTACGGGGGCGCCTCGAGCGCGCGGTTCATCCGCAGGAGCACCGACTTCAGCATGCGGGCAAGGCTCTCGTACACGGGCCGCGGGGCCTCCTCGAACCGGGCGCCGTGGCTCCGCGGGAGCAGCCACGTTTCGAACGGAAACCGAGGCGCGTACGGCGCGAGCGCCACGATGTCGGCGTTCTCCAGGATCACGCGGCGCCCCCCCGCAACCTCCTGCCGGATGATGTCGCAGAACACGCACCGCTCCTTGGCGGCGAAGTGCTGCCTCGCCCCATCGATCTCGGCCTTGACAAAGTCGGGCACAATCGGCAACGCAATCAGCTGCGAGTGCGAATGCTCGAGCGTCGCCCCCGCCGCGGCGCCGTGATTCTTGAAGATGAGAATGTAGCGAAAGCGAATGTCGCGTTTGAGGTCGAGCACGCGCTCGCGGAACGCCCACAGGACACGCTCGATCTCGGGCTCCGACATCGTGGCCAGCGCCTTGGCATGGTCGGGAGTCTCGATGATCACTTCGTGCGCGCCGATACCGTTCATTCGATCGAACATGCCTTCGGCTTCGCGGTCCAGATTGCCCTCGACCTGCAGCGCGGGAAACTTGTTAGGCACTACGCGCAGGTCCCAGCCGGTCGAGTTGGGCGTCCCGCCGTTCTGCCGAAAGGCCAGGACCTCGGGCGGCGTCATCTCCTCGCGCCCGGCACAGAAAGGACAATACTCGGCGCCAATGACCGACTGGCGTTCGAGGCGGAAGTCATAAGGCCGCTTGCGCCGCTCGGTCGAGATAATCACCCACCTACCCGTGACGGCATCTTTGCGCAGTTCTGGCACTGTGTCTTTCCGCCTCCTATTCGCTGATAAAGGCGTTCTGGTAAATCTCGACCGCGGGCTTGCGTCCGCCCATCTCGATGGACACCACGTCGAAGCGGCACGGGCACTCGCCGAGCCGGTGGCGCGTGATGAAGTCGAGAGCCACGAGCACCATGCGGCGCTGTTTCAGCGGCGTGACAGCGTCGACGCCGGCGCCAAACCGCAGACCGTCTCGCGCTTTCACCTCGACAAACACCAGCGTCGGTCCGTCGCGTGCGACGATGTCCAATTCTCCCCCGCGGCGGCGATAACGCCGAGCCAGAATTGCGTACCCCCGGCGCTCGAGCTCCCGACACGCGAGATCTTCGCCGATTCTCCCGAGACGCTGCCGGAGGTCGGACACGGAAGTCGTGTCCAGCAATGTCCGCGCCAGCGGGCGGCGACCGATGGGCCCCGCCGGCGGATCTGAGGGTCCCAAGACCGAACCGACGAGCGGGCCCGAGCCACTTCCGCCAAGGCTGGGGCGGTTCCGCCAGAGCTTTCACGCGAAGGCGGAAGGTCCAGGCCAGCGCCGAAGGCTGCCCGCCCTACGGAGGCCGGCGAGCCTGTTCGACCGTCGTCAGCGCTTCGTCGAAGATCCGCACGGCCGTCTCGGCCTGCTCGCGCGTCAACACGAGGGGAGGCGAAAACCGGATCGCGTTTTTCCCCGCGCCAAGCACGAGGAGCCCACGCTCGAACGCGGCATTGACCACCGCGTTGCGCTCGTCGATCGCGCGCTCCTTCGTCTGCCGATCCCGCACCAGCTCGACGCCAATCATCAGCCCCCGGCCACGAACGTCGCCGATGAGCGCGTGCTTCTCCATCAACCCGACAAGGCCCGCCTTCAATTGCGCACCCACCTCGGCAGCGTTGGCCACGAGCTGGTCCTTCAACAGCTTCATCGTCGCCAGCGCGGCCGCACACGCGACCGGGTTGCCGCCGAATGTCGACGCGTGCGTGCCGGGCGGCCACGTCATGAGATCGGCTCGTGCCGCCGCCACACCGAGGGGCATGCCGGAGGCAATCCCTTTGGCCATCGCGACGACATCCGCCTTGACGCCGGCGTGCTCGATGGCGAACATCCGGCCGGTGCGTCCCATGCCCGACTGCACTTCGTCGGCCACGAGCAGGATGCCGTGAGCCTGGGTCAACGCGCGAAGTCGCTGCAGGAACTGCTCCGGCGCCACCATGTAGCCGCCTTCGCCCTGAATCGGCTCGACGATGATGGCGGCGACCTCGTCTGGGGCGACCAGATGCACGAACAGCTGGTCCTCGATGTAGTCGAGACACTCGGCGGCGCATGTCTCCGGCCTCAGACCGAGCGGGCATCGATAGCAGTCGGCAAACGGCGCGTGGAACACCCCCGGCATGAACGGCCCGAACCCGCGCCGCTGCACAATCTTGCTCGCCGTCAGCGCGAGCGACCCCATGGTCCGGCCATGGAAGGCGCCGAGAAACGCGATGATGTTGGGTCGGCCCGTCGCGTAGCGGGCCAGCTTGAGGCACGCCTCGATCGCTTCGGTTCCGGAGTTGCCAAAAAACGACCGCACCGCTCCATCGATGGGCGCCACGGCGGCGATTTCTTCGGCCAGACGGACCTGGAGCTCGTAGTAAAAGTCGGTCCCCGACATGTGCAGGAACCGCTCTGCCTGCTCGGTAATCGCGCGGACCACGTCGGGGTGGGCATGGCCGGTGGAGTTGACGGCAATGCCGGCCGTGCAATCCAAAAAGAGGTTCCCGTCGACGTCTTGTACGGTCGCCCCCGAGGCCCGCTCGATCACCAGCGGGTAGCTGCGAGTGTAGGACGGCGACACCACGATACTGTCGCGCGCGATCAGTCGGCGCGCGTTGGGCCCTGGCAGCGGCGTCCGAATGGAGGGGACCTGCGGCATCTACTTTCGCTTCCAGCGGGTCCCGGTCGGGGAGTCCTCCAGGAGCACCCCCCGCGCCGCGAGGTCGCCGCGGATGCGGTCGGCCGCAGCAAAATCGCGGCGCCGGCGCGCAGCATGGCGGTCTTCGATCAGACGCTCGATCTCCTCGACGGGCACGGGCGGCTGACCTTCCTCGGCACGCCGAAGCGAGAGGATCCCCAGCACGCGATCGAACTCGTCGAAGGTCTCGCGGATGAGCGGCAGATTGCCCCGTCCGAGCTCGCCCCCGTCGATCGCCGAGTTGAGAGCCTTGACCAACTCGAAGATCGCCCCCAGCGCCGCGGCAGTGTTCAAATCGTCCTGCATCGCGTCGGCAAAGGCGGTGCGGGCGTCCTGAACGCGCGCGCTGACCGAGGCGAACGTGCCATCGAGCGTGACGGCCTCGGAGCGAGCCAGGAAGTCGGTCAGCCGCCGCAACGACTCCTCCGCCGACGCCAGGCTCGCCCAGGTGAAGTTGAGCTGCTTGCGGTAGTGCACCGACAGCAGCAGATAGCGGACGGCGGAGGGCCGGAACCCCTTCGCGAGCACGTCAGGAACCGTGTAGGTGTTGCCAATCGACTTCGACATTTTCTCGTCGTCGACGAGCAGATACTCGACGTGCACCCAGAAGCGCGAGAAGGGCTTCCCGGTCGCGCCTTCGCTCTGCGCGATCTCGTTCTCGTGATGGGGAAAAATCAGATCGATGCCGCCGGCATGAATGTCGATTGGCGGCGCGCCCAGAAGCCGCAGCGCCATTGCGGAGCACTCGAGGTGCCAACCCGGCCGGCCCGGGGGATCGACCAGGTCCCAGGTCGGCTCGCCGGGCTTGGCGGCCTTCCACAAGACGAAATCCCGCGCGTCGTCCTTCGCGTAGGTGTCGGCATCGACCCGCGCGCCGGACTTCATCCCCTCGTGATCGAGGTGCGCCAACTTCCCGTAGTCGGGCATCGTCGAGATCTTGAAGTAGATGGAACCGTCACTACGGTACGTGTGACCGTTCCTGTCGAGCGCGACAATGAGATCGGCCATCGCCCGGAGGTTGGCCTCGTCGGTTGCGCGCGGCGACTCCTCTACCTCTTCAAGACCGAGCGCCCGCGCATCCTCGCGGAACAGACCGATGTACTGATCGGTGTAGGAGCGCAAGTCCATGCCCGCCTTCTCGGCGCCGGCGATCGTCCGGTCGTCGACATCGGTGAAGTTCATCACGTGCGTGACCGCGTAACCGAGCAGATGACGCAGCGTCCGGCGCAGGACGTCGATACAGATGAACGTTCTGAAGTTGCCGATGTGCCCGCGCGCGTACACCGTGAGCCCGCACGTGTACATCCGGACCGAATTGCCCGGACCAGGGACGAAGGTTTCCTCGGCCCGTGTCAGTGTGTTGTAGAGACGCATGGTCACGTGATTCAAGGGATGGGGCGCGAGGTCTGCCAGACGCGGCCGCCGTTGGAGGACACGAGAATCTCCAGCTTTCGGTCCCGGACGCGAAACTGAACGTCGCAGCGGCGCTCGCCGTGCGCCCCCTTTGCCACAGCCTGTTCGAGGGCGCTGGCAAGCTCGGGAACCTCATCTCGCGAACACCCGACGTGGCCGAGCACGTACGACGCCAGCTCCTCCAAGAGCGACGCCGACGCCCCTTGACTGGAGAATTCAAGGGCGAAAAAGAACTCGTGTGCGGCCACGTCGCAAATCTTACAGTGAAAGACGATCGAAGAGCACCCGCGCCCGGCTGCAGTCGCTCGCGATCTGGTGCTGCAGGGCATGAAGCGATTCGAACCGACGCTCGTCCCGCAGACGCTGCACGAAGCCCACCCGAATCGAGACGCCGTAGACATCCCGATCGAAGTCGAACACATGGGTCTCGACCGTCGTCGGTCCCGCGACATCGACTGTCGGACGAACGCCGACGTTGGTGACGGACGGGTGGACGGTGCCGGCGATTGTCGCGGTCGTCGCGTACACGCCGTTGGGCGGAAGCAGTTCGTTCTCGGTGCACAGATTCGCCGTGGGGAAGCCAATCGTGCGGCCTCGACGATCGCCTGGAACGACGATGCCGTCGATGTAGTACTGATGGCCAAGGAGAGCGCCGGCCTCGTCGACGCGTCCTTCGCTGACGAGCCGGCGGATGCGTGTGCTGCTGACGACAAACTCCTTGTAGCGGATGGGATCGATCTTCTCGGCTTTGAAGCCGTATCGGCCGCCGAGGGTGCGGAGCAGCGAAAAATTGCCTGCCCTGTCGTGGCCGAACAGGAAGTTCGCCCCTACCCAGACTTCGGACACTCGGAGCCAGTCCACCAGCACGGTTTGAACGAACGTCTCCGGATCCCACCGCGACAACTCGGGCGTAAACCGCACGATCGCCGCCCCTTGAATGCCCGCCGCGGCTATCTCGTCGAGTTTCTGGGTTGTCGTCATCAACAACCGCGGAGCCTTGTCGGGCCGGACGACTCGAGGAGGATGGGGCTCGAAGGTCATGACCACCGACGTGTGCCCGCGCTCGATCGCCACCCGCTGCAGCCGCTCTAAGATCTTGCGGTGGCCGCGGTGCACGCCGTCGAAGTTGCCGAGGGCCAGAACTGGCTGCATCCATCGCAGCGGTCGATGATCGTCGGGAAAATGAATCACGTCCACAGAACCAGCCCATCATAGGCCAACTCCACGCCGGCGGGCAGACGTGCACACGTGTCGGCATGCGGCAGGTCGTGACAGATATGCGTGAAGTACGTTCGCTCGGGCGCGAGGCGGGCGACAACATGGAGCGCCTCCGAAACGCTGAAGTGCGTCGGATGTGGGCGATCCCGCAGGGCGTCGAGGATGAGCGTGCGGACGCCCGCGAGTAGCGGCCACGACGCTTCCGGGATCGCACTGCAGTCGGTCAAGTACGCGAACGATCCGATCCGAAACCCCAGAATCGGCCGAGGCCCGTGCATGATCGGCACCGGCACGATCTCGGCTCCTCCCAATGAAAACGCGCCAGCTATCCGTCGGAGCGTGAGCTGCGGGACGCCTCCGCCGGGCTCGGTCGGCGGGCTGAAGACGTAGGAGAAGGTCC
>JBGPJH010000200.1:0-6323 GCA_041485305.1 Vicinamibacteria bacterium | reverse complement strand
GGTGACGAGCGCGCGGGCCAGCGCGACACGCTGCCGCTCGCCGCCCGAGATAGCCCCCGGCCGGCGCTCCAGCAGATGTGCGATCCGGAACGACTCGGCAATCGCTCGGGCGCGTGCGCGCCGCTCGTCCCTGCCGATGTGCGACAGTCCGTAGGCCAGGTTGCCGCCGACCGAGAGGTGCGGGAACAGGGCGAGCTGCTGAAACACGTAGCCAACCCGGCGGTGCGGCGTCGCCACGCTCAGCCTCGCTTCTGAATCGAAGAGCACATCGTCGGCGATTGCCACGCGACCGCGATCGGCCGTGGCCAGCCCGGCTACGCATCGGAGGAGCGTGGTTTTTCCAGAGCCCGAGGCGCCGAAGACAATCGAGAAGCCCGGCGGCGCTTCGAGGGCGACGTCGAGCGTGAACGAGGGCGAGAGGCGCTGGTAGAGTGAGGCCGTCAACGTCACTGGTCCGCCCCCACCGACCAGGGCTTGCGCAGCAGCGCGTACACCCCGGCGAGCACGACGAAGGAGAACGCCAGCAGCAGCAGCGCCGTGCGGTTGGCCTCGTCGTACTGAAACGCTTGCACCTGGTCGTAGATGGAGATGGAGACCGTTCGTGTGACGCCCGGGAGGTTGCCGCCGACCATCAGCACCACGCCGAATTCGCCGAGCGTGTGCGCGAAGCTGAGCACGGTGCCCGCGATAATGCCGTTCCTCGACAACGGGAGCACCACGCGGAAAAACGTCCTTAAGGGCGTGGCGCCGAGCGTCGCCGAGGCTTCGAGCAGCGTCACGTCGACCTGCGAGAACGCCGCCGCCACGGGCTGCACCGCGAAGGGCAGGCTGTACACAATCGACGCCAGGACCAGCGCCTCGAATGTGAACGCCAGCCCATGCCCGGTCCAGCTCTCCCAGAGGCGACCGACCGCCCCACGCGATCCGATCGCGAGCAGCACGTAGAACCCCAGCACTGTCGGCGGCAGGACGAGCGGCAGGGCGACCATCGCTTCGACCAGAAACTTCCAGCGCCGCCGCGAGAAGGTGAGCCAGTACGCGATCGGCAGCCCGGCGACGAGGAGAACCGCCGCGACGACGGCGGCGAGCTTGACGCTGAGCAGAATGGCCTCCCAGTCCATCACTTGTCACCATTTCGCCGTAGGAGAGGCCTAGCAGGCGTGGTTGGCGGGGCGAAGCCCGATTCCTGCAGAAGGCTGACGATATCGGGCCGCTGCAGGAAGTCCAGGAGCTGGTGCGCGGCCGTCTGGTTGCGCGACCGACTGAGCACGACCGCTGCCTGGACCAGAGGTGGGTAGGACGTAACCGGAATCTCAACGTATCGTCCGCTGGATCGGGCTGCCGGCGCCAGCGCGACTGACAACGCCAGGATGCCGACGTCTGCGTTTCCCGTTTGGACAAACTGCGCGGCCTGCGAGATGTTCTCGCCGAGCGCGAACTTTCCGCGAACAGCCTCGTACACCTGTGCCTGTCGAAGTGCCGCCACGGCCGCGCGCCCGTACGGCGCGTGCGCGGGATTGGCAAGGGCGATTCGCCGCACTCGAGGGTCGGTCAAGACCTGGAGTCCCCCCGCGATGTCAATGCCGCTGTCCCGCCTGGTCCACAGGACGATCCGGCCGGTTGCGTACTCTTGGACAGCCCCCGGTTGAGCCAACCCGGCCTGCTCGAGACGCCTCGGGTAGTCGATATCGGCCGAGAAAAAGAGGTCGAACGGTGCGCCGTTCTGGATCTGTGAGAAGAGGTTGCCCGACGATCCGAACGTGAGCCGCACGGCGTGACCGGTCTCGCGCTGAAAGCGCTCGGCGACAACGGGAAGGACCGATTGCAGGTCGGAGGCCGCGGCAACGCTCAGATCCTGTGCACTCTCGAGAAATTCTGGGCTCTCCACGCAGGCTGCCAAGCAAGCGATGACCAGCGCCGCCCGACAGCGCCGCGACGCGAGCAACACGAGGGACCCACTCACGCATCGGATGATACGACAGAGTCCATTCGTATTCAACCGATTCAAGTCGGTTTGATTCACGATTAAGTTCGGTCTAGAGTTCGAAGGCATGATCGGCGCATGGGGGTCGTGGCGAACCGGGTGCCGCTCGATGGCCTGGTCGGTGTTCGTCCTGGTGGCTCTGGCGGCCAACGCGTTTGGCCAGATCGGCACCGGACAACTGACAGGCGTCCTGCGAGACCAGGACGGCGCCACCGTACCCGGGGCCACTGTCACAGCGACTGACGTCGCGACGGTCGCATCGCGCCGAACAGTCTCGAGCTCGGGTGGTGTCTACACTATTTCGGGCCTTCGACCAGGCGTGTACCGCCTCGACGTCGCCCTGACCGGGTTCCGACCGATCCTCCGCGACGGCATTCGGGACGAGACCGGGAAGACGATCCGCCTCGATTTCGATCTGATCGTCGGCGATGTACGCGAGGCGATCACAGTCACCGGCGACGTACCTCTCTTACGGACGGCCACGGCCAGTCTGGGCGGAGGAGTGTCGCAGGAGAAGGTCGTTGATCTCCCGCTGAACGGCCGCAGCTTCATCACGCTCGCGTCGCTGGTGCCAGGCGTTGGGCTACCTCCGGGATCGCAGCTGCCTCGGATAAACGGCGGGCGGCCTCGGACCAACGAGTATCTCTTCGACGGGATTTCGGTCCTGCAGCCTGAGCCAGGTCAAGTCGCCTTTTTCCCCGTCATCGATGCCATTCAGGAGTTCAAGATCGAGACCAACAGTCCACCTGCCGAGTTCGGCCGGTTCAACGGCGGCGTCGTGAACCTGACGACGAAGTCGGGATCGAACGCGGTTCGTGGAACGGCGTTCGAGTTCTTTCGGCACGAGGGTCTGAACGCCAGAAATTTCTTCGCATCCTCGTTAGCCGCGAAACAGCAAGTCCGCCGGCAGCAGTTCGGCGGCGTACTTGGGGGGCCGATCCGGCGCGACCGCACCTTCTTCTTCGTCGACTACCAGGGCCAGCGCCAGAGCATCGGGCGGACGGTGATCTCGACGGTGCCCACCCTCCTCCAACGGCAAGGCGTCTTTACGGAACCCGTTGGCGGCCGTGTGCCGGCGATCTACGATCCCGCGACGACCGCGCCCAACGGCGCTGGAGGGTTCACGCGGGCGCCGTTTGCCGGGAACGCGATTCCGGGCGACCGGATAGACCCGGTCGCCCTCGCGCTGCTTCAACGGTATCCGCTGCCCACGTCCTCTGGAACGGCCAACAATTACCGCCGGACCGACGTGGAGTCCGACGATCAGGACCAGGTCGACCTTCGCATCGATCACCGTTTTTCGGCCGATCAGCTCTTCGCACGACTGACGTACTTTCGGGACAGTTTCGTTCCGGTGACGCCGCTGGCGGAAGGCAGTGGGGTTACAACGGGCACGCTCGGGCCGCAGGACACGACGGCGTGGGCCTTGGCCTCCAGCTATCAGCGCGTGTTCTCGTCGACCTGGCTGAACGAGCTTCGCGTCGGCGACACCCGCCGAGCGGTGGCGCGCCGGGCCTCGCAGTTGTCCGGATTGGCCTCGACCGCGCTAGGCCTGCCCGGCATTCCGTCCACGGCGCAATTCGCCGACACGCTGCCGACGTTTCAAATTGGCGGCTATCAGCAGCTCGGGTCGCCGCCCAACACGGCGTCGGATTTCAGCACCAGCGTAACCGAGCTGGCAGATGCCCTGAGCTGGGTGAAGGGCCGACACACGGTCAAAGCCGGATTTGATTTCAGGTGGGAGCGGCTGAACGTAGTGCAGCCACCCTCGCCGACGGGCCTCTTTGCCTTCAGCTCCCTGTTCACCGACCTTCCTGGGGTGGCCAACACCGGCGCGTCCCTGGCGAGCTTTTTGCTCGGTCAGGTGCAGACGTTCTCGATCGACCTGCAGCAGCAGCCGATCAGGAACCGCGCCCGCTTCCAGGAGTATTTCGTCCAGGACGACTGGAAGATTTCGGACAAACTGACGGTCGCGCCTGGGGTGCGCTACACGCTGAACTTCCCCTCGACGGAAGAACACGATCAGGCGGCCGTTTTCGATCTCGAGACCGAGCAGCTCGAGTACCTGGGCCAGAACGGCCGCTCACGATCGGCGAGAGCGCTGCACAAACTGAATGTCGGCCCGCGCCTCGGCGTGGTCGCGCGGCCGACCGATAAAACGGTGCTGAGCGCGGGATATGGCTTGGTGTGGATCGAGCAGACCGGGATCACCACCCCCTTTACGACCCCTGTGTTCCCCTTTCTGCAGACGGTGTCGCAACGCACCCTGGACAACCTCACGCCGGCCTTCGGGCTGAAACAGGGTCCGAGCGTCACGCCCATTCCGCTTACTCCCCTGGCGGGACTCGGGCAGGGGGTCTTCAGTGTCGATCGGGACCTGGGCTCGGGCTACGTGCAGCAGTGGAATCTGGCGGTGCAGCGCGAGCTCGCGGCCAACGTGTCAGTGGAGGTGGCCTACGTCGGGTCGAAGATCACCCGCGTCGGCCTGCCCGACGCGAACATCAACCAGCTCACCGTCGAGCAGCTGGCGCTGGGCGCCGCGCTCCAGCAGCGCGTCCAGAATCCTTTCTTCGGCTCGATTCCTCGATCGTCTTCGCTCGGCGATCCGACGATCTCGCTCGCACAGCTCCTCAAACCCTACCCGCAGTACACGACGGTCAGTCTCTACCGCAACAACGTCGGGAATACGAACTACCACGGGGTGAGTGCGAAGCTCGAACAACGGTGGTCGCGCGGGCTGTCGTACCTGGTCAGCTACACGCGCTCGCGGCTCGTGGACGACGCCTCGTCTGTGTTCGATGCGTCGATTCTTACGGGGCCAGTCGCGAACTTCCCTGTGGCAGACAGCTTCAATCGTCGATTGGAGCGCGACTACTCGACGGGCGACATGCCTCACGTCTTGGTCTCCTCGGCGGTCTGGGATCTGCCGATAGGAGGCGGGCGCGCCACCAACCCTCGCGGACTTCTCGGCCTGTTGGTCGACGATTGGACCCTGGCGGTCGTCGCGACCCTGCAGTCGGGCATCCCGGTGGCGGTGACCCAGACCACGAACTTCAACGCGTTTGCCGGCTTTGGTACGCAGCGGCCAAACCTCGTAGGCGATCCGGAACTTCCAGGGAATCAGCGCACCGTCTCGCGGTGGTTCGACACCAGCGCCTTTGCGGTCGCGCCGCAGTTCACGCTGGGCACCACCTCTCGCAATCCGGTTCGAGGGCCGGCATACCGCACCGTGGACCTGGCTGCGATCCGCCGGATACGGCTGCCGAGAGACACGGTGCTCGAGCTCCGGGCCGAAGTGTTCAACCTGCTGAATACACCCCCGCTTGGCAACCCCAACGCGGTGTTGGGCGCGGCCAACTTCGGAACGATCACGACGGCCGGCGATCCCCGGGTCGTCCAGCTGGCGGTCAAGATGCGGTTCTGACCTCATGCAAGAGCTGACAGCTGACAGCTGAGAGCTCACCGCGGCCAAGACGAAGATTTCAAGTCCTTGGCTCTGCTTTGTGTGCCGGCGGGCCTGGCGCATAATGCGTCATTATGCCGGAGGCCTCGCACGCCTTGGCGTCCCAGCGCACCAACCAGCGCAACGCGGTCCTCGCCGGGTTTCTCGGGTGGACGCTCGACGCGTTCGACTTCTTCGTCCTGACCTTCGTCATCGACGACGTGGCGAGGTCGTTCGGCAGAACGCGGCCGGATATCGCGCTCACGATCACGCTGGCGCTCGCCATGCGACCGATCGGCGCAGTCATCTTCGGCATCATGGCCGACCGGTACGGACGCCGCCTGCCGCTGATGATAAACGTGGTCTTCTACGCCGTCATCTCCGTGCTCTCGGGGTTGGCGCCATCGTACAAGACGTTCCTGATCCTTCGCATGCTGTTCGGCATCGGCATGGGCGGGGAGTGGGGCGTCGGCGCCTCGCTCGCGCTCGAGTCCACCCCATCGCGCGTTCGGGGACTGCTGTCGGGACTGCTGCAGGAGGGCTACGCGATGGGCAATCTGCTGGCTGCCCTAGCGTACCGCCTGGTCTACGTGCCGGTGCACGTTGCCTACCCAGACGACGGGTGGCGGGTGATGTTCTTCATCGGCGGGCTTCCGGCGCTGCTCTCCCTGTTCATCCGCGCGAAGGTGAAGGAGCCGGAAGCCTGGCACGAGCACCGCACCGACTGGCAGACCTATCGCCGGTCGATCCTCCGGCACTGGCCCAGGTTCCTGTATATCGTCGCGCTGATGGCGATGATGAATTTCATCTCGCACGGCACGCAGGACATGTACCCCACCTTCCTGCAGCGCCAGCGGATGTACACGCCGAGCGATACCGCGACGATCACCATGATCT
>JBGPJH010000199.1:0-6377 GCA_041485305.1 Vicinamibacteria bacterium | reverse complement strand
CAGCCCGGCGTCGCTTGAACCCCGCCCAGTAGTTTGCGCTGTTGCGCATCTGCCAGAGCAGTCCCAGCCCGATGCGAGTAACCAGGAGACCGCGCGCACCTTCGCGCCGACGCTGCTCCTTCTCAACATCGAGCGCCTTCTTCGAGGCTGTGCTCAGCTGGCCGCCGTGCACTCGGAACGCCGCGACGGGCGGGCCCGGCGCCTTGCCGAACCGGAAGCCGGCCGAGGCGGCGCGGGAATAGAAGTCGTGGTCTGCGATGTAGCGGAACCGTTCGTCGAATCCGCGCAGCCGGTCGAATACGTCGCGTCGGAATATGGCAGCGGGCTGCGCGAAGGACATGACTCCGGCCACGAGTAACCGCGTGGCGAGACCGGGCCGAAACGTGGCCTGTGAGTACAGATAGCGGCCTTGCCAGTCGATGAAGTCGACGTCGCCATAGACCACATCGAACCCGCCGGCCTCGCCGTGGTGGATCAAACGGCTGTAGCCGTCCGCGTAAACGAGATCATCCGAGTTCAGATAGGTCAGCCACGGCGTCTCGAACGTGGTCATCCCGCGATTCACGGCTCGGTACATGTTCCCAGGTGGAACCGACAGCACCGGAAGATTCCAGCTCTCGCAGATTCGGAGCGTGCCGTCGGTGGATTCGCTGTCGACAACTACGACTCGGACGCTGATGCCACGCTGCGCCAGCAGCGACAACACCGTCCACTGGAGCGTGGCGGCTGCGTCGCGTGCCGGGATCACCACACCCAGCACGGCGTCATCGCCTTGGCCCGCCGGGCGGTCTGCACCTAGCACACCGGCGCTCCCTGGATCAGCTCCTGTTCGTGCGCCGACAATCGACGTCCGGCGATTCGTCGATAGTGTGCCCGAAACATTTCAGCGGTCCGGTCCCAGCTCAGGCGTCCGACCACCTGCCGGCCTCGGTCGACGAGCCGGGCGCGCAACGCGTCGTCGGTCCAGACTCGTTCGAGCGCTCGGCCGATGGCGATCGGGTCGCGGGGATCGAACAACACCGCTGCGCCGTCCGACTGACGAGGCAAACACGTCACGCGAGAACACGCGACAGGCACGCCGGCAACGAACGCTTCACCGAGCGGCAGGGCCCATCCTTCAAAAAGAGACGGCAGCACGACCGCCGAGCAGAGTTTGTAGAGCGCACGGACTTCTGTCGCCGGGACGAACCCCAGAAAATGTACTTGGCGATCGAGCAGCAAGTCGCGAGCGCGCTTCCGTAACACTTGATGGAACTCGTTGCGGCGCCCGGAGCACACGACGGGAATCTCGAGGCCCGTGGAGTTCCGGAGCCACGCGAGCGCTTCGAACAAACCGAGATGGTTCTTGTGCGGGAACGTCTGCGCCGGGAAATACGCGAAGCGGGGCGGAAGCGAATACTTGCGGCGAACGCTTTCGGCGGCGTCATCGCTTACGGCCGGATACTCGGGGAGCAGCGGCGCGCCGGGCACGACGCAGACCTTCTCGGGCGGCAACTGAAACTGACGCACGATGTCATCGCGCCCCCACTCCGACATGACGACGACCGCAGTCGCTTGTGCACAGTAGGCCTGATAGGCGCGATCTCGCCCGACACGTGCCTCCGGCGAGAAGAACTCGGGGAAATGCCGGTGTTGAAGATCGTGTGGCTGATACATCGTGGGCGTACGAGTGAGGAACGCCCGCTGCAGCTGAAAGTGAATGACACGTCCCCGAAGCGCTTCGACGGCGGAGTCGGATGTCACCACACGCATGGCCGGCGACGGAAGCGTGCCCAGCAGGCCTGTGGCAGCGACCAGTTGCCGCGCGCGACGACCAACGGCCCGCAACCGGCTCGTCGGCAGCTCGACGATCCGACAGCTGCCGCCGATGAACGGCCCGAGCCAGGCGGCCGCGTGTTTCCAGGTCGCGAACAGGTACTCGTCGCCGCTTCCGTCGGTCAGTCTTGAGAGACCGTGCGCCAATCCGATGACGACCTGCTGGACACCCCCTGGCTCACCGTCGCGGAGTCTGGCGTCAATGACGACGCGGAGGCCGTCTCGTCGGACTATCGCCAAGACAGAGACTGCCTTTCACTCCCATCCTCCGGCGTGTTCTTGAAGAGCGGTCGCAGTCCTTTCTCGCTGGCGGCCTCATTCAGCCCGCGGGTCAGGGTGGCCACGAAGCGCGTCCAGGTATAGCGGGTAGCGACGAGCGTCCGAGCCCTGTCCGCCAGTGTTAGCAAGTCGTGTTCGCTCGCCTGTTGAAGCATGTCGAGGAGGGCCACGTTGTGACGCATATCCGTCGTGCTCAAACCTAGGATCTCTGGCATGTTGTTGTACCCGCTTTGAGGCGTACAGCAGACAGGAAAGCCCCATGCCATGGCTTCCAGCACCACGGTCGGGTTCGCGTCCGAGACACCAGGGACGATCACGAAATCGCACTCCTCGGCGAGTTGATACAGATAACGTGGTGCAAACTGGACTCTGGGACGGCAACTGACGTTCGGAATGCGCGTCGCCGGACCCACCGCGACACATGTGTGGTGCGGAGCGAGGCCGAAGAGGATCGAGAGCAGATGTGTGCCCTTCTGTGGGCTGGCAGCACCGAGATACAGGAAGCGACGCTTGCCGGGCGGGTTGAAGCCGGATTTGATCCGCGGGAACGCGTCCACGTCAATCGCCATGTCGAAGGGCACGATTTTCGGGTACCAGTGCGCGAGCGGGCTCTCCTTCCACGTGTCGTACCAATAGGGCCCCATGATGCCGAAAATCCGATCCACTCGTGAGACGTACGGGTCGAGTTCGCCGCAGACTTCGGCCATGTGATGGCTCAGCGGATTCATCGCGACGCGCAACGCGAAGCGCCCTTCGCGGCACGACCGTTGCCAAACGGCCATCTCGTCCCGCGGCCAGTAGTGCCCGATCAGCACGTCGTCGCGGCCACCACGGATCAAGACGTGCTCGCGCAGGTCGTAGAGCTTCGTCTCGACCTGCCGCAACAGGGCACGGTACACGTTCTTCGTGATCGACGTCGGCGCGCGCTCAGGCCACAAGTCGGTCCGCACGCGTCCTCTGGGTCCGACGTAGCTGACAGGTGCACCCGTCCGCTGAACCGCCTGGATACCCCGCTGCCACATCCAACCCGGCACCGAGGCGGCAGTCGGCACGGCATAGACGAAGTGGACGGTCACGCGACAGCCTGCCCCTCGGTCGGCACCAAGAGCCTCGAGAGTTGCCTGGGGACGTAGAGCATTGACGGGGCGAGGACGCACACCGCCTGCGCCAGGACCATTGCATAGGCGGCGCCCGCCACGCCGAGCCGTGGGATGAGAACGAAGCACAACCCAAGGCTCGCGATCGCCATGAGCCACGCGCAGGCGGCCTGAAACCTGAGGGCCCCAGCGCCGTTCAGAAACATGGCGAAAGGACCGCCCAGGCCCGTCAGTGTGGCCCACCCGGCCAAGCCCAGCCTCAGGCCGAGCGAGGCGCTGACGCTGGGGCCAACCCACCAGTGGAGCACGGCCGGCCCCAAGAGAACCAAGGCCACACTCCAAGCCATGTTAGCGGCGAGGGAGATGGCGACAGATGACCCCACTGTGCGAGACACCCATGCGCCATCGCCCCGTTCCAGCGCCTCCCGGTACGCAGGCCATAAAGGCGTCAAGAAGAAGCCCACCAGCGTCGGCATCACCATGAACAGTCGCAGCGGCACGCTGAACGCCGTCACCGCCGACGGTCCGAGCAGGTGCGAAATCGCAAGCAGCGGGAGCTGATAGCCGATGACGCCGGCAAGCTGGATGGCGAAGAACAGAGAGCCCGCCCTCAGCAGGTGTCGCATCTCTGCCGTAGACGCCAAGCCCGACCTTGGCCGCAGCTGAGGTCTCCGGTAGCCAAACAGCGCCACGCCGTTCAGCGCAAGAGCCACGACGGGGGCCCCTGCCGCACAGAGCACCAACCATGGAAGGGTCGCGCGTGCATGGATTCCTGCGAGCAATGCGATCAGCCCCAGCAGGCTGCCGAGCGCGTTCCATCTGCTGTTGATAAATCCCTCCTGATACCCCATCTGAACGCGCTGGACGATGCCGAGTGGAAGGCTAATGAAGGCGCAAGCCAGCGTCACGGCCATGACGCGAGCGGCCAACCCACGTAGCGTCGGTCCTGACGCGTTGAGAATCCAATCCCAGCGAACCAGCGGGTAGCCAATCGCGAGCAGCAGCGACAGGATGAGCCCAAGCCCGGTCAGGAGGACGAAGGCGCTCGATGTCGCCGAGGCGGCCGCCTCCCTGTTATCGCGGCCGTTAGCGCGCGCAATCGCGTTCAAGAGCCCGTTGCCCATTCCAAAGTCGGCGAACGCGAGCATCGCCGTCATCGACGACACGGTCATCCAGAGGCCGTATTGCTCGGCGCCCAGGTACCTCAGGCACACTCGTACCCCGACGAGGCCCACGACCAGCTGGACCAGTGCCGCCAGGGCGGAGCTGCCGGCAGTCGCCGCGATACGGCGGACTCGGTCGCTGGCACGCTCCTCGGCCGAGCGGTCGTGCGTCAATCGCACGGCGACCCGCCGAGAAACCGGCACCCTGCCTGGACGTTCTTTTGTCGTGACCACCCTGGATCTCGGTCTGTCGCCTGTGGATGACACCCAATCTTGACGATCGGGGACCACGGATCACATGGCCTGAGCGCATGCGGGCGCCGCTTACCTGCGAGTTTTCGACTGTTTTCCGCGATTGGCGACCACGGTCTCGAAATTGGCAGGGCTACTGCAAGGCTCAGCGGGCCAGAACGCATGAGTGGCCGCTATGCGAGTTCCGTGCTGAGTCGGCGGGGCCACCCAGGGCGGTCCCGATGCCACGCCGACCGGCGCTTTTGGCGGAAGGGCTGATGGTCGCAATCCGAACCGACGTCGTTATCCTCGCGGCGGGCAATGGCACGCGCTTGTCTTCGGTGTCGCAGCTGCCCAAGCCGCTCATTCCGGTCGACACTCAGCCCCTCCTTGACAGAATTGTCGGGGCTCTCTCGGGCACCTCGGTCTCCCGGGTGAGTGTCGTCCTCGGCCACGTGGCTTCGGACATCCGGCGCCATCGCTTCAGCCGCGCCTCGAGACTCGACATCCAGTGGATCGAGAACCCCAAGTATTCGCAGCCAAACGGTCTCTCCCTACTCTGCGCCGAGCGGCGTGTCCGTCCGCCCTTTCTCGTGCTGATGGCCGATCACCTCTTCGAGCTGAGCACGTTGCAACGGTTTCTGGCCGAACCGTGCCCCGCGGGTGGCGCGGTGCTGGCGGTTGATCGCAAGCTCGATCGCGTCCACGACCTGGACGATGCGACCAAGGTGATCTCGAAAGGCGGGCTGCTCCGGCAGATCGGCAAGCATTTGATCGAGTACGACGCGATTGACACCGGCATGTTCCTCTGCAGCGACGCGATCTTCGAGGCCATGAGATGCAGCGTATCGCGAGGGAAGGAATCGTTGTCGGACGGCGTGGCGAGGCTCTCTCGGCAGGGAGGCGTACGCACGTGGGACATCGGACCGGGTCGGTGGATCGACGTGGACACTCCCGCCGCGCACACCGAAGCCGAACGGCTCGCACGGCAGGGCTATTTCAGGCTGCCGTGAGGAGGCCCCGACGCGGCTTGGTGGAGCACGGCAGCGACGCGCCGGGTCATCTCTACGGCATCGAATCGCAGGCCGGCGGTTTCCTGTGCCGCCAGTCGCATTGTCTGACGCTGCGCGGGATCGCGCGCCAAATCCACGATCGCCTCCGCGAGCGCCGGCGCGTCGCCGGGCGGGATCAATACGCCGTCGATGCGGTCGCGCACAATTTCGGGAATGCCACCCACGCGCGATCCGACCACGGGAACACCCAGACACAACGCCTCGATCACGCTGAGCGGACATCCGTCCGCGCAGATAGACGGAACGACGGCGAGATCGGCATCGGCCACGTAACGTTCGACCCGATCGACATGACCCATCAGGTGGATGCGCCGTTCCATCCCCCAGCTGGCCACTCGCGCGCGCAGCGCCGCCACGACGTCGTGTGTGGCGTGCCGCGGCGTGCCGCCAAGAACCACGACGTGCAGGTCGAGCGACCGGGCGACCGCAAGGCGGGCGGCGTCGAGGAGGATGTCGATGCCTTTGTGCCGGACCAGGCGCCCCGCGTACACGGCGACAGTTGCGTCCGGTTCGAGCCCGAGCTGCGCCCTGAGCAGCGGCGCTCGGGCGCCCGACAGGCAGGCCGCCAGGTCGATACCGTTGTGAACGACAGTGACCGGTGCGGGCCGTCCAAGAAACGGACGGGCAATCGAATGCGACACGGCCACGATCGCACCTACGCGTCCAGCGCGCGCCATGGTTCGGTCCACCGCGCGGGTAAGAACGCGGGAGTGGTCGTT
>JBGPJH010000198.1:0-6395 GCA_041485305.1 Vicinamibacteria bacterium | reverse complement strand
GTTCCACGCCTGGCGTCTCACGCTCGAACCGGCGAAGCCGGACGAGTGGCGTCCGACCGATCAGGTCGAGCACGGACGAGGCGAGGCGGTCGGACGTCGAAGTCGAAGACAACGGCAAGGACATGGCGGATATGCGACCGTCGAAGTCCGAATTATAACAAATGACCCGTTTGTTATACTCGCCGGCTCCGGGATGTCCAACTCGTCGACGACCACGCTTCGGCCTGGAGAGCCGGGTCCCGATGCGCTCACACGCGCGGGCCGCTGGCTGTTCGGACGACGCACCTGGCTGCCGCTTCCGATTGCTGCCGCCCTGCTGCTCTTGCCCGCCCCTTACGCTCCTCGTCTTTTTTCGACGCCGCTCGAGTGGGTCGGAGTCCTGGTCGTCCTCTCGGGCGAGCTGTTGCGGATCTGGGCCGTTCATCACATCGGCGTGATCTCACGTACGCGCAGCGATCGGCTCGGTCCGCTCGTCGCGACGGGGCCATTCTCGTTGGTGCGCAATCCGCTGTACCTGGGCAACATCCTGTTGTGGGTCGGCTTCTCGTGCAGCGCGCGACTCGTCTGGCTGGCGCCAATCGTTCTCGCCCTGCTCGCCCTGGAGTATCACGCGATCGTCAGATGGGAGGAACGGCTGCTCGAAGCGAGGTTCGGCGACGGTTACCGTGCCTACGCGGCGCGCGTGCCGCGCTGGGTTCCGCTCCTCCGCCTGCCGACGTCCGGCGAGACCGCCCCGTTTTCGTGGCGCCAGACGTTCTTCAGCGAACGCGGCACGCTGGTGGCCATTGCAGGGGGATACGCCCTGCTGTGGATCAAGAGCAACGTCTCCTAAATTTGGTCATTTGGTCATCTGAGTGGCTAGGCGTCCTTCGCCAGACTCTGCCAGAGATACCAGCAGGCCACCGACCTATAGGGACGCCATGCCTCGCCGATCCGGAGCAAACGCTGTGGGTCGGGGCGTTTTCTGAGCCCATAGAGCCGCTGGACGGCCTTGTTGATCCCGAGGTCGCCAACCGGCAGCACGTCCGGCCGATGGAGACGGAACATCAGAAACATCTCTGCGGTCCAACGGCCAAATCCTTTCACCATCGTCAGCCGCACGATGACCTCTTCGTCCGGCAGGTGGTCCAGTTCGTCGAGCTTCAGGCGACCGTCTGCCAAACGCCCGCACAGATCCCGCAGGTAACCAACCTTCTGGCCGCTCAGCCCGGCTTGTCGCAGTGTCGTATCGTCGATCGCCGCGACGGCGGCGCCCGAGATCGTGCGATCGGGGAACAGCGCGATCAACCGCCCGAAGATGGTCGCCGCCGCTTTGCTGGACAGCTGCTGGCTGACGATGGCACCGACGAGCGCCGAGAGATGATCCTGACGCTGCCGTTCGGCCAGCCGGCAGGTGCCGATCCGCTTGATCGCAGTGCCGAGAACCGGGTCCCGCCGCATGAGCAGGCGTCTCGCCCGCGCGTAATCGTCGGGTGTCAGCGATTGCGGGATCATGTCCAACAGGCTACTGACTCGATGCCATGAAGACGACCTGGGGGCTCATCGGACCGTCTCGATGGGCGCATCTGAGCGCCAGCCACCCTCGGATGTCGGAGGCTGGGTAATACTAGTAACTCTCATGACGCCGCTTCAGGGTATCACGGTCCTCGACCTCACCCGGGTGTTGTCCGGCCCCTACTGCTCCATGATGCTTGCCGACATGGGCGCCCGGGTCATCAAGATCGAGCGGCCTGGCAAAGGCGATGACACGCGCGGGTGGGGACCTCCCTTCGTTCAGGGGGAGAGCGCCTATTTTCTGAGCGTCAACCGGAACAAGCAGAGCGTGACGCTGGACTTCAGACATCCGATGGGGCGCAGCGTCCTGGATCGCCTGCTGGACAAAGCGGACGTCATCGTCGAGAACTTTCGACCCGGGACGCTGACGAAGCTGGGCCTCGACTACGCTCGACTGGCCTCCACTCACCCGCGTCTTGTCTACTGCTCGATTTCCGGCTTCGGGCAGACCGGGCCTCGGAGGTTCGAAGCGGGCTACGACGCGATCATGCAGGCCGAAGGCGGGTTGATGAGCATCACTGGAGCGGCCGGCGGCCAGCCGTTTCGTCTCGGCATTGCCATCGCGGACATCGTGTCCGGCATGTTCGCTGCGCAAGGGATTACCGCGGCGCTCTTCGCGCGAGAGCGCACAGGGCGCGGACAATCTGTCGACATCTCGATGCTCGATTCTGTCGTCGCGCTGCTGACCTATCAGGCCGGAATCCTGTTCGCCACCAACACGGCGCCGCCGCGGATGGGCAATCGGCATCCGACGATCGTGCCGTACGAAACGTTTGCTGCGTCCGACGGCGAGTTCGTGCTCGCCATCGGCAATGACGATCAGTGGCGGCGTTTCTGCACCTTGGCCGGTCTGCCGGAGGACGAACGGTTTGCGACGAATCGCCAGCGCGTCACGGACTACGCCGAACTGAAACCGCTTCTCGATCGGGTGCTGGCAACGCGTACCCGGGCGCAGTGGATTGAGGAGCTCGCCATCGCCCACGTGCCGTGCGGCTCGGTCCGGGATCTGCGCGAGGTCTTTGCCGATCCCCAGGTGGCGGCTCGCTCTATGGTGGCCGAGCTGGACCACGCGACGGCCGGCTTGCTGAAGCTCGTCGGCACACCCCTGAAGTTCTCCGACACATCGTGCGAGATCCGGACTCCGCCACCGAGGCTCGGCGAACACACCGAGGTTGTTCTGAGGGGCGAGCTCGGGCTCACCGTGGGTGAAGTGGCCGAGCTCCGCGCCAAGGGGGTCGTTTGATGGAAACGTCTCTGGTTCGAAGGCGGCTGACCGAGACGATCGAGCGCGCCAAGCGGGTGGCCGCCGATCGCCGTACGCGCAACGACGAGGCGGCCCGCGAGTACGGTGAGTTTCTGGAGCAGGTCGCCGTACCGCTCGTCCGGCAACTGGCGGGTGCGTTGAGAGCCAGCGGGTACCCGTTCGGCGTGTTCACACCAGGCGGCGCCGTGCGGCTGATGTCCGAGAAAGCTGCGGAAGACTACATCGAGCTCTCGCTCGACACGGAGGGCGACGAGCCGCTCGTGACGGCCCACATCAGCCGCGCCCGCGGCCGGCGAATCCTCGACGCCGAGCGGCCGCTCGCCACGGGAGCGATCCGGGACCTCACCGAAGAGCAGGTGCTGGAGTTTCTTCTGCGGGAGCTGGAGCCGTTCGTCGAACGATAGGCTTTTTCAGCTTTCAGCCTTCAGCTCTCAGCTGACAGCCATCAGCGCTTCAGATGTAGTGCGGACCTTGAGGTCCGCCAGACGCGGCTGGCCTGAAGGCCCGGCACTACCTACTTTCAGCCTTCAGGTCCACGCATTTCGTAGACGCGAACGAGTTCGACGAGCTTGTACCCGCGCGTCTGGTACGGCGGAATGATCCGTTCGGTTCGCAGATACTGAAGCATCTCGTCATCGGAATAGTCAGGAGCCCCGATGGCGGGGGTGTCCGTGAGCGCCGCTTCGAGTAGCGGAATCGTCATCGTCTTCTGAAGCACACGGCGGGTCACGGGGAAAAAACCGAAGCGCTTCACACGTTCCTGCCGCGACCCGAGGAGGAACCGGACGAATACCTCGTTGGCGACAAAGTTGTAGTCGGCTTCCGAACGGCTCGACGGGGCATCTTCCACCCGCACGAACGCGATGTCATCCATCTGCTGCAGGTGCTCCACGAGGACCTGCGTGAACTCGCCCTCGCCCGACCATTTCGATATGTCGATGTCCATCTGGCCCTAGCAGCCCTATTTTACGGCGTGGTGGATGGCCATCAGGCCGCCCAGCACAGGATAGGAGGTCACGGTTCTGAACCCGCGCGTCCTCATCAGCTCGGCCATCGCGTCGGCGCCCGGGTGTCCGCGAAGAGATGCCGGAATATACCGGTAGGTGTCGGGATCGCGATGAAGCAGCCAGCCCAGCAGGCCTCCGACCATCCACAAATACCCCAAGTACGCGACTCGAACAATTCGGTTGGTCGGACGGTTGAAATCGAGCGACAACGCCTGACCGCCCGCCTTCAGCACTCGGTGGATCTCGTCGATGGCCCTGACCAGATCGGGAGCGTTGCGCAGCCCGTAACCGGTCGTCACGACGTCGAATACTTTGGGAGGAAACGGCAGGGTCATCATGTCGCCGACCAGGAACGAGGGAGCGGCGCCTCCCGAGCCCTTCGCCTTCGCAAGCTCGATCATCCGGCGGGTCACATCGAGCCCGACGACCCGAGCGCAGCGGGCACGCAGCAGGAAGGCGATGTCGCCGGTGCCGGTGGCCAGGTCGAGCGAGCGAGCGCCAGCATCGAGACGCGCGAGTTGGACGAGCCGGCGCTTCCACTGGCGATCGCGCCCGTAGGACAGCACGACCGTCAGGAGATCGTAGCGATCGGCGATGGTCGAAAAGAGCGCGCGAACGTAGCGGCGCTTGTCTTCTGGCGTCGAGATGCGACGGTTGAGCAACAAATCGGCATAATATCGCTCCAATGCTCCCCTCGAGCACAGTCGAAAACTATCTGAAAGCCATCTATCAGGGGCAGCTGGCGTTACGGCCAGGTGCGCGTCTGGTGCCGATGGGACAGGTGGCCGCGGCCCTCGGGGTGACGCCGGGCACGGCAACGACCATGATCAAGGCGCTCGCCGAGTCGGGTCTGGCCGAGTACGAGCCGTACATCGGCGTACGGCTGACGACAGCGGGACGAAAGCTGGCCGGGATGGTGCTCCGGCGCCACCGCCTCGTCGAGCTCTTTCTCGTCCAGGTGATGGGCATGAGCTGGGACGAGGTGCACGACGAAGCGGAGCAACTCGAGCACGCGGTCTCGGACCAATTGATCCAGCGGATTGACGACATGCTCGGCCGACCCACGTACGATCCGCACGGCGATCCGATCCCCGCGGCCGATGGCACGATGCCTTCGCGCCACATGGACAACCTGTTGACCTGTCCCATCGGCATGCCCTTGAGGGTGACGCGCATTGCCGATCAGGATCCGGCATTCCTGCGGTTCATCGAAAAGCACCATCTGAAGCCCGGACAACCCGTCGAGGTCGAGGCGCGCGATACGGCGTCCGACGCCGTGAAGCTCAGGGGCCGGGACCGCGTCACCATCACCATCGGCGCACGCGCTGCGTCGAAACTGCTCGTCGAACTCGACCATTCACCGGCGCCTTCATGAAACCGATGCTTCTCGTCGCGGCGTTGGCAGTCCTCTTGCGGCCTGCGTCAGCCGAAGCGCAGGGTGCCCAGCCGGGAGCGGCAGGGAAGACGAAGCCGTTCGAGGTCACGGACAACTCCTTCCTCGTCGAAGAAGCGTTCAACCAGGAGAAGGGCATCTTCCAAAACATCTTTGCATGGAGCCGCAGCCGCACGGGCACCTGGGAGGGTAGCTTTACGCAGGAATGGCCGGTGCCCGGCTCGACACATCAGCTCTCGTACACCGTGCCATTTGCCGGAGGCGATGCCTCTGCCCACGTTGGAGGCGTGCTCGTCAACTATCGATATCAGGTGCTGCGGGAAGCCGCGGGGCGTCCGGCGTTTGCGCCGCGGGTGAGCTTCATCCTCCCCACAGGCCGGAGCATCGACCAAAGCGACCGATTCGGCGTCCAGACGAACCTCCCGTTCAGCAAACAGGTGGGCGATGTGTATTTTCATTGGAACGCCGGCATCACCTGGTTGTACGGCGTCCCGCTCGGGCGCGACGCCAGGACGACTCTCGCATCGCCGCAACTCGGTGGAAGCGTCATCTGGCGAGCCAGGCCGATGCTCCACCTGATGCTCGAGAGCCTCGTGTCGTTCGACGAATCAGTCGGGGAGGAGCTGCGGGCTCGTCACGAAACGAGCATTACGGTGTCGCCAGGCTTCCGCCGCGGCTGGAATCTCGGCAGCAAGCAGATCGTCATTGGCCTCGCGGCTCCCATGACGTTCGGCCAGACGGAGACCAGTGTCGCCGGGCTGACCTACTTTTCCTACGAGCTGCCGTTCACGAAGTAGCGAGGGCGAGCAGGTCGGCGGGCCCATCCAGCACGCGGTCAGACTCGCTCAGTTCTTCGGCAGGAAGTCCTTGAAAGCCGAATCCGTACCTCGCCAGGCAGATGTGCGCGCCGGCTGCGTGGGCCGTTCGCAGGTCGACGACCGAATCGCCAACGAGCAGCGTCTCGTCTGGCGCCACTCCCGCCCCCTCCATCAAGTGCACAAGCCCGGACCTATCTGGTTTCCGGGGGAACGGACCGTCGCCGCCGAGTACTCGCGCGCCAAAGAATCTCCCCAAATCGAGCCCGTCGAGAATCGCGCGCGTGGCGTCAAGCGGCTTGTTCGTCAGCACCGCCAGGGCCGCCTGGCGCTGGAGTCGCAACAGGACGTCGACGATGTCG
>JBGPJH010000197.1:0-6415 GCA_041485305.1 Vicinamibacteria bacterium | reverse complement strand
GTTCACACTTCTCGCGGCGAGCCAGAACGGAGTCGCGCCCGCAAGAGGGCCGCTGCTCGAATTCCCTCCGCCAGCACCCGATCCCGTTTCGGCCACGACTTCGCTCCCTGCGCCGCGCGAGGGACCGAAAATCGACGGAGGAGCGTTCTTGAGCCCGACGTTCGGGTTGGCGCGGCGAGTCAGCAGTGTCTTGACGAGTCGTCGCAGGTCCTTGGGCACAGCCGCATGGAGAGCGGTGTAGCCGCTGCCGTCTGCGTTCGGATCCGCCCCGCGCTCGACGAGCAGGATGGCGGCGTCTTCGCGACCGCTGGCGGCCGCAACCACCAGTGCGGAGCCGCCGTCGCGTGCCCGCTCGTTCACGTCCGCTCCCGCGTCGAGCAGGAGCCTCGCCGATAGGGTGTCGCCCTGTCGCGCGGCAAATAGCAGCGGCGTAAAGCCACCCGCGGAGCGCGCGCGCACATCCGCGCCAGCTTCGATCAGCACGCCGACGATCTCCGAATGCCGCTCCGATACCGCCCACATGAGCGGGGTCTGCTTCGATTCGGTCTTGTTCGCGTTTACGTCGGCGCCATGACCCAAAAGGGCTTTGACCACGTAGACATTGCCCGTGTGGGCAGCTGTCATCAGCGGCGTCTCGCCCGTCGAGCGAGTAGCATTGGCGTTCGCGCCAGCCGCCAAGAGTCTTTCCACCATGGCCGACCTGCCATTCGCGCACGCGAGCGCGAGCGGCGTGACCCCCTGGTCGTCGGCGGCATTCACGTTGGCGCCTGTGCGGATGAGCAGGTTTGCGGTATCGAGATCGTCCCAGTGGGCCGCCCAGGCAAGCGCGGTGGCTCCGTCGGCCTGCGGCGCATTCACATCGACGTGCTGCTTCAGGAGGGCACGAACCGTGGCTTGGTCTCGCCGTTGGGCGGCATCAGCGAGCCGCGCCTCCCCGGCCGCCGCGGCAACGCGGGCGACAGCCAAGACCAAGACCACTGCCCAAAAACATGAGGCGATCGGCGTGCCACGCATGGTCCTCTTTCCCCCTGGCTGATGATACACATTCCGGCAGACGGGAGGCGTGTCGTCATTGCGCAGGCTCTTTCGGGGTGGTAGCCTGAACCCTTGAGTTCTATGCCGCGAAGACCGGCAACGATCGTGAGCGCAGCGTGCGTGGTTTTCGGGGGCCTCGGATACTTCCCGCTGGCGAACCTTGCGGCGGCGCCGAGCGCGACGGCGCGGCCGGCCGCCTCTCTGCGGCAGTCCGCCCCGGCGTCTTCCCAGGCTTCTCCGCAGCGAGCGCTGCTGGATGGCTACTGCGTGACCTGTCACAACCAGCGTCTGAAGACGGCCGGGCTGACACTGGACCAGATGAATGTCGACCAGGTCGGCAGCGCACCCGAGGTGTGGGAAAAGGTCGTACGGAAGATGCGCTCCCAGGCGATGCCACCCTCCGGCGCGCGCCGACCCGCCAAGGCTGAATACGCGACGTTCACTGCTTGGCTGGAAGGGGCCCTCGACAAGGCGGCAGCTACCAATCCCAACCCCGGCCGACCGAGCGCCCACCGCCTCAACCGCGCCGAGTACGCCAACGCGGTGAGAGATCTGCTCGGCGTCGAGGTCGACCCACGGTCGCTCCTGCCGGCCGACGACTCTGGTTACGGCTTTGACAACGTCGCCGACGTCCTCTCGGTCTCGCCCGGGCTAATCGAGCGGTACATGCTCGCCGCAAGCAAGGTGGGCCGCCTGGCGGTTGGCGATCCCACGCTTCGACCGAACGCGACTGCCTACCGTGTTCCACCGATGTTCGCGCAGGACGATCGGATGAGCGAAGACCTGCCGTTCGGATCGCGCGGCGGCATAGCCGTGCGCCATCATTTTCCCGTCGATGGCGAGTACGTGCTCAGAATCCGTCTCCAGCGCACGTACACAGACATCATCCGCGGCATGGCCGAGCCCCGTCGTCTGGAGATCCGACTGGATCGGGGATTGCTCAAGCAGTTGACGGTGGGTGGCGCGGCAAAGGGCACGACCTTTACCGAACAGCAGGACTACTTCCGGAATGCGGACCAAGGCCTTGAAGTGCGTTTCGCGGCCAATGCCGGGATCGTGCTGGTTGGGGCCGCGTTTGTAAAGGAAGCCAAGGTCGCCGAAGGTGTGTTTCTCCAGCGGCCCCCGCTCGCCAGCTTCGAGTACTCGGGCAAAGCCGACACCGAGCCCGCAGTCGACTCGATTGAGATCCTGGGACCCTACAACGGCAAGACGCCGACCGACAGCCCGAGCCGTCGCAAGGTCTTCGTGTGCTATCCGACGCTCCCGCGCGACGAGGAGCCTTGCGCGAGGAAGGTGATCGGAACGCTCGCGCGCCGAGCGTATCGTCGCCCGGTGACGCCCGCCGACATTCAGACGCTGCTTCGCTTCTACGAAAAGGGCCGTAGCCAAGCCGGCTTCGACGCCGGCATCGAATGGGCAATCGAGCGAGTGCTGGTGGCCCCCGACTTCCTCTTCCGGATCGAACACGACCCCGCCGGCGCCAAGCCGGGCGCCGCCTACCCAATCAGCGACCTGGAGCTCGCCTCCCGCTTGTCGTTCTTCTTGTGGAGCAGCCTGCCCGACGATGAACTGATCGACCTCGCGGCCCGCCGGAAGCTGAAGGACCCCGCGGTGCTCGAACGTCAGGTGGGCCGGATGCTCCGCGATGATCGCTCGAAGGCGCTGGTCGAGAACTTCGCGGGCCAGTGGCTGTATCTCCGCAACGTCCGAGGCCATGCGCCCGACCCGAATCTCTTCGTGGATTTCGATGACAACCTCCGCGAGGCTTTTCAACGCGAAACGGAGCTGTTCTTCGATAGTCAGCTGCGCGAAGACCGCAGTGTTGTCGATCTGCTGAGAGCGAACTACACGTTCGTCAACGAGCGCCTGGCCCGACACTACGGCATCCCGAATGTGTACGGCAGCCACTTTCGACGTGTCACTTTTGCCGACGATCGGAGAGCTGGGCTGCTTGGTCAGGGCAGCATCCTCACGGTGACGTCGTACGCGCATCGCACGTCGCCGGTTGTTCGTGGGAAGTGGTTGCTCGAGAACCTGCTCGGCGCGCCGCCCCCGCCTCCGCCGGCCAACGTTCCGGCTCTCAAAGAGAACGGCGAGGGCGGCAAGCCCACCTCGGTACGCGAACGGTTGGAGGCGCATCGCAAGAATCCGGTGTGTGCGAGCTGTCACGCGCGGATGGATCCCTTGGGCTTCGCGCTCGAGAATTTCGACGCGATCGGCCGGTGGCGAACCGTTGACGAAGCGGGCAACCCGATTGACTCGTCCGGCGTGCTGCCGGACGGAACGGCGTTCGTGGGACCCTCCGAGTTCCGTAAGGCGCTCCTGGCGCGCAGCGACGAGTTTGTTGCCGCTGTGACAGAAAAGCTGTTGACGTACGCGATCGGGCGGGGCCTCGAGTACTACGACATGCCGGCCGTTCGGTCGATCATGCGCCAGGCGGCGCCGGGCGCATATCGCTGGTCGGCGCTGGTTCAAGGCATCGTCAACAGCACGCCGTTTCAGATGAGGGTCGTCCCGCCCGCGTCTGGCCCGACCGAGGCTCAGACGAAGAGGTCGCAGTAATCATGATCATTACGAAGAAATGCCTGCCTCGACGGACGATCCTTCGGGGCCTGGGTGCGACCCTCGCCTTGCCCCTTCTCGACGGCATGGTTCCCGCGCTCTCCGCGCTGAGCGCAACACCCGCGCGGGGCGTCCGCCGGATGGCCATCATCTATACGCCCAATGGCATGATGATGCCGAATTGGACGCCGAAGGGTGAAGGGGCCGCCTTCGAGTTCTCGCCGATCCTCGAGGCGCTATCGCCGTACCGAGACCAAACGGTGGTCTTGAGCGGTCTCGCCGACAGATACGGCTGGCCGCAGGGGGACGAAGGGACAGGGGATCACGCTCGAGCGGCCGCCACCTTCCTGACCGGCGTGCACGTGAAGAAGACCGAAGGCGCCGACATCCGGGGCGGTGTGTCGATGGACCAGATCGCGGCGAAGGCGCTGGGCGATCAGACCGAGCTTGCCTCGCTCGAGCTCGCTCTCGAATCGGTGGAATTTCTCGGTGCGTGCGATTCGGGTTACAGCTGCGCGTACGCCAACACGATTTCTTGGCGTAGTCCCACGACACCGTTGCCGATGGAAAACGATCCCCGGGCGGTTTTCGAACGTCTCTTTGGCGGAACCGACAGCACCGATGCCGCCGCTCGGCTCGCCCGCATTGCGAAGGACCGCAGCATTCTGGATTCCGTGACCGAGCGGGTGGGGGAGCTGCAACGGGGACTCGGTTCGCGCGACCACGCCAAGATGGCCGAGTACCTCGACGCGGTGCGTGACGTGGAGCGGCGCATTCAGAAGGCCGAAGAGCAGAGCGCCCGCGAACTGCCAGTCGTCGACCGCCCGGCCGGCCTCCCGCCGACCTTCGAAGAGCACGCGAAGCTGATGTTCGACCTGCTGATGCTGGCGTTTCAGACCGACATGACGCGGGTCAGCACCTTCATGCTGGGTCGCGAGGTCAGCGGGCGCGCCTACCCCGAGATCGGCGTGCCAGATTCGCATCACCCGACGTCGCACCATCAGAACGATCCCGAGAAGTTGGCCAAGCTGGCCAAGATCAATGTGTTCCACCTGAAGCAGTTCGTCCACTTCGTCGAGAAGATGCGAACGACGGCCGACGGCGACGGATCGCTGCTGGACCACTCGATGCTGCTGTACGGGTCCGGTATCAGCGACAGCAACGTCCACATGCACGACAACTTGCCGCTGGTGCTGGTCGGTGGAGGAGCGGGCCAGATTAAGGGCGGCCGTCACGTTCGCTATCCGAAAGATACGCCGGTGACGAACTTGTTCTTGAACATGCTGGACAAGCTCGGCGTCCCCTCCGAGAGCATCGGAGACAGCACCGGAAAACTGGCGTACTTGTCGGACGTATAGTGGAAGGGATGTCGGGTTTTTCTCATTCCTTCTTTCTTGACAAACCGTCGTGTTGGGCGGAGTATCGGCTTCTGGCCAATAGGCTCGGATTGGGCTTCGCGATGGACGCGATAGAGAGGTGTGGGTCCGATGGCAGATCATGACTTGAACGTCAACGAAGCTAACCTGAAAGTTTCCAGACGGAACTTCATCAAAGGCGTGATCGCCGCGGGGGCGACGGTGTCATCCGCCACGTATCTGTTCCGCGCCACCTCGCTGAGCGGCCAGTCGGCCGCGCCGGGTGGGGTAGAGCGGCTGATGACGCTCAACGTGAACGGGCAGGCGCGCCGCGTCGATGTCCTCAAGCAGGAGACGCTGGCGCAGACGCTCCGCTACAAGCTGGGGCTGACGGGCACCAAGCTCGGGTGCGACCGGGCGGAGTGCGGGTCGTGTACGGTGCTGATCGACGATGTGCCGTTCTATGCATGCTCGATCCTGACGCACACGGTGCGGGACCGGCAGGTGATGACGATCGAGGGGCTGGCCGCCTCCGACGGCAAGCTGCACCCGGTGCAGCAGGGCGTGGTGGACGAGCAGGGGTTCCAGTGCGCGTTCTGCATGCCGGGGTTTGTGATGGCGGCGGTGGGGTATCTGAAGACGAACCCGAACCCGACGCGGCAGGAGCTGGCGCACGGGGTGTCGGGCAATCTGTGCCGGTGCCAGGACTACGACAAGATTCTGACGGCGCTCATGCGGGGCGCTGAATATGCGCGGAGGGCGTGAAGCGATGGCTGACAACCACAAGCTGATCGGACACAACTACACCACGCCCGACATCGTCGCGAAAGTCACCGGCAAAGCCAAGTTCGTCGAAGACTATCGCGCTGAGGGGATGCTGTTTGCGCGGCTCCTGCTGAGCCCGATGCCACACGCGAAGGTCACACGGATCGATGTGAGCGCCGCGCTGGCCATGCCGGGCGTCAAAGCGATCCTCACGGCCGACGACCTGCCGGCGCCGGCGGCCAGCGTGGCCGACAACGGTGCCGTCATCCAAGCCAACCCGTTCAATGAGCGGGCGCTGACCAACGAGCCGCTGTACAAGGGGGAGCCGATCCTGGCGGTCGCGGCCGTGGACGAGCTCACGGCGGCCGAGGCGATTGAGAAGATTCAAATCGAATTCGAGCCGCGGCCGTTCGCGGTCGACCCGGTCGCGACCTTGCGGCCCGGATCGCCTAGCGCGCACACCGCGGGCAATGTCTGGATGCGCGTGCCGATCGCGACTGCCGCACCAGCCGCTGGGCAGGGCCAGGCCCCCGCCCAGGGGCGTGGCGGGGCGCCCCCGATGCGTCCGGAGATCCGCCCGCTCAAATGGACCGAGGCGGATTTCGCGGCCGCGAAACCCGGTCAGTTGCCGATGGGCGAGGCGGCGGACGAATCGCTGAAGTGGTCGTACGGCGACCTCGACGCGGGGTTCAAGAATG
>JBGPJH010000196.1:0-6418 GCA_041485305.1 Vicinamibacteria bacterium | reverse complement strand
TAGAGCTGCTTGTCGCCATCCTGGAAGATCACGTCGAAGGGCCCCGACAGCTTCGCGAGCATCAGCTGGGCGTCGCCGACGATGACGCTGACGCGGTCGGACAGCTGCGCGCGGGCAAAGTTCTCGCGGGCTCGTGCAGCCCGCCCAGGATCCTTGTCGATCGTGAAGAGCATCCCGTCGGGGGGCAACGCTCCGGCCAGCCAGATGCCCGAGTACCCGATCGCGGTTCCGATTTCGAGTATCCGTCGCGCGCCGACGCTCGTGGCCAGCACGCGCAACAGCGCACCGACCTCGGCGTCGACGAGCGGCAGATCCTCCGCGCTGCCTGTCCGCGCGATGTCGTCGAGAACCGCGTCGCTCATGTGGTTGAGCGCGCTCAGGTACCGTTCAACGGCATCGGGAACAATCTGGCCCATAATGAAACACGATTCTACATGCGGTCGACGAAGATCATTTCCACAGTCGGTCCCGCTTCAGATTCCGACGACGTGCTCGACGCGCTCATTGCGGCCGGTACCGATGTCGTCCGGCTCAATTTCTCGTATGGTACGCATGAGTCGCAGGCTGCCACATTTGCCCGTGTGCGCGCCGCGGTGAAACGGGCCAACCGCGAGGTGGCCATTCTGCAGGATTTGGGCGGGCCGAAGATTCGCACCGGTTCGCTCGTGGGCGGTCGGCCGCTGCAGCTCAAGCCGGGCGACTCGCTTCAAATCGAGACAGGCGACTTCGTCGGCGGGCCAGGTCGGGTGTCGACGGCATTTGACGGCCTCGCGCGCGGGGTCCGGCCCGGCGACCGCTTGCTGCTTGCCGACGGCGCGATCGAGCTGCGCGTCGAAGCCACCGACGGATCGGCGATTCGAACAGCAGTCCTCGAAGGCGGCGTCCTTGGCGAACACAAGGGGATCAGCGCTCCCGGGGTTGCTTTGCCAACCTCGGCCGTGACGCCCAAGGACGTCGACGACCTGCGATTCGGCTTGTCGCTGGGCGTCGACATGGTGGCACTCAGCTTCGTTCAGAACGCCGCTGACGTCCGTCGGGCCCGTCAGATTGTAGAGGAGGCAGGAGCCGATGTGCCAATCGTCGCGAAGCTCGAGCGGCCGCAGGCGCTCGACCATCTCGATGGCATTATCGCTGCGTGCGACGCCGTGATGGTCGCACGGGGCGATCTCGGCCTCGAGATGCCCCTCGAACGCGTTCCGCGCGCTCAGAAGGAGATCACGCGGCGCGCCCGCGCCGGCAAGATCCCGGTGATTCTCGCCACCCAGGTGTTGGAGTCGATGACGACCGAAGCCCGGCCCACCCGTGCCGAAGTGAGCGACGCGGCCAACGCGGTGGACGATGGAGTCGACGCCATCATGCTGGCCGGCGAGACCGCGTCGGGGGCATTTCCTGTGCGCGCGGTTCAAATGCTGGATGCGATCATCCGCGACGCGGAATCGAGCCCGACCGCGCGAGGAGCGAGAAGGCAACGCGAAGGGGAGGTGCACAATCATGCGGAAGCGATCTGCGAGGCGGCGGTAACGATGGCCGAGCGCGGGGACGCGCAGGCGATCGTGGCCGTCACGCGTGGCGGCGGAACCGCTCGCCTTCTCTCGGCGCTGCGCCCCCGCGTGCCGATTGTGGCGACAACCGATCGGGAGGAGACTGCCCGCCGGCTCGCCCTGTACTGGGGCGTCTTGCCCGTGTTGGCCGATCTTGGCGACACCGTGGACCTGGGCGGGACACGGATTGGCCACCAACTGGTCTCGCGCGGTGACGTGTCGGCGGGCGCCACCATCGTGCTGGTCCGCATCGCCCAGGACCTGACGCGTACGGACGCCAATTTCCTCAAAATTCAGCGCTTGTGATCCCTGCCCGCATCGTCACGCTTGCGTTGATCGTCGTGGCGTTCGCCGCTGCGGCGATTGCTGTTCGGATCGCACGATCAGGCGTTCGGCGGCTGCTGAGCGCAAGCGAAACCGCGAGCGCCGAGAGTCGGGCGGCCCTGCATGGACGCGCGCTGAAACTGACCCGGGCGCTCACGCTCCTCGCCTACGGGGTGGCCGCGCTCGCCAGCATCTCGCTCGGGCTGTCGCACTTCGGAATCGGAGAGCCGCGCCGGGAGCCGCGCCTCCTCTGGGCATGGATTGTCACCCACGGCGTCAGCGTCGTGGTCATTGTCATCGGCGCAACGGTCATCATCCGGGCCGCAAATCTGGCGATCGAGCACCTGCAGCACCGATTGGGATCGCGCCACGCGCAAAGCGACCTCGAATGGCAGCGCCGCGCGAGCACGGTTGGAGGAATTCTCACGAGCCTGGTTACCGCGACCGTCTGGTTCGTCGCCGTGCTGATGCTCTTGCGCGAGCTCGCGATCGACGTCGTGCCGATTCTGACGGGCGCCGGCATTGCCGGCCTGGCCATCGGGTTCGGTGCGCAGAACCTGGTCCGCGACGTCATCTCCGGCTTCTTCATCATCCTTGAAGATCAAGTGCGTGTCGGAGACATCGGGCGCATCAACGGCGTGGCAGGCGTCGTCGAGCAGATCAACCTGCGCACCATCGTGCTGCGCGACGCCGAGGGCGCGGTACAAGTGTTCCCGAACGGCTCCGTAACGACGCTAGCGAACCTGAGCAAGCAGTTCGCGTACGCGGTCGTCGACGTGAGGGCGGGGTATCGTGAAAATCTCGAGCGTGTATTCGGCACCATCCGCGAAGTTGGCTCGTTACTGGAGAGCGAACCGGCCTGGGGTCCGTTGCTGCTCGGTTCTATCGAGGTGCTCGGCGTGGAATCGATCGCGGACGGCTTCGCGACGATTCGGGTCAGGTTCAAGACGCAGCCACTCAACCAGGGCAAGGTCGCCAACGAGCTGCGGCGCCGGCTGATGACGACGTTCGCCGGCCGCGGAATCAGCCCGTACTCGGGCTAGGCAAGCCGGGGTGATTCATGAACATGCCGAACGGGCGGACCATCTCGCCAAGAAATCCCTCGGAGCAAGCCGGGCAGGCGTCAGACGACAAAACGACCCGCAAGCGCAGAAATCCGCGCGGGGTGACGGAGCGTTGGTCAAGACCGTCGCAGAGTGGGGCCCCGCGCTGCAGCCGACAGGTCGCTGAAGGGTCGTTTTGTCGGCTTGCGGAGCGGATTTCTTGGCGAGCATGGTCGGTCCGTTCCTCAGGTTCATGAATGGCTCGGGTCAGGGCTAGGCAGGGACTGGTGACGGACGCGGACAACGACTATCACTTCACCACAACTTGGCAGGTTGAAGGGACATGCGAAGAGGTCGCCGACGTGCTCGATGATCCGACCGAGCTGACACGGTGGTGGCCGTCGGTCTATCTGAAGGTGGACGAGATCAGTCCGTCCGATGCGAACGGTGTCGGCCGGCGCGTGCGCCTCCTGACCAAAGGGTGGCTGCCATACACGCTCGAGTGGGAATTCGTGGTTACCGAGTCGCGTCGTCCGTTCGGGTTCACCATCGATGCTCGCGGCGACTTTGTCGGGCGGGGCGTGTGGACGTTCGCCCAGCAGGGACCGGTGGTCGACATCACGTACGACTGGCGCATTCGTGCCGAAAAGCCCCTGCTGCGCAATCTGTCCTTTCTGCTGAAGCCGCTGTTCGAGGCCAATCACCGGTGGGCGATGGCGCAGGGAGAGGCGAGTCTCAAGCTGGAACTGGCGCGGCGCAGGGCGACGAGCGAGGCCGACCGTGCGCAGATTCCGGCGCCGCCAGGGCCGGTTACCTACGCTGCCGTCGTTCTCGTTGGCGGCGCTGCTTTCGTCCTCGGCACGTTGGCTTATCTGCTGGTGCGCGCGCGGCGGCGGGGAGGCGAAGAGGAATTATCCGGTCAGATTCCGAGGGCCGTGGCGGCGGATCGGCCCGGTAGTAATCTCGAGGAGACGCGCCACTAGACGTCTTCGGCCTGTAGCACGAATATGCTACTATGTGTCGAGCCGATGGAGTAGCCAGCGTGACCCGAGAAGTAATGCTTCGACAAGCCGGCGGGTCGGTGAGTGCCACCCTGCCGAAGGATATGGCCGATCGACTGCATCTTGAAGCCGGCGACCGTGTGCTGGCCGTCGAGACCGAGCGCGGCATCTTGCTGACACCGTACGATCCAGAGGCCGAACGGGCGTTAAAAGTGGCCGCGAAGGCCGCGAAAAAATACCGCAGTGCCCTCCGAGAACTGGCCAAGTAAGGTGTGGCCAAGCGCCTTCGAGAGCCACGTTGGCTGAGTCGGATCGTCGTCGACTCCGTCCACAGCGACCAACTCAAAGAACATGGCGGGCTGCCGGGAATTCGCGACCAGAACGTACTGGAATCAGCCTTGGCACGGCCGAAGCATAGATGGGCCTATGCCGAAGCGCGGGACCTCGCGACCCTGGCCGCCTCGTACGGATTCGGTCTGATCAAGAACCACCCGTATCGGGACGGGAACAAGCGTATCGGCTTCCTTGCGATGGCCACGTTCCTTGGGATCAACGGCCGCGAGCTCAAAGCCGCTGACACCGATGTCGTGACGGAAATGATTGCGGTGGCTTCCGGCCGTGTCTCTGAAGAAGAGCTTAGTGAGTGGATCCGAGACCGCATCACGAAGCCTTAAACACTGGCAACGAGCTTCGCCGCCCTGTTCTGCTCAGCGTCTACTCGGCGGCTCCAAGCGGAGCTTCGTTACTCATCTGATAAAGTGGCAAATGTATGGCTCAGCAACCGTTGGCGTACTTGTATCCGGAGTTTCTCGAGAGCGCCGAAGCCAGGCCCATTCGTATCCTGTCCGAGTATCTCGAGCCGCTCCGGCGGTTCCAGGAGCAGCAGATTCAGGACACCGTTGTGTTCTTCGGATCGGCGCGCGTGGACAGCCGGGAACGCGCCGAGCGGGCGCTCAGTACGCTGCGCGTGCGCGGCGTGAAGAACGCCGACGAGCTTTACGAGGCCGAGCTGAAAAAGTCGCGTCGGGCCCTCGAATGGGCGCGCTACTACGAAGAGGCCCGGGAGCTGGCACGCCTCCTCACGACCTGGAGCCGCACGCTCGAATCGAAGAACCACCGGTTTGTCGTCACCTCGGGCGGCGGCCCCGGCATCATGGAAGCCGCCAATCGTGGCGCGCGCGAGGCGGGTGGGAAAACCATCGGCCTCAACATCCGGCTGCCGTTCGAGCAGGGCGCGAACCCGTACATCACCGACGGATTGCACTTCGAGTTCCACTACTTTTTCATGCGGAAGTTCTGGTTCGCGTACCTCGCCAAAGCCCTCGTGATTTTTCCTGGCGGGTTCGGCACGTGCGACGAGCTGTTCGAAATCCTGACGCTGGTTCAGACCGACAAGCTCTCGAAGAAGATCGAGGTCGTGCTGTACGGACGCGACTATTGGGACCAGGTGCTCGACCTCCAGCCGATGGTCGATTGGGGCGCGATCACCGAACAGGATCTCGATCTCCTGCACTACGCCGATACGCCAGCCGACGCCTTCGAGCACTTGCGCGCCCATCTGGTCCAGTATCACCTCGAACCCGGAACGGAGCAGGAGGCCGAGGCACCGGGGATCGCGAAAACGCGGGGGTAGAACACAACGGTGCTTTGGTGCTGAGGTGCTCACTCAAGTACCCCGGCACCTTATAACCTCTCGGCCCCATCGAGCTTGCCGAGGTTCCGGTCGAAGGTGCCGAGCGGCAAGTGACCGGCTTTCCGAGCGACCTCCAACACCAAGCAGTCGGAAAAGCCCAATGCGGGCCGTCTGCGAAAGCGTGCGACGGCGGCGGCAACGGCATCCGAATCTTGAAGCGTGAGATGCTGGTGGTTGAGGAGCATCTCGACGGCCGTGGCGATGTGGTCCGGACCGCGCTCGTAGACGGAGGTCAGAACCCATGTGGCTTCGGCGAGCACCAGATGCGGAACCCAGGCCCCGCGGGCGACAAAGGCCTCGGCCGCGGCGACCTGCTTGGCGTCGTCCCGAGTGAGGAGCCGGACCAGCACGTTCGTGTCAACGGCTCGCACGGCGCCTCCTGATGTCCCGCCGCACACCCGCCTTCATCTCCGCCAACGTCCTGGGCTTGGGTAGCGTCGGAAACACCGACCGGTGCACATCTTCCGAGGTATACCGGCCCGCCCGACGGACCACGACCTTGTCACCGTCATCGTCCCACTCGAGGACCGACCCCGGACCGATGCCAAGGGTCCGGCGAACGCTGGCTGGCACCGAGATCTGACCTTGTGCCGTGAGTTTCGAATGTGCGAGCGCCATGCCAGGCATATTACCACGGTAATGGACGAACCCAGGCGCTGAGGTGCTGGAACCCGACATCTTTTGGACGCTTCCACGGATTACGCTGGATCAATCCGCTGGCGTGACACGCCCTGAGAACGCAGCCAGCCGGGATGACCGCCCGAAAAATGTCGGGGATTTCCGCCACCCGGGACGTTCAGTGTCGCTGGAGCCGGT
>JBGPJH010000195.1:0-6491 GCA_041485305.1 Vicinamibacteria bacterium | reverse complement strand
TTCACCAAGACCGACCTCGAGGCGCGGCAGGTGGCCGCGCTGCGGCAGCTGGGCCAGCAGGCGAACCTGAAGAGCGACCCTTCAGACGTCCAGCTTCGCAAAATGCTCGACGAGGTGACGCCGCAGCTGCTGGTGAACGTCGTCGACGAGATGCTGATACTCCAGCGAGGCAAGGAGCTCGGCTACAAGATGAACGACGAGCAGTTCAAGGGGGTCCTCGATAACATCAAGAAAGACAACAAGATCGACTCCGAGGAACAGTTCGAGGCTGCACTGAAGCAGGAGAACATGACGCTCGCCGACCTGCGGAGGAACCTGGAGCGCCAGACGATCCTCTCGCGCGTCCAGCAGAACGAGGTGGCAAGCAAGGTCTCCGTTGTCGACGAAGAGGCGCGGCGCTACTACGACGCGCACGTCGGCGAGTTCAGCACGCCGCCAGCGATCACCCTGCGCGAGATCTTCGTGAACGTACCGGGCGACGGCAAGACGCTCAACGTCGGGATTGACGAAGAGGTAAAGGAAAAGGCGAGCCAGATTCGTCAGCGGGCGCTGTCGGGTGAGAGCTTCGAGAAGCTCGCGGCGGACTTGTCGGACGCGCCCTCGCGCGCCAACGCCGGCCTGATCGGTCCCCTCAGCCTGAACGATCTTTCGCCCGAGGTTCGCAAGCTCGTCGAGCCCATGAAAGTCGGCGACATCACCGAGGTCCTGCGCGGCGCTCGCGGCTACCAGATTCTGAAGCTGGAATCGACGACGTCCACGGTCACGATGCCATTCGACCAGGCACGGGCCGAGATCGGCAACCGCATTGCGAACGACAGGCGTCAGGAAGAATTCCAGAAATACCTCGAGAAGCTGAGGTCTCAGGCCATCATCGAGTGGAAGAACCAGGAGCTCAAGAAGGCGTACGACATGGGCCTGCACCAGCCCAAGGCGCCTGGGGCCGCGCCCGCACTCTAGACCTCCCCGCCCTTCACGCGACAATGGACGAAGGTCATCCTGGCACCCGCTGGTTTGCGGTCTGGACAAGGTCGCGGCACGAACAAGTTGTGCGAGAGCAGCTCGAGAGAAAGCACATCGATGCGTTCTTGCCGACGATCCCGCGATGGAGCCGCTGGAAGGATCGAAAGAAGAAGATCGACTGGCCTCTTTTTCCAGGCTACTGTTTCGCCCGGTTCGACCCCTCCGACACGCTGCCGATCCTCAAGTGCACGGGGGTCGTGAATATCGTGTCGTTCGATGGCCGTCCGGCGCCCATTCCTGACGTCGAGCTGGACAGCATCCGGGTGCTGGTCGGCAGCGCCCTGCAGTACGATCCCTGCCCGCTGATCAAGGAAGGCTCGATGGTGGAGGTCGTGAGCGGCCCGCTTCGCGGGGTGGTGGGGCGGCTGGTCCGGAAAGATCCACACCGAGCGCGGCTGGTTCTGTCGGTCGACTTGATCGGGCAGGCGGTGTCGGTCGAGGTGGATGCGGCCGACGTGCGGGCGTACTAAACGACGCAGTTTCTGCCGGCGGCTTTGGCCTGATACAAACGTCGGTCTGTCGTCCTGAGGGTTGCCGCGAAGTCGTAGTCGCTGTCGAACCCGGCCACCCCGGCCGAAATCGTGACCGGTCCGATTCCGTGCGTGTCGAGGCCCTCCACAGCCATGCGAATGCGCTCGGCCAGGATTCTCGCCGCGTCGAGATCGACGCCTGGCAGGACCAGCAGGAATTCCTCGCCCCCCCAGCGGACCAGGATGTCGTAAGCGCGAACCGTTCCACGAACGAGTGCGCTGATGTCGCGCAGCACCTGGTCTCCGGCCAGATGGCCGAACGTATCGTTCACCTGCTTGAATCGGTCGATGTCGATCAGGATGCAGCTGAGAGGCCGACGCTCGCGCTTGGCGCGGGAGATCTCGTTGGCGATGTGCTTCTCGCCGCCGCGGCGATTAGCCAGACCGGTGAGCGGATCGGTGGAGGCCATGTGCTGCAAGGCCTGGACGTCTTCAGTGGTCGGATCGGCGGCGCTCGCCGATCCGGTCGCCTCGACGAAGAGGCGGTCGATCTCCTGGCCGACCTGCCGCCCGAACGCCGCCAGCGCGTCGACATCGCTGGCGTCGAGGGTCAACGGTTTGGTGTCCAGCACGCACAAGGCGCCTCGGGCCTCACTCGTGGAGGTCGGCAGGGGCACGGCGGCAAACCCGCGCGGCGTCCTGGCCCCGCCGGCGAAGAGGCGCGAGAAGACCGGGTGATTCTCGACGTCGGGTATCACGAGCGGCTCGCTCGAGGCAGCGACCTGCCGCAGAAATTCCCATTCCGCCAATCCGCCGGTCCCCCCCGCCGCGTCCGGCTCCGTTGTCGAAACGTGCAGGGTCAGGGTCTCCCGGTCGCCGGACTTCAGGTAGCCGACGCTCAGCGGCATGCGGAACCGATGCCTGATGTCCACCGATGCGCGGTCGACCACTTCGTCGGCATCGGCGCCCGGCGGTGCATGAAACGCCACCAGCTGTGCATCGACAGCCGGTTTCTCGGGCCTGGTTCCCTCTGGCGCGATGGCGGACTCGGCCGCCGCCACGGCTTCCTTGAACGCCACGCGATCGACGTCGAGTGGGAGAATGCTCGAAATGTCGAGCGTCGAGGCCAGGTCGCGGGCCGCCGCTCTGAGCGAGGCATGCGCGGCGACGGCAATGACGCGCGTGCGGCCGCCAGCGGGCTGGCGACGCAGCTGTCGCACCACCGCGAAGCCGTCCACCCGCGGCAGCGACAAGTCCAGGATGAGCAGGGCGGGAGCGCCGCGCCGCGCAATCTCCTGAACGGCCTCGCTGCCATCTCGGACGAGCACAACTTCCCAACGAAGCGTTTCGGCGGAGACGCTTCGGAACGTGGCAGCTCGATTCAGATTGGCGACGGCAATCAGAACGTACTGCCTGGACGGTTGAATCATTTCCCCGGGCGTGTCCGTCCCCCCGGGGACTCTAGGGGTCACGATTGGTCCTACCGAGAAAGCAACTGGGAGGCCACGACACTTTCGCCCTTGGGTTCACAGTCTCACACGGTTTCCTGGCATAGGCTGAGCCATTTTGCGACAGGCGGCGAGCGACGCCTGGATGGTGAAGCGACAAAAGGCTCGCTGCCGGCCAACTATTCAGCTGGTCGCCGCGATTGTTTCGTCCTGCGTCACAATAGAACAACAGCAGCCACAACTTGGAACACATGTTTGACTCGATCGTTGACGACGCTCGCGAGGTTACGGGACAGGTCCATGTCGGTTCTGTCGCGCTGCCCATACCTCTCGGCATAGCCCCAATGGCCGGGATGACCGATTCTGCCTTCCGCCGCCTGGTCAAGCGCCAGGGCGGGTGCGGGCTCGTCGTGACGGAGATGGTCAGTTCCGAAGGCCTGTTGCGGGGCATCGACCGCACGCTCGAGTACGCCGAGTACACGCCGGAAGAGCGCCCGATCTCGATTCAGATCTTTGGCGGGGACCCGGCCAGGATGGCGGCTGCCGCCCAGCTCGTCGAGGCCATGGGCGCCGACATTGTCGACGTCAACATGGGTTGTCCGGTCCCCAAGATTGCCAAACACAACGCCGGGTGCAGCCTGATGCGAGAGCCCGAGCAGGCAGCGTCCGTGATCGCCGCCATGGTGAAGGCCGTGAAGATTCCGGTGACGGTCAAGATGCGCGCCGGATGGGACGACAACCTGCGCAACGCGCCAGTGCTCGCAAAGATGGTTGAAGACGCGGGCGCCGCTGCCGTGACCGTGCACGGCCGCACGGCGGCCCAGAGCTACAGTGGGAGCGCTGACTGGGACCTGGTCGCGCGTGTGGCCGATCTGCTGACAATTCCGGTCTTTGGCAGCGGCGACTGCACGACGCCCGAGCAGATTGTTGCCCGCCTCCGCAGCGGGGTCGAAGGCGTGCTGGTCGGTCGGGGCGTGCTGCGCAACCCGTGGCTCTTCGCTCAAGTCGCAGACCTGGCAGCGGGACGACGCCCGCGCGAAGTGACGCCTGGCGACCGCGGGCGCTTCCTCCTGGACTACATCGATTTGTTGATGCAGGAGCGGCTCCGCGAGGAGGGCGCGTCGGTGCCTGATCCCACCCGCCCTTCCAGCCCCATCCGTCCCACCTGCCCTTCCCGCCCCACCAGCCATGATCGATGGGTCGTGAACAAGATCCGGGCGCTGGGGTCCTGGTACACGAAAGGGTTCGACAACGGGTCTCATCTGCGGACCGCGATCAACCGCGCCGAGTCGGTCGGCGAGCTCAAGGAGCTCATCGACGCCTTCTTTACTGTTCCCGCCTGAATCGCCGATAAGCCGATAAGAGGAAGACGAAGAGGATGCCATCGACACGTGCGCGGTTTGACACCTGGGAAGTGATGCTCATCGGCGCAACGCTGGTGCTGATGACGGCGCTGGTCGCCACAAGATACGAGTCGGCCCGGTGGCGTTGGGCGGCGATTCTCGCGGCAGAAGGTCTCCAGGCTCATACCGAGCTCGAGCGCATCTACGGGCCCTCGACTTCGAGCCAGTTCGATGAAGAACGGATCATCCGCGACTTCTTCCGCGATCGCCGCAACGGTGTGTTTCTCGACGTCGGGGCCAACCACTACCAGAGGAACAACCTTACCTATTTTCTGGAGACGTCGCTCGGCTGGAGCGGCGTGGCCGTTGATGCTCAGCAAGAATACGCCGACGGTTTCAGGCAACATCGTCCGCGCACGAAGTTCTTCACCGTGTTCGTGTCTGACGTGAGCGACGCGACCGCCAATCTCTATATTCCCGAGAGCGTGCCCGTCGAAGCCTCAGCCGACCGATCGTTTGCGGTCAAAGCCGACACAAAGGTCACCACGCGGGAGGTCCCGACCATCACGCTCAACGACCTGCTGGCCAAGGTCGGGCTCACGCAGGTGGACTTCATGTCGATGGACATCGAGCTCGGCGAGCCCAAGGCGTTGAGGGGGTTCGACATCGAGAAGTTCCGTCCATCTCTCGTGTGCATCGAAGGACACCCGGAGGTGAGACAAGCCATTCTCAACTACTTTCAGCAGCATGGATATGTTCTGGTGGGGAAGTACCTCCGTACCGACGCGGTCAACTTGTATTTCACGCCCGTTGCCGCCCTGTTCTCCGATCTAGGTCCGCCAAAACAGTGATGGAACACCCCCTCTTACCTTAGGAAGGCGCACATGGATGCGATCTCGATTACCTGCCTCGTAGCCATTGGCCTGTTGCTCGCGCGTCCCGCGTACGCCTACATCGACCCGGGCACCGGCGGCATGCTCATTCAGCTCGTCACGGGCGGGGTCGCCGGTCTCGCGATCCTGGCGAGGCTCTACTGGCGCCGTATCAGGAGCATTTTCGCGAAGGACGAATCGGACGCGAGAGAGTCTCGGCAGACCCGAGCGCCCTCTGCGAGGCCAGACGAGCGGGGATGACGAGATTCGACCCTGCCTCTTTCAAGGATCCCGCCGGTCGCGTCTTCCATCACAGCGGGTGGGTGTGTCGAACGCTCTCCGAAGAAGCCCGGCGAGACTTCCAGAGCGCGCAGAATTCCGGGCTGATCGATTCGCTGGTCAGAGATCAGCTGCTCCTCGAAACAGAGCTCGTGAATTCGGCGCACCTCGGCGCGACGGGTCCGGGCGTGGGAGGCGTTGTACTGAAGCAGCCCACGGTCGTGCCGGTGACCTACGCGTACGAGTGGAGCTTCGAGATGTTGCGCGACGCGGCGCTGGCGACGCTGCAGATTCTCGATCGTGCGCTGGCCTCAGGCTTTGTGCTGAAGGATGCCAATTCCTTCAACGTCCTCTTCGAGAGGAACACGCCGAAGCTCGTCGACGCGCTGTCGATCGAGCCGTATCGGGACGGCACGGTCTGGGCTGGGTATGCGCAGTTCTGCCGAAGCTTCCTGTTTCCACTGCTCATCGGCGCGTACCGCGACGTCGATGTTCAGGCGCTGCTCGTTGGCACGATGGGCGAGGTGCCCCTTCAACTGACGGCGAAGCTCCTCCGTCCGCGCGACTGTCTCAGGCCGGGCGTGTTGAAGGATGTCGTCCTCCAGGCCAGGCTCGAGCGGACCTTTGCCAGGGCCGCCGCCTCGGTCGGCGAGACGGCCGCCGAGCACCATTATCCGAAAACCGCGCTCCTCGCGAGCGTTCGCAGGTTGCTGAAAATCGTCTCGGGACTGAAGGCCCCCTCCACGCCAAGCGAATGGTCCGGGTACGACAGGTTACATACCTATTCCGAGGCGGACCTCTCCGCGAAGGCATCGTTCGTCGAGCGTGTCGTGGGAGAGCGACGATGGCCGCAAGTCGTGGATCTCGGGTGCAACACCGGCGACTACGCGCGAATCGCGGTCGGCGCAGGTGCTCGTGTCGTCGCGCTCGACCTCGACGCGCGTGCCATCGATCGGCTGTACCGCGGCGTGTCGCGCGGCACTGCCGCCTCCCTGCTCGTGGCGAACCTGCTCAAGCCGACGCCTGCGATGGGATGGGAGCTTCAGGAACGCCGTCCCC
>JBGPJH010000194.1:0-6527 GCA_041485305.1 Vicinamibacteria bacterium | reverse complement strand
CATGGCGCTGATGCTCGCCGACGAGCGCCTCGGAGACTTCAAGGCGATTGGCGACTTCGGTTTTTCGCAGGTGGTTCCTCGCCTGCCACGGTCTTCGTCCTTCGTCGAACGACTCGATGAGGGTCACACCATTGCGCTCGACGACCCGATCGCCGCCGCCCGGTTCACGGCTGAAGAAGTGGAGTTCTGGAGGGACCAGGGCATCTTTTATTTCGTGCCGTGCGTGTTCGACGATGCGGCGATTGCGGTGCTGGCGCTCGGCCGAAAGGATACCGACGGGCCCTTCAACAGCGAAGATCTGGGTCTGCTGACCGCCGTGGCGGGTCAGGTTGCCACGGCCATCGAGAACGGACGACTGTATCGCCAGCTTCACCTCAAGGCCGAGGAACTCGGGCGGATGCGGGAGTTCAACGAGAACATCCTTGAGTCGCTCGACGACGGGCTAGCCGTGTTCGACGAGGAGGAACGGATCGCCCGGTGGAACCACGCCCTCGAAGGCTTGTACGGCATCAAACGGGCCGACGCGACCGGTCGATTGCTGTCTGAAGTGTTCGACACACCGTTCGTGGAGGCGCTCCGCGCGGCGCGTCAGGAGAATCCCTCGGGCGCGACGTTGTTCAGGGTTGCGCTGAAGAGCCGCCGAAGGTCGGCCAACCGAGAGGCGGGGGCCGAGGCCGAGCGGTTGCTGGTCAATGCGACGGTGGCTCCGCTGCAGAGCCCGATCGGACCTGGCGCGATTGAGGGCACCATTTTGCTGATCGACGACGTGACTGAACGAGTGCGGCTGGAAGAGCAACTGCAGATTTCCGAGAAGATGGCGTCGATCGGGTTGCTCGCGGCCGGGGTGGCGCACGAAGTAAACACGCCGCTGACCGGCATCTCGAGCTACACGCAGATGCTGCTCGAGCACGCGGACCCTGAAGACCCGAGGACGACGCTTCTCGAGAAGATCGAGCGGCAGACGTTCCGCGCAGCCAAGATCGTGAACGGCCTGCTCGCGCTCTCGCGTCCCGGAACGCCCGGCGGCGAGCGCAGTGACGTGGACCTGAACGCCGTGGTCGGCGATGTGCTGTCGCTTCTCGAGCATCAGTTCGAGGCCGGGAAGGTCAAGGTGCGGCGGGAGCTGGCCGTGTCGCCGCTGCCGGTGCTCGGCATCGAGCACCAGCTGCAGCAGGTGTTCCTCAACCTGTTCCTGAACGCCCGCGACGCCATGCCCCGCGGGGGCTGGCTCACGGTGACAACACGTGCCGACCCCCGTCACGTGTTTGCCGAGGTCGCGGACACCGGGTCCGGCGTCCCACCGGAGCATCTGGCGCGAATCTACGATCCGTTCTTCACGACGAAATCCACCGGCCGAGGCACCGGTCTCGGTCTATCGATTACGTACGGCATCGTACACGAACACGACGGCTCGATCCGCTGCGACAGCGCGCTGGGACACGGGACGCGGTTCACGCTGACGCTTCCTCTGGCGGCCGTCGAGGCGACGCGCACGGTGGCGCACTGAACCAAGGACGCATGTCAACATCCCGCAACGGCACGATTCTCGTCGTCGACGACGAGGAGATTATGCGCGAGATCCTGGAAACCCTGCTCACCCGGGCAGGATACGAGGTGCGGCTGGCGTCCTCGGGGTTGGAGGGGCTCGAGCTGGCCCGCGCCCTGCCCTTCGACGCCGCCATCGTGGACATCATGATGCCAGGCCTGAACGGCATCGAGACGCTCGAAGATCTCAAGCGTGTCGACGAAGATCTCGCGGTGGTCATCATCACGGCGTACGCGTCGATCGGAAGCGCGATCTCGGCGATGAAGAGCGGTGCGTTCGACTACATCACGAAACCGTTCAAGAACGAGGAAGTCCTCGTCGTCGTGCGCAACGCGCTGGAACGACGGCGCCTGGTCCACGAAAACAGGAACCTCAGACAAAACATCCAGGAGCGGTATCACAAGTTTGCAAACATCATCGGGCGCAGTCCCAGGATGCGGCAGGTGTTCGACCTGATCATTCAGGCGGCACCGAGCCGCTCAACCATCCTGATTCAAGGGGAGAGTGGCACGGGCAAGGAGCTCGTCGCACGCGCGATCCATGCAAACTCGTCGCGTGCCGAGCGCTCGTTCGTCACCGTGAATTCCGGGAACCTGCCGCCGGATCTGTTCGAATCGACGCTGTTCGGTCATGTCAAGGGCGCGTTCACCGGCGCGGTCTACCCCAAGAAAGGACTGTTCGATCTCGCGGACCGGGGCAGCATCTTCTTCGACGAGATTGGCACCGTGCCCCTGGAGACGCAGACGAAACTGTTGAGGGTGATCCAGGAGCGGGATTTCATGCGGCTGGGTGGGATGGAAACGATCAAGGTGGACGTGCGGATCATCGCTGCGACCAACGTGGACCTTCACCAGATGATGGACGAAGGCAAGTTCCGAGAGGACCTTTTCTACCGCCTGCACGTCATTTCCATTCCATTGCCACCCCTGCGGGATCGGAAAGACGACATCCCCCTCCTGGCGCAGCACTTCCTTCACAAGTACGGAGAGGAGAATCACAAGACAGGTCTCGAGCTGATGCCGGAAGCGCTGAGCCTGCTGACCGAGTACGACTGGCCGGGCAATGTGCGTGAGCTCGAGAATGTCATCGAGCGCGCGGTCGTGCTGACGTCAGGACCACGGATCGGCGTCGAGCTGATTCCCGATCAGGTTCGCCGGGGCTCGAACTTCCAGATGCCGCCCTTCGTCGTACCACCCGAAGGGATCGCCTTCAAGGAGGTCATTTCCGATTTCGAGAAACGACTGATCGAATCGACACTCGAGGCGGCGGGCGGCATCCAGAAGCGAGCGGCGGAGCTGCTGCACGTCAAGCCGACAACGTTGAACGAGATGATCAAGAGGCACGACATCCATCCGCGTCGCCGGCCCCGTCGCGGCGGCCAGGACACCGAACTCGAGGATGGCGGCGGTTCGCTGGCGTCGGCCGGGACGCTGGAGGACGACTAGACTAGCCCGCTATCCGGGCGTTCCGGACCTTCCCGAGTATTCGTTCGTACTTCCCGAGCACGACGTCCCAGCGGTAGTTCCGGCGAATATAGTCTCGTCCGTTGCGTCCCAGCGCCGCGCGCAGGCCGGGGTCGCCAACCAGCAGCGTCAGGCACTCCACGAACTCGTCGCGATCGGCGTACCACAAACCGCCGTTGCTCCGCACGCAGTGCTCGACCAGTACAGCGCTGCGCGCGTTGACGAGCACAGGAGTGCCAACCGCGAGCGATTCGAGGGCCAAGAGCGACAGGCTTTCGTAGGGCGACGGGCACACGACGACCGTGGCAGCTTCCAGGGCCTGGGCGCGCTCGTTGTCGGTGAGCAGGCCCGCGAACCGTATGAACGGCTCCTCAGGCAGCGACATGAACTTCACGCCCATCAGAGCGAGGGTCCCCTCGCCGCCGGTCCTCGCGTAGCCGCTGAAATACTCGATCAGCTCCTCGCAGCCCTTGCCCGGATCGATGCGCCCGCCGTACAGAACGACCGGCCCATGCAAACGGTGCCGTCGACGGAAGACCGCACCGCGCGCGGCCAACGAAGGAACCTCGCGGGCCGGGGCCTCGTCGGAGGCTCCCACGGTCGCCGGCTCGGACTCCGAGTCCTCCGGCGAGGGCGCCTCGGGATCCGCCGACTGGGGCATTCGGGGATGCGGCTGGTGTGGCGGGATGTCGACACCGACGCCGACGACGTCTTCGAGAAGCGGGCGATCGGGAAACAGGCTCTGCACCAGCCGGCGTTCGCTCTCGGTCAGATAGCACAGCGCTGCCGGCCGGCTGAAGACATCCTTGAAGATTTCCAGTCGGATGGCGGGCTCGTCGTGGGCCGTCGGGATCAAGACGCTCCGGCCGGGATCCACCTCGATGCCGAGCACAGTTGGCGCGTACAAGTACGTGAAGAAGATCAGGACATCGTACTGTTGATGATGCCGATGCAAGTAGTCGATCAACGCCGGGCACCAGGGTCCCTGCTGCTTCAACCACTCCAGCTCGTCGTCGCGGGTGTGAGGGGTGTGGTAGAGCCACTCCGAATACCGGTTGAACGAGGCGAGATCTCGCGTGCGAGCGTTCGCGAAACGTCTCACCGTGACGCCGCGCACGCGGTCTGCGCCTTCTGGATACTCGTTCTTCCACGTGACGTAGTCGCGCGCGCAAGTGGTCAGGACCTCGATCTCGTGTTGTGCGGCAAGGCGCTCGGCGACCAGACGGCACAGCTGCTCCGAGCCGCCGAGAACTTCGCCGCCATAGCGTTGAACGATGAAGCCGAGTTTCATGGTTGTTGTCGGTGAGCCTATCCCTGAGGAGTCCGGGCGGGCGATCCGTGCGCGGTGCCGCCGACGATAGACGCCAGCGTCTGTTCGAGTCGTGCCTCGCTAAAATCCTTCACCCGTCGCCGCTGACCAGCGATCACCTGCGATCGCAGTTCATCGTCGAACGCAAGCGCACCGAGCAGCTCCGCAGCGTACTCGAGGTCCTTCGGCGCGAACTGCACGCCCGCTCCCCCGAGCGTCTCAGGAACCGCCGCGGCCGAATACGCAAGGACCGGCACGTCGGCGGCCATCGCTTCCAGCAGCGGTGCGCAGAAGCCTTCGTGCTCGCTGAGCGACACGTAGACGGCCGCGTGGCGATAGTAGGCGGACAGATCTTCGTCGGGCACTGCGCCCGTAAAGACAAATCGCTCGTCAAGCAGCCGGTATTCGGCCATCAGCGCCCGAATTGTCGAGTAGTACCGCGGCACGACGTCGTACCTTCCCACGAAGATGAATCGGTAATACGCGTCCACGTACCGCTTGTAATGCTCGGCCAGGCGGATGTGATCTTCGATCTTCTTGTTCGGGGCAATCCGGCCGACGAACAGAAAGTTGACGAAATCGTCGTCCAGAAGTCTGTCGAGCGCCGGGCGGCGAGCAGGGGCCGTCACGCGCGACAGGTCGACCGCGAGGGGCAGGATCCCTGTCGGACTGAAGCCCAACGCCTCGAGCTCCCGCCGGTTGTACTCGGACACACCAAGCGCCAGATCGATCCGACCGACGAGCGACGCCAGCTCGCGGCGCGCCAACGATGCCAACCGGAAGAGCGCCGGATCGTACGGCGCGAAGAACGCGGCCGGCGTCACGTTGTGGTACTGGAGGATCCGGCCATGCGGGAGGCACGCGAACGCCTCGGTCAGTGGCGAGGGTAACGCGAAGTGAAGGATCGTGACATCGCCGGCCCGTGCCGTTGGATGTGAGAACGGCAGCACGTCCCCCTTCAACTCGTCGTCGATGGTCAACGCGTAGAGCTCTGCGCCGTGCCCCATCCCTCGTAAAAGGTTGCGCATGCGCCTGGCGCTGTCGCCAACGGCGTCGCCCCTGTGCGCAGCGGGGACCCACTGGTTGACGTTCACACCCCACGCTCCGGGAGTGCGTTGAACGCCGAGGGACGATCCTTCCTCACCTCTTCGAGCTCTTCGAGCCCGTCGAATTGCTGCCAGAAGTCGAACGCGACGTGCGGAGCTCCAACCCGGGGCGACGAGAGAATCTGCTCGACGAACCGCAGCAGGGTGCCCTCGAAATCCCTCGCCTGGAGACGGCGCAGGGCCGCAAGCTGGCCGGCGACGATCGCATCTTGCAGCCGGGCATCTGACAGGATGGCATCCATCAAGGCCGCCACACGGGCGGGGTGCCTGTCGTCGAACAGGACTCCGGCGCCATCCATCGTCGCGGGCACCGCTGTTGCCGCGTACGCCAGCACCGGAACCTGTTTATAGAAAGCCTCGACGATCGGTACGCAGAACCCTTCGTGTTCGCTCGCGCAGAGAAACAAATCTGCGAGTTCGTAGTACGCGACGAGCTCCGCATCTGTGACGTGTCCCACGAAGTGCACGTTGGGGAGATTGAGCTCCGAGACCATGTGGGTCAGCGCCGAAAAATAGCGTTCGAACAGGCTGAACACGCCAACGATGAGCAGCCGGCTGCGTGAATTCAACGTATGGTACGCGTGAAAGAAGCGGATGAGGTCGTCGATTCTCTTGTTCGCAATGACCCGCCCGACGAAGAGAATGTTGGTCCAGTCATCGTCGAACTGATCGGCCACGAAGCGCTGGGGTTCGCCGTCCAGGTGGGAGAAATCTGGAACGACTGGCAGAATCGCCGTCCTCGGGAAGCCAAGCGCTTCGAGGTCCTGCCGGTTGAACTCCGAATCGCCCAGCGCGAGATCGCACCGATCGACGTAGGCGTGAAGTTCACGCCGGCCACGGAAACATTGCCGCGCCAGGGTGCGATGGACCGCGGCGAAGTACTCAGGGGGCGTGATGTTGTGGTAGATGAGCGCCATCCTGTCGGGCAGCGCATACGCGGTTCGGGAGGCCTTCGATCCGAGGGAGAAGTGGTGGAGCAGCAGGTGGTCGGGACGGCTCGCGTCGACGAGTTCGCGGTAATCCCGCGTCAACGGCTCGAGGCGCGGGTCGGCGGTCTCGACGAAGATGTCCGACTCATAGCCGGCTCTTCGTAGGACGCGCTG
>JBGPJH010000193.1:0-6555 GCA_041485305.1 Vicinamibacteria bacterium | reverse complement strand
GCAGCGCGCTCTTTCGCGACATGCAGGCTGCCGACCGGAAGGCCGTGCGGGAAATCCTCCTCGATACCAAGTCCGAGTTCCTGCGCTGGGCCAAGCGCCACCCGCGTCAGTAAGGGGAGTGCGGTCACCCACGCCCCCGGCGCCGGGCAGACTGAGAATCTCGTACGACCCGAGACGACTTCTCCGGTGGGGCGGTTGTTCTTTCGGAAGGAGTGAACCTTGGCCTGGCTCGCTCCCTTACGTCGGCCTGGCCCGCAGTCGGGCAAACACCTCGAGCAAGTCGTCCACCTCTGATTGCCCGCGCAGGTAGTAGAGTGCGGCGGAGGCGGCATTGTAGCCGACGCGGATGGACAACAGCCGGCCAGGCTCGTCCAACTCAAATACATCTTCATCGGTGACATCGTCGCCGATAAACACCGCGGTGTCGGCGACGCGCGCGCGCAACCGGCGGAGCGCGATGCCTTTGTGGGAAGCCCCATCGGGAAGAACGTTCACAGCCAGCTTCCCAGCAATGATTCGAACGTCCCGATCCAGTGCCATGCTCGCGTCGACGATCGCGCGTCTCGCATGCCGCTTTCGGCGGGACTTGCGATAGTGCACGGCGAGGGACAGCCCTTTGTCTTCGATGATCACACCTGGCACGGCATCGAGCCGGGCGTGAAGAATGGCCGCCCACCGCCGAACCACGGCAGTCCATCGCTTGAGGTCGCGGGTTGGTTCGAATCCATGATTCCCCACGACCTCAATCACCGGAATACCCGTGAGTCGGGCCAGGACGTCACTTCGGGCGCGACCGGAAATCACCGCGCAGGGATAGCGTTCTGCAACCACTCGAAGCAGCTTGCGCGTGTTCGCGCGCATGTGGCCCGCCTGGGGTTCGGACACGATCGGCGCAAGCGTGCCATCGAAGTCGAACCCTAGAAGAACCCGCGACGAGGCAAACTCCTTGAGGACGCCTCGGTGGTTTTTGGACAGGATGTGCCTCATGCCTTAATTTAGCTTTCAGCAGTCAGCTTTCAGCTATCAGCACTCAGCCGTCAGCTGTCCGCTTTGCTTGAAGAAGTTCTGAGCTGTACGCTGAAAGCTGAGCGCTGAAAGCTCGCAGCACCTCAGACGTGGTCCAGGTGATCGCGCTCCTGCCGAGGCCTTTGCAGCTGACGCTCGATGGCACGCCCCACCACATCTTTCGCCCCCAGACCAACCGCCAGACTCGTCGCCAGCACAACACCTCCAAACAGGATGCCAAAGGCCAGCACAAGAATCTGTCGCCCAATTTGCAGCTGCTCGACGGCCATTGAAACGGCCACGATCAGCACCAGCCATCTCACCAGCAGACTGAGCGTCCGCGCGGACTGGATCTGCATGTTGACGGCTCCTATGAGCACCGCCCGCGCGACGAACTGCGCGAGCGCGGTTCCCACGGCAAGCACGAGCAGCGCGGCGAGCACGTGAGGAACGTATTCGAACACTGACAGTGCAAATCGCGACGGCATGGCGGCATCGAGGGCGGTCATGGCGACGAGGAGCCCGCCGACGAGGACGGTCCACTGAATGGTGCGCGCGACAAACGCCGATGCGCTTTTCGCGGCGGACCACTCGCCCAGTTTGCCCAGGCCCCACTGCTGCGCCCGCCGGTCGAACTCCACGCCGCCCAGCGCCCGCATCGTCACCAGGCGTGCGACGACCGCCAGGATGACCGACCCCGCGAGGACCGCGACGAGCGCCAGGATGCCTGGAACAAATGCCGCGACGCTCTCGACGATGCGACTCGTCGCCTGACTCATGATTCGCTGCACCTGCACTAACATCGCGGCTCCTCCCACTCACCCTCTGGCCTTTGACGCCAGGGCCGTCCGGCCATCAAGCCCTGAACCGCTCGGGCCAGCGCCAACCCGAAATCAAGTATGGCTTCTTGGTCTCGAACGCCACACACAACTGCTCCACGCGATCGTCGATGTCCTTCTGGTTCCAACCGCTGGTTCCCATCACGAACGCCGCAAGCCAGCCGAGATACAACGGGGTGAGGGCACCGAGCAGATGCTCGCGCGGCATCGAGCGCGCGCGATACGCGAGGGCAAAGTCGTACACGATTTGAGCCCACAGATCGTCGTCGAGCCGAAACTGCTCCGCCGGGGCTTCGGCCAGCCTCTTCAGCTCGAGGATGACACGTGGCAGCACGATCCAGGCCCAGACGTCGCGCAGGGCCCGGAACCCCAGCCTGAACGCGTCGAGCATCGACTCGGCGTCCACGGGGGGTGGACTCATGCCGCCGGCCGGCGGCAGGCCGAAGGCCGGCACGGCCATCGACCCTCGCACACGCTGCCAGGTTTCGGCGCGCGCCTCGAGATCCGCAAAGAGCGCGCCAACCACCTGAGCGAAGGTCGTGCTGAGATCGGGGGTCTCCGCACGAGAGGCGTGCGTGCGGCAGCCAAGAACCGCCTCACACACCCGGAAGCCTCCGGCTGCCGCAGCAGACGCCAGCCACAAGTCGATACCGGTCTCGGCTTCCTCGCCGTCCCAGAATCCCTGATCGAGGAGGTGGGGAATGAGTCGCGTCGAACAACCGAACTCTCCGGCCGCTGGCTGGCGAATGCGCAGGCCGTAGAGTGCCCTGAACATGGGATAGATGATGCTCTTTGTGATGGCACCCTCGTGGGGGTGCCGCACGTAGTAGGGCGACACGTAGTCGTATCCATGGTCGAACACCGGTTCGATCAGGCGCGGAAGCCATTCCGGCGCGAGACTCGTCACGCGGGCGTCGACAAACGCACAGGCCTTCGCGTCCCGGTCGCGCGCCGTTCGAAGCACCGCGCGGATCGCCGCAGCGCGGCCTGGCAAGCCGTGGTAGGGGGACCTCAGCGGCTCGAAGGCAGAACGCTCATATGGTGCCGTGACCACCGCACACGCGCCGGCCACCGCTTCGTAGGCGCGCTGGAGCGTGCGATCGGTCGAGCCGCCGTCGGCAATAACGATGCAACCGGCCGATCGGTGCGGGTAGAGCCCTTCGCTGACGTGTCGGGCCACCGTGCCGATCGTTGCTTCGTCGTCGTGGCTGGCGATGCCGACGACCACCGCGGCGCCTTTCGCCGGGGCGACGTCAGGCGGGGTGCTGGAGCTCAAACCAGTAGAAGCCATACGGGCCCACCGCCAGGAAGTAGGGCGCGCGCGTGATGGGAGGAAACTCGGTGTACCCGAGCATCTCCACCGGCACCCACCCAGCAAACGCGGTCAGGTCCAGCTCGACCGGCTGCACCGAGCGACTGAGGTTCGCGACGCACAGCACGACGTCGGCCTGATGCCGGCGGACGTACGCAAGAATCTTGCGGTTGGCCGGGTTCAGAAACTCGATCCCGCCGCGACCGAAAACCTTGAACAGGCGGCGCAGGCGGATCATGTTCCTCATCCAGTGCAGGAGCGACGCCGGCTCGCGCTCTTCTGCTTCGACGTTGACTGCCTGGCAGCCGAACACGGGGTCGGTGATGACAGGGCTGTAGAGCTGGCTCGGCTCCGCGCGCGAGAAGCCCGCGTTTCTGTCGCCGGTCCAGTGCATCGGGGTGCGGATGCCGTTACGGTCGCCGAGTTGCAAATCGTCCCCCATACCGATCTCGTCTCCGTAGTAGATGATCGGGGTCCCGGGGAACGACAGCAGGACGCTCATCAGGAGCTCGATCCGGCGCCGACTGTTGTTCATCAACGGGGCCAGCCGGCGGCGGATGCCGACGTTGAGCCGCGCCTGCGGAAGCGCGCCGAACGCGAGATACATGTAGTCGCGCTCGTAGTCAGAGACCATTTCGAGCGTGAGCTCGTCGTGATTGCGCAGGAACAGCGCCCACTGGCAGGTGTCGGGAATCGCCGGCGTGTTCGCGATCGCCTCGACAATCGGGTCTCGCTCCTCGAGGTGCAGCGCCAAGAACAGTCGCGGCATGACGGGGAAGTGATACGCCATGTGGCATTCGTCGGCCTCGCCGAAGTACGCCCGTACCTCCTCCGGCGGCTGGTTCGCCTCGGCCAGCAGCAGGCGGTTCGGCCAGCGTCGGTCGATGTGGCGCCTGATCGCCTTGAGCACGGCGTGTGTCTCTGGCAGGTTCTCGCAAGTCGTGCCTTCCCGCTCGACCAGGTACGGCACGGCGTCCAACCTGAAGCCGTCGACGCCCATTTCGAGCCAGAAATCCATCACACCGAGCATCTCCTGGATCACCGCCGGGTTGTCGTAGTTGAGATCGGGCTGATGGTGGAAGAAGCGGTGCCAGTAGTACGCCTGGGCGAGGGGGTCCCATGCCCAATTGGAGCTCTCCGTGTCCACGAACGCAATGCGGGCATCTGGGTACTTCTGATCGGAGTCGCTCCAGACGTAGAAATCGCGGTCGGGAGACGTGGCGGGTGCGCGCTGTGCCCGCTGGAACCACGCGTGCTGGTCTGACGTGTGGTTCAGTACCAGCTCGATGAGGACGCGCAGGCCGCGTTCGTGAGCCGCGTTCACAAGCTTCTGGAAATCGTCCACGCTGCCGTAGCTCGGATGCACGGCCCGGTAGTCTGCAATGTCGTAGCCATCGTCTCTGAGAGGCGACGGAAAGAACGGCAGCAGCCACAGGCACGTTACGCCGAGACTGTGGACGTAGTCGAGCTTCTCAATCAGGCCTGGCAGATCACCAATGCCATCGCCGTTGCTGTCGAAGAACGACTTGATCGGCAGCTCGTAGATGACGGCATCTTTGTACCAAAGCGGCTCGTCGGCGAGGGAGTGCCAGGTCATAAAGGCTTCCCGTTTAACACTCTATCGGTCGGCCCGCCTGCGCCGCGCAGCACATCAACGAGATTCGACGACTCGGACCCTCTCCCTCTCCTTTCACCGGCGCCGAACAGGGCCATCACCTTCCAGAAGGGATTGACGCTCGAGCCGCATCAGGACGCCGGTCAAGGTGCTCGGATGCAGCCGCGGAAGCCATGCGCTTGGAGGTGGTCTGGAGTTCGTGCTCGACCGCCCTAACTTACTTGGACCCCTCCGTCGCGACCGCAGCTTTTTCCTGCGCACGTGCGCCACTCAGAATGCCGAACATCCCGTAATTGCCCTCGTGGCACGCGTACTCGAACAGCGGACCGTCTGTCGCCGTCATCGGGAGCGCGATCACAAAGCTTCGCGTGAACGTCGTTGGATCGTCGACGGTGAACCGGTAGTCGATCGTGTCGGTATCGGTACGGGTGTACCGTTCGACGATGTGGAGATTCCCGCCCGCGCCGCGACAGCAGTTGTACGAGTTGAACGCGACAAGGTCGTGATAGTTGGTCGTGTCCACCACCAGGGTGTCGCCCTCCCAATGGCCGCGCGAGTCCCCCATCCATTGCCGGAGGCCCGAAGAGAGATGCGGTCGTCCATCGAGCGGAATGATGCGAACCTCGTGGATCATCTCCTGCAGAATCGCGACGTATCCGGGCGCCTGCAGGATGTGGACGTTGTTGTTGTAGCCACCGGGCAACTTCGGCGCGCCGCGCGTCAGGCACCGCTCGGCCAGGTTTCGGTCCTCGGGCCCTCTGGGAACACCCCGAACCGCCTGCGCCACGGCGGCGGCTCGCTTCTGCCCGTCTGGGGTCAATGCCGGGATCTTCCCGTCGGGAGGGTCTACGACCAGCGAGGTCCGCCTGGTCGAGACCGTCTTTCCGCGTTCCCACCAGAACTGGTTGTAGGCCCCGTCCACATCGGCTGTGGTGTTCCTGGTGGAGCGCTGGTCGGCGCGCACGGTTTCCGCCTGGTCCTGGGAGTTCGCCTCTTCTTCCGTCAGAAACTCTTTGGCGGCGAGGGCGCCCGGTCGCTCCAGAGGGGTAATCGTGGAGTTCGTCCACGTGCCCTGCAGGTCGGGATCACCCCACGGCGTGCGGAACCGCGAGGCCGCTTTCGACGCTGTGGCGGCAACCGCTGGCTTCTTCTGCTCCGCCGGTTTCTTCGGCTCCGCGGGCCCCGGGGCCTGGTTCTTCTCGGCCGTCGACGGTGCCTGTCCGACAACGTGCACGGACCCCAACACGAGAACCGTCGTCACAATCACGCCGGCTGCGCCAACAAAGCCGCGCTGCATCGAACACCTGCCCTTCACCGCGATCTCCACCGTCCTCGCGCCCCAGACTATTGCCCTGCTGAGATTCTACACAACGGAATGCGCGAATGCTCGACCCTCTGACGACGCCTCGAAGTAGCTCGAAAAGTTTCCGGGGGGACGAACGTCGGCCACCTGAGCCTGTGGGCACGAAGTGGCGCTCGTCGAAACAGTCGTGCTGCACGCGCCGCTGATCGGTCTCTGGCAAATGACCGGAAGCACATCACCGCCCAACTCGAGCGCGGCTCTCCAATCTTCCGCCGTGTACTGTTCACACTGAGCGTCGCGTTCCAGGTCGACGCTGATGACCAAAGGCGCGGGACCGTGAAGACCACCGGTACCTTCACCAGCCTGTAGAGCGGCCCAAACCTTGCTAATGCTCCAGCAGGGTTCGCTTACACCGGCCCAACGTTCGGCTCGGCCTCACCTGCGCCGTTTCAAGTATCTCGAGGGCACCGCTCGCGTCTTC
>JBGPJH010000192.1:0-6568 GCA_041485305.1 Vicinamibacteria bacterium | reverse complement strand
GGTGGTCACTGGAGAGAAGGGAGCCGGCGGGCGGCGGAGGCGACTCGGCCATTGCTGATGAGACGGCGAAGCCAACGCCGTGCCAGAAGCACTACGCGGCATTTTCGGCCGAGATGCCTGGCCGCACGGCCCCGGGTGTGAACTTCTTGCCTTCCCGATCGCTACCGCGATTGTTGCTTCCGTGCGTGCCGAGTAGCCTGGCCTCGGTTCGGCTCGACGCCCTGGAACAACGTCGCTCCAGGGAGTTGACATGGGCGCATTCCGCACGGATCCCGGCCACCCACGCGTCGGTCGCCCTCCGTCCGGACAGGCTTTCAGACTGCCGCCCTGGCGGTACTCACGGTCAGGCCGGCGGTTCGACCCGACACATACGCAACAAGCGCAGGGGAGCACAACTGAAGCGGGTCCGGTCCAGCCGCAAAACCCCGCCTGAGCCACACCACCGCCACACAGCCTGAGCAACGACGCCGCGATCGCGACAGGCAGCGGAACCGGGCGGTACAATAACGCCCGTGACCCGCCCCATCGTCGTCTCGCTGTTGGTGACCCTGGCCGCGGTCACGGCCCGGGCGGAGGACTGGCCGCAGTTTCGCGGCCCGACGGGACAGGGCGTTTCAGCCGAGCGCGGCCTGCCGCTCGAGTGGAGCGAAACGCGAAACATCATCTGGAAGAGCCCGGTCCCGGGTCTGGGCTGGTCGTCGCCGGCCATCGCCGGGGGCCGGATCTGGCTGACAACTGCCACCTCAGACGGAGGCGGGTCCCTTCGCGCGCTCGCGTTCGACGTCGAAACGGGCCGGCAACTCATGAACGTCGAAGTGTTCCGAGCCGGCAGAACAGGCGAGGTCAACCCCAAGAACAGCCGCGCCTCGCCCACGCCGGTGGTGGACGGCGACCGCGTCTACGTGCACTTCGGCGCCGACGGCACCGCGGCCCTCACCACCTCGGGCGAGATCGTGTGGAAAGCCACCTTTCCGTACGTCACGCAGCACGGCAACGGCGGGTCGCCGGTGATCTACAAGGACCTGCTGATCTTCAGCTGCGACGGGTACGACACGGCGTTCGTCGTTGCGCTAGACAAACGGACGGGCAAGGTCCGGTGGCAGACCCCGCGCCGGAAGCCGATCAGCCAAGCCTACTCTACGCCTATCGTGATTCGGGTGGGCGATCGCGACCAGGTGGTGAGCCTCGGGGCCTTTCGCGTGGCAGCCTACGATCCCGACACGGGGCGCGAGATTTGGGCCGTCACCTACGGCGACGGCTTCTCGAACGTCCCCACCCCGGTGTTCGACGATGGGCTCGTGTACATTTCGACTGGGTTCCAGGAGCCGTGGATGGTGGCGGTGCGTACCGATGGCAAAGGAGACGTGACCAAGAGCCACGTCGCCTGGGTCGAGCGTCGGGGCGCACCGTTGACGCCTTCTCCCGTGGTGGTCGGCGACGAGCTTTACGTGGTCAACGACACCGGCATCCTGACCTGCCTGGATCGCAAGACCGGCAAGATCCGTTGGCAGCAGCGACTTGGCGGGAACTTTTCCGCGTCGCCGATCGTGGCGGACGGACGAATCTACTTCCTGAGCGAAGAAGGAGTGGGTACCGTCGTCGCGCCCGGCAAGGAATTTCGGAAGCTGGCGACCAACACCCTGGACGAGGCGACGCTCGCCTCGATGGCCGTGTCCGGCGGATCGATCTTCATCCGCTCCGACCGCCATCTCTACCGAATCGGTACCGGTAATGGTCGGTAACACCGCTTCCCGACCCCTTCAGTGCTAACGGCTGAAAACTGAGTGCTGACGGCTGAAAACTGAGCGCCTCTGAAGACTGACAGCTGGCCGCTGAAAGCTGACAGCTGTAGGCAAACGAGAGTCGCTTCAGCAGTCGAGGCAGCGCTCGTCTTTGAAAATGTCGTCGTGCCGGTCAGGGTTCTCTCGCGCGTAGTTGACCAGGCAGCGCACGGCCTTACCAATGTCGGACAGCTGATACCGCTCGGCAACCTGCCGAAGAAATTCGACTTTCTCGGACTCCAGCTCGATCGGATGACTCTTGGCATCTTTGGCCATAAAGGGAACCTCAGGCTAAGGACGGATGTCAAAAGCGGCCATCTCGCGAAGGTTGCGCACGATCAGCCGGCCTCCCGCAATCACGGGGTGGTTCCAGGTCTTCCCAGAGATCGCGGGGAACCGAGCCAGCTCCTCGTGCCCTCCCGGCGTCGCTTTGACAAGCGCAATGTCGCCGTCCTCGGCGAGCACGATCAGGTGATCGCCGGCGAGCAGCACCTGGCCGTACCCGTATCGTCCTGCCTTCCATTTCAGCTCGCCGGTCGCGGCGTCGACACAAGCCAGGATCGCCTCGTCGAGCCCGTAGATGTGCCCCCGATGCAAGACGGAGCTTGTGAACTTGTTTTTCATCCGCGTGTTCTGCCACAGCGTTCGGGTCGAGAAGGCCTCTCCCTCGCGGATCACTTCGAACGCAGCCGCCCCGTGGCCGTAGCCGGCGGAGAGGAACACGCGGTCGTCACCGAGCAGCAGTGGCTGCGCAACGGTGATCCCGTTGTAGTTGGACCACGGATACTCCCACAGCAATCGTCCGTTCTCGACCGTGAGGCCCACGGCCCGCCTCGCGCTGACGACGAGAATCTGCCGTACGCCTCGGAGCGTGACCAGCATGGGCGAGGTGTACGCCTGTTGATCGTCGAGGGCGGTCCACACGGGGGCGCCGGTCTGTCGGTCGTAGGCCGCCACGGACTTTCCGCGGGGACCGCCCGGCAAGACGATGACCTTGTCGTCCACGACGAGCGGGGCGCCCGACATGCCCCAACTCAGGTTCGTCGCACCGGTGTCGGCCAGGATGTCGCGGCGCCAGACGAGCGCACCGGTCCGTGCATCCAGACATCGGAATTCGCCGAGCGCCCCGAGAGCATAAATACGACCTTCGTGATAGGTGGGCGTTGCGCGAGGGCCGTCGCCACCCATCGCCTCGACGAACTCGCCGTCCCAGCCGTTGGTCCATAACTCGCGGCCCGTTTCGACGTCGTACGCGGACACGACTTCCTGACGGCGGCGTTGTTCGATCGTGAACGCGCGCCCCTCCGCGACGACGAAAGAGGCGTAACCGAGGCCGATCGGCTGTTTCCACAGCTGCGGCAATCCCTGCCGCGGCCATTCCGTACGGATTCCCTCCTCTTTGTAGCTGCCGTCGCGATTGGGTCCACGAAAATCGGACCACAATCCTCGCGCGCGCGCGCGATCATTTCCACTGCTCGGCCCAGCGAGCGGGCCGGTCTCTCCGGCGGCCACTTCCTTTGCCCCTGCTGCCACCACCACACGCTCGGGCGACGAGACGGCGGGAACCGCAGGCGTCGCCGGCAAGGCGGCAGTGTCTGCACGGGCGGGGGCAGGCGGGGAAACTTCTCGCTGCCTCGAGCGGTGGGCCTCCAGCGCATCGTAGTCGGGGGCGCTCGAAAAGAAGCGCGGCCAGATGCCGGACCCATCTCGCGAGATGCGTCGCCCGCCGATCCGATAGACAGCGAAGCCGAGCACCGCAAGGGCGAGAACCACGATCGCCGCTTTCTTGAGCATACGAACACCATCTTAACCTCAACGTGGTATCTTCCCGGCGATGCGAATGGCGCTCGTTCCGCCGCTGATAGCGTCCGTGCTGGCAGCCGGAGCGTCTGCCGCGGCGCCCGACTGGCCCCAGTTTCTCGGGCCAGAGCGAAACGGCGTGTACAACGGACCTCCGCTTTCAAGCTCGTGGCCGGCGGGCGGCCCGCGAGCCGTCTGGCGAAAATCGATCGGACAGGGCCTCGCCGGTCCGGTGGTCGCGGGCGGCCGCGTCATCCTGTTTCACCGCGTCGCCAACCAGGAGGTCGTCGAGGCGCTCGATCCGGGCACAGGAGAGACACGGTGGCGGTACGCGTACGCGACCGCCTATCGCGACGACTTCGGCTTCGACGAAGGGCCTCGCTCTGTCCCTGTTGTCGCCAACGGTCGCGTCTACACGTTCGGCGCGGAGGGCCAGCTGCATGCGATCGATCTCGCGACCGGTCAGCGCGTGTGGAACCTCGACACCATGCGTCGCTTCGGCGTGCGCAAGGGGTTCTTCGGCTCCGCCGGTTCCCCGCTGGTCGAGGACGGCCGCGTGATCGTCAACGTCGGCGGGAAAGACGGCGCCAAGGGAGCCGGGATTGTGGCGTTCAACGCGGAGACAGGCGTCGTCATCTGGACGGCGACCGACCACGAGGCCAGCTATTCGTCGCCGGTCGGTGCGACGTTTGCCGGGCGGCACCTCGTCGTGTTTTTCACCCGAAACGGTCTGGTGGGTCTCGACCCGGCGAATGGAGGCGTTGTATTCCAGCGACTCTGGCGGTCGCGGCTGGCCGCGTCAGTCAACGCGGCGACGCCGCTGGTGATCGGCGATCTGATCTTCGTGTCGGCGACCTACGGAACCGGCGCGGCCCTGCTGCGTGTCAAAGGAAACGAGCTCGCCGAGGTGTGGTCGTCCGACGAGGCGATGTCGAATCACTACGCGAACTGCGTGTACCTGAACGGCTACCTGTACGGCTTCCACGGGCGGCAGGAATTCAATCCGAGCTTTCGCGCCGTCGCGCTCAACACGGGCGCCGTTCAGTGGAATGTGGACCGCTTCCGGGCGGGGTCGGTGACGCTGGCCGGCGATCGGCTGCTCATCGTGCGCGAAACGGGTGAGATGATTCTGGCGGCCGCGTCGCCGCAGGCCTTCCGGCCGCTCGCGCAGGCGCAGGTGCTGCCGGCGACCATTCGCGCGCTCCCCGCCCTGTCCGATGGCTTTGTGTACCTGCGCAACGACAACACGCTGGTCTGCCTGGATCTTCGCGGGCAATAGCCTTCAGCTCACAGCTTTCAGCTTCCAGCTAGCGCGCGCGGACGTCGTAAGCCGCAAGCGTGCTCTGATTGCGGATGTACAGCCGGCCGCCGCTCACGACCGGATGCGACCAACTGGGCAAGCCTTGATCGGGAATCCGGAATCGGCCCTTTTCCCGGTACTCGGTCGGACTCGCTTCCGCCAGGCCGACCACGTTGTCCTCTCCCACCAGGTACAGATCGCCGTTCGCGTAGGTCAGCGAGCCTTTGCCGACGCTGCGATGGCGCCACGTGACCTTGCCGGTCGCGAACTCGAGGCACGTCAGGATCGAGTTACTGAATCCGTAGAGGTAGCCGTTGACGAGCACGACACCTCCATGATGATTCTGCATCTCTCGGGTGAAGTAGACCTCCTGCGCCTTCACCTCGCCGCCCTGAAGGGACAGGCCGAGCAGAGCCCCGCCGGTGTCGTAGTTGGACGTGTAGAACACCTTGTTGTCGAAAAAGATCGGGGTCGTGATGTTGGCCGTGCCGTTGGCGACCCTGGGGTACCGCCACATCAGCTTGCCGTCCGACGCGCGGACGCCCACACCCGCAGCAGAGGTGAGCGTCATCACCGTCCGGACGCCCAACACATCGGCAATCACGGGGGATGCGTAACCGGCCGCATCGCTCAGGTCCTTGCTCGTCCACACCGTAGCGCCCGACATCTTGTTCAGCGCCACGACGCCGGCACCGCGGCCGCCCGGTGTGACAACGACATTGTTGCCGTCAACGAGAGGCGACTCGCTAATCAGCCACTGGATGTTCCGGCCGCCAAAATCCTTGAGGATGTTTCGCTGCCACACGGTCGTCCCGTCCGCAGTCTTCAAACAAGCCAGGTCGCCGTTCTCCGTCAGAACATAGAGGCGGTCATCGTCCACCGTCGGGGTGCCTCTGGGACCCGGGCCCTGCTCGTTGTGTGCGCCAGGCCCCAACACCTTGGACCAGACGGTCTTTCCGTCGGTTCGATTCAAGACGGTAATTACACTGTCGTTGCCCTTCAGCCCTTGAACGAACAGGCGATCTGCCTTGACTGCGATCGACCCGTAGCCAGCGCCGAGGGCAGCGGTCGTCCAGACGAGCGTCGGACCGGCCGAAGGCCACTGCCGCATCAGCCCGGACTCCTTCGAGAGGCCGGTGCGATCGGGCCCCCGCCACTGCGGCCAGTCCGTATCCGGGGTGGATTGACCGTGAGCCAGCGCCACGACTGCCAGCGCGAACGCCAGAATCGTGAGCGGCTTGGACGTCGCCGTCATCTCTTCGCCCTCCTGACCTTAGCCAGCGTTCAGCCGTCGGCAGCAGCTTTTCAATCTTCAGCAGCCCGATGAGCAATGGGCTTGACGCGAGCATACGCTGTCCGTGGAGACGCAGCAATTGCTTCGGAAGGCCCGCCTTAGGAGGACCACGGCCTAAAACTACAAAAAAGGGGACTAAGATATGAGGCGCGCCGTGAAACGAACCCGTGCGAAAGGCGTAGAACGACTTAAGGGCCTGGTAACTGTTTGAATGATGCGCGCACTGCTACTGGGGACATCTACGATGTTCAAGAAAACTAGCCTTCGCTTGGCGCTTGTGCTCTGTGTGGGCGTGTCCGTGTTGGCGCAGGGGCCTCGACGCGTCGCGCTCGGCGACTGGCCCGAAGCGCGTGGCCCGAACCGCGACGGCACGTCGAAGGAAACAGGCCTGGT
>JBGPJH010000191.1:0-6575 GCA_041485305.1 Vicinamibacteria bacterium | reverse complement strand
GATCCAAGTACTGTTGAAGGGATGGTCATCCGCCAGATTTGGGTTTCCTCGAGGCCGAGACCGGGCTTCGCTAACAAGTAGCACGCCGGGGGCGGGCGGGGCTGGCGAGGCGGGTGGGCTCATGCTTCAGCGTCTGCGACCAGGGAACTGAAGCGAGCCCTCCACCAACACCATTTCGAGGCGCTGTTGAATGCTGTCGAAAAACGTTTGCGCCATCGTCTGGTAGCCGGCCTCGTTGGGATGCAGCCCGTCCACACTCAGGAGGTCGCCAGCGACACCGCCGAACGCCGCGTACAGGTCGACGAGCGTCACGCCCGATCCCTCGCCAGCCACCATCGCGCGGATCTGATCGTTGGCGGGGCCAATGTACGCTGGGGCATACCCGCGGCACGCGCCGGGACGTTGGGGCAACAGCGTGCCCACGAACACCGTGATTCCCCGACGGCGCGCTTCCCGAATCATGGTGCGCAAGCCGCTGACGACCGTTGAGATGGCCGTGGAGGGAGGACTGCCAAAGAAAATGCCTGTCATGTCATTGGCACCCTCCTGGAGCAGCAGCACCTGAGGCCCCTGTTCGGTGAGAACGCGGGGCAGGCGCGCGGATCCTTGATCGACCGTCTCGCCTCCGAGGCCGGCGTTGAACACAGTAATCGTTTGCGCGGGGTACCTCAGGGACAGCAGTGCCAGCAGTTTGGTCGGATACGATCTGGTCGGATCGAGGATCCTTGCGCCTTTCCGCAAGTCGCTCAGAGCATCAGCGAGCGTCATAGCTGCACTGCCCGGACAGGACGAATCGATTTGCCCCTCGGTAATGCTGTCGCCAAACGCGACAAATCTCGTGGCAGTGATCTGCGGCGCCTTCACGACCGTAACTGGAAAGCTGCATGACGCGGTGCGGTGGAGAGCGTCAAGCAGCGTGCAGCTGACCGTGGTCGTCCCGATCGGAAAGCTCGAGCCACTCGCCGGTGAGCACGTGATCGTGACCGGCGCGTCCCCCCCGGTGAACGTAGGCAGGGGGAAGGTGACGGCAACCGGCATGCTGTCGAGCGCCTGAAGGGTCGGCGGCGTCGGGCAACTAATGGCTGGCGGAGACGTCGATGGCCGGGTTGGGCTCCCGCAGCCCGCGTGAAGCGCCACGCCGAGCGCCACTGCAATGTAAGCCGCCCTATTCAAGGCCAACCCGAACCTGGCAGCCCAGCCGCCGCGTGTCAGTGGACGTCTTCTCGACCTCGGCGGGCCGGAACATAGTCTGCGACCGGATCGCGAGCGGAACCAGGCGCCGCCCTGCCGGCACTTCAATCGCCACCTCCGCGGTTGCGCCCGCCGAAACCGGAATAGTGCGGACTTTCCCCGCTGCTGAAACTGTCACCTCGCCGTTATTCGGGCCGGTGAACAGCGTCAGCACGATACGAGCGGCACCCTGAGGCGCCACGAGAATCGTCGTCTCTTCAGTCCCTCGCGTCCAAAACACTCCACCTTCTGGATATGCGTGCTCGTCCGTGTACACAAGGTGGCCTGTCCTAGGTCCGGTGAGCGATTCGATTGTTCGAACTGGAGCGTTTTCCCGCTCCTGGGGCGGGACAAGCACGAGCGGGACGACCTCGATCCATCTGACAGACGAGCCTATTGCCGCGTCAGGGATGCGAACCGAGAGACGACGCGCGGTGACAGGTAGCTCGAAGGGAACCCGCGTGGGGTTCGGCAACGTGCCGGACGCGCGGCCGAAGACGGCCTGCGGCGGCGCAGCGACCAGCACCTCCCCGTCCCGCAGTCCGGAGCTCGCGAACGACACCACGGCTTCGTAGGAACCCGGCGGAAGCGTCACCGGCGCGGTTGCGTAGCCGGCACGAACAGGGTCGTCTGGACGCGGCTGTAGGACAAGGGTGCTGAGCTGGCGGAGGTGGTCCGGTGTTGCCCGCCGGAGTGCGACGTACTCGAGGGCCCTCAGGCGACTGCCATCATGACGCCACAGGAGGTCGGTCACGCCGCGTCGAGCCGTTTCTTCCCGAATATCGGCAGCCGGTCTCGCGACGAGCACCGCTCCAGAAAGCGCAAAGACGCCCGCCGCGATCCCTGCGAGCCTCAACGAACCAAGGGAGGACCACCGGTGGCCGGCTATCGCCAGCACCGCCAGCCCGAGCGTGCCGGCGATCAGCCACGGGCCGAGTTGGTTCACCTGCGCCAACCAATCCGGGTCGGTGAATGTCGGAATGACCCGTGCCAGAGGCGACCCTGCTTGAAGCGCCTCTAGCACCCGCGCGCGACCGTGTGGATCGCTGAACAACATGAGGCGAGCGGGCCAACCGACACCGGCCACCGCAATCGCCAGACCGATTCCGAGCCACAACCCGATCACCGCGCGAGCGGCGGCCGACCGCGCCCGGGCGATGGCGACCGCAATCATCGGCGCGAGACACGGCAAAATCGGCACGAGGAAGCGCGCCGGGGCGCTGGATCCCCCCCAGAACATGTACAGGCGCGCCGTGCTGGCGACGAACGCCCCGGTGACGAGCAAGAGCACGGTGCCGACATAGCGCGTCTCCCTCCGCCGGACCATCAGCCAGGCACCGGCGATGGACGCCAGGTAGACGGGACTGTAGAAGAGCAGTCCGAACTTCTGGTCGAGGAAGAGCCCAACCAGGCCGTGGGGAATGTTCCGAGTGAGCACGTAGATTCGCGTGTAGGCGCCGTAGGGTGCCTCGGGGTCCAGCACGCCGTAGAGTGCATAGAACGAGTACAGCCAGAACCCACCCGAAAGAGCGATGGGCATCGCCAGCGCGAGCAACGCGCGCGGGCGGCTCAGCAAGCGGAACGCCAGCGCCGTGGCGAGGATTCCGAGAAGCACGACGAATTTGGTGTGCAGCCAGGGCAGCGTACCGAGCGCCGCGCCGCGCCAGATCCAGGTGATGGTCCGCGCCTCGGTCGATTGCCAGACCCATAGGGCCGCCCATGCCACGATCAGCGCACCAGGCATTTCTGGAAAGATCAGCCAGCTGTGGGGAACGAACGGCACGGTGAAACACACGCCGGCCCACGTCACAACCGCTGCTTGCCGCCCGGCGACTCGGTCAGCCATGTCGAAGATCGCCAACGCCGCCAGCGCGGCGATGCCACAAAGCATCGAGACCGCGCCGAGATATCCGGCCAGCGCATAGACTGGCAGGAGCAGCGCCGGCAGTCCTGGCGCGTGAATGGAATAGATCTCTCCGTCCTTGCCGCGCTGCATGTAGTCGGGACGGAGCTCGCCGCGGAAAAACGACCGGTAGTCGCCGCGGAGATGATTGTTCTCAATCTTGAGGTCCCCGTCCCTCAGCAGGCTCTCCGTGACAATCAGGTAGTGCGGCTCGTCACCGCCCAGGCCGTTGGTCCTGACAGCGTAGAGTCCGAGCGCGAGGTAAGCTACGAGGCTGACCGCAAAGACCCTCCGGCGGTCAAACCTCGTCGTCAAGTTCGAGAACGATCCGAATGTTCCAGCTCGGAGGAACGTAACCACCGCGGCCGCCCCTGCAACGCCCCATCGAATCGGTCCGGCGAGCACGAGCAGCAGCGGGATGCGGTCGGGCAGCCACGGCAGATACGGAAGAGCCCACATCCAGAAAAGCGACAAAGGCGCGAGCACGGACGCGGCACGTGCCGCAACCCCCGCCCTCTTGCCCGCAAACACGAGCAGCGTGGCCGCCGCGAGCGCCAGACCGCTTAGCATCGCCAGGCGCCGCGCTGGTGCGAGCAGTGCCAGGCGCACGGGTCCGCTGGCCGGCCAACTCACGATGTGAACGGATGCGGGCAGCAACCAGATCGCGACGGCAATCGCCTCGAAACCAGCGCCGATGACGACGAGGTCGAGGCCGAACGCTCGAGTGCGAGAAGCGGTCGACGTCATCACGGGCGACTCGAGTCCTTGCGCAGAATCGCCATGTAATGCGCAGAGTACACCCGAAGCGGCGATGCCTCGATCATCCGTTCGAGCGGGGCCAACAGCCGCCCGAGCGGTCGCGGGACGAAGTCGGGCAGAAAGGTGAAGTATCGAATATCCACCACGGCCGCTTCCGTATATTGCGCCAACCGATGTGGAAGCAACCAGCGTTCAACACCTTCGTCGATGCAGTTCAATGACGGGAACACGTATCCCATGTAGAAGCGAAACAAGATGTTCCGCGTATTGATCTCGTGAACGAAGACCAGACCGCCCGGCTTCAGCACGCGGAGGAGCTCGCCAAACGCTCGGCGCTGGTCGCCGAATGTGGGCAGATGATGCAGCACGTTGATGATGTAGAGGAAGTCGAAGGTCTCTGCCGGAGCGGGGATATCCAGCACCGATCCCGTCGTGACGACATCGGTCTGCCCCACCCTCTGCCTGGCGATCGCCACCTGACCGTCCGATGCGTCGATCCCCGTGACATCGAATCCGAGCGCGCGCATCCGCGTCACGTACGCACCCTGCCCGCACCCCACATCAAGGCCCTTGCGGCCCGCTCCCTGCGCGTTGATTGCGTCGCGCATGAGACTCGTTTTTCGTGCCAGGAGCGCAATGCGCATCGCTTCCGGGATTTGGACGTCGTACGTGTCGGCGATCTCGTCGAAGTGCGACGACCCGAGTGCCGAGGCCGAGCGCAGGTGGATCAGCACGAATGCGCCGCCGAGCACCATCGATACACCGACGGTGGCCAGACGGACGCCAACGACCGTCAGCACCGAGAGCGCGTCGGGGACCCCGTGTGCGGAGAGGCTTGCGAGCATCTGGGTTCCCGCGATCAACACTCCACCAGGAGCGATCGCCAACACGCTCAACGTCGAAGAGGAGGCATACGCGTGTTCGGCATCGACGAGCCCGAACGGATGCCCCCATACGCCCGCCAACAACCAGAACCCGACCCCCGGAAGGACCCAGGCCACCAGGCTGGCCGCAAGCGCCGGCAGCCACGTGGCTGAGTTCGCCAGTCGGTCGAGCGGTCGAGCCCGATCGCCGTCGAAGCGGCGGGTCACAGGATGAATTCCGGCGAGCGCCAGACGCAGACACAAGCGACGCATCGGTGCCGCGAGTGTGAGGAGCGTGGCCGCCAGCAGGGCGACGTTCCAGGCCGTGACCCGTCCCAGCCAAGCCCCCGCGGCAACCGCGATCAGTCCGAGCGCGGCTGCATCGAGCGCCCGTTCCCAGATGTTCACGACTACGGTGGTGGTCACGGGCACACCACCCCGAACGCGGTTGATGGCGGCGCGAACCGCAACTTCACCGAGCAGCAGTGGTGCAAACAGCAGACTCAGGCCAGCAAGATACCCAATGTACGCGTCGCGGATGGGGATCCGCGTTTCGCTTCGCCTGAGCAGAAAGATCCAGCGAAGGCTTCGGAGCGACAGGCTGACGACCGTCAGCCCGGATGCTGCCAGCAGCTGCGGCCAGAGCGTCCAGCCCGACGGGCCGGGCCACGCGTCGAGGTTGGCGAAGATCAGGCCGGTGGCAATCAGCCCGATCAGGAGCACCGCCGACGCGGACGCGAGTAGAAGGACCCACGCCATCGCCCGCGGCGGCCTGGCGACGGGCGGCGTCGAGTCGATTTCCCGAACCGTCATCCGTTCAGGCTCGATGGTATTCCCTGGTTGGCGCCGGGAGCGGCGCGCTCTCCCGGATTTCGCGGATTGCGTAGGTCGGCTTGTTCTGCGATTCGTGATACGTGCGCGCTTGGAGCTCGGCCAGCAGTCCCAGCGTGATCAGCTGCACGCCCGTAAACACCAGCAGGATGCCGAACAACAGCAGAGGGCGATTGGCAATGGACTCGGCGCCGATGAGGCGGACAAACGCGAGCCACCCCGTGATGAGCACGCCTGGGATTGCCATGGCCAACCCGATCAGCCCGAAGATCTGAACGGGCCGCGTCGAGTAGCTCAGGAGAAACTTGACCGTCAGCAGATCGAGGATGACGCGCACGGTCCGCGAGATGCCGTACTTTGACCTGCCGTGCCGGCGCGCGCGATGGTTGACGGCGACCTCCGCGATCGTCACGCCCTGCTCGCTCGCAATGGCGGGGATGAACCGGTGCATCTCGCCGTACAGCTTCAGGGGCTTCACCACTTCGGCCCTGAACACCTTGAGCGAGCAGCCATAATCGTGGAGGCGCACGCCGGTCGCCCACGAGATCAGGCGGTTCGCAATCATCGAGGGAATCAGCCGCGAGAAGAACGCGTCCTTTCGCTCCTTGCGCCACCCGCAGACGATGTCGAGATGCTCGTCTTCGAGCTTCTGCACCATCGACGGGATGTCGCGCGGATCGTTTTGAAGATCGCCGTCGCAAGTGACGATGAGTCGCCCTCTCGCGTGAGCGAAGCCGGCCGAGAACGCAGCCGTCTGGCCAAATTGTCGCCGGAACCGGATCACCCGCAGGTGCGAATCGAGCGCTTGCAGACGAGCCAGCACGTTGAAGCCGTCATCCGTGCTCCCGTCGTCGACGACAAGAATCTCGTACGAACGCCCCCACGCGACCAGAGCCTCGGTCAGCTCGCGGTGCAGCTCTTCAAGCCCCGGTGCTTCGATGTGGATCGGGATGACCACGCTCAGTTCAGTCATGAGGTCACTTATAGTT
>JBGPJH010000190.1:0-6594 GCA_041485305.1 Vicinamibacteria bacterium | reverse complement strand
GTCGCCGAAACGCCGGCGCGGAGCACACGCTGGGCCGCGATGTCGCAGTCCCCGAGCGCGAGGCTCCCAAGGGCGGCTTTCAGCTCGGCCAGCGGCAGTCCGGCGTCGAGAAAGGCGCCGAGCACCATGTCCCCAGAAATCCCCGAGAAACAATCGAAGTAAAGAAGGCGCGACATTCTGGCGCTACAACTGACCCGCTTCCTTGAAGCTACAGTACCGAGCGTCACCAAGCACAATGTGATCCACGAGTTCGATCCCCATCAACGTCCCAGCGGCCGCCAGCCTTCTCGTCAGCTCGACATCGTCGGGACTGGGGCTTGGATCACCCGAAGGATGGTTATGAAAGGCCACGACCGCCGCGGCCGCGCCCAACATGGCTTCGCGAAACACGTCGCGCGGCAGGACGATGGTGGTGTTCAGCGTGCCGGTCGCCACGACGGTCGTCCGCAGTACTCGATGCTTGCTGTCGAGCAGCACGACACCGAAATGCTCCACGGGCCGCGAGCCAAACGCAGGCAGCAGGTATGCGGCTGCTTCGCGCGGAGTTCGCAGCTGAACTCTAGCACCCGGCGCGTGCGCAAGCGTTCGCCGGCCCAGCTCGAACGCTGCGATCAGTTGCGCGGCCTTCGCGCAACCGATGCCTGCGACCCGGGCGAGGTCTGGGCACGTCGACCGCGCCAGCCCGTGCAGCCCGCCGCGGGTTCGGAGCAGCTCGTTTGCCAGTCCGAGGGCCCCGGCCCGGCGACAGCCGCTGCCGAGGATCAACGACACCAGCTCGTTGTCGCCGAGCGCCGACGCACCATGACGATGCAACTTCTCGCGCGGCCGATCGTCGGGCGACAGATCTTTCATCGTGCTACACCGAGAACGGAACACGTATACTCGGAAGATGCGTCGCGTTCGCCTGTGGCTCGCCGGCTTCTGCGTGCTCGTCGCGAGTGCCGGCGCGTGCGGCGGCGATCCTCCCGACAAGGAAATGCAGCAGGCGCAGGGCGCGATTGACGCGGCACGCACGGCCGGCGCGGAGCGCTACGCTGCCGACGAGCTCATGGCGGCACAGGACGCTCTCGCGCACGCCCGCGAAGCCGTCGAGCAGCGCGACTATCGACTCGCGCTGAGCTTTGCGCTCGACAGCCGCGAGCGAGCGCAAAACGCGGCAAAAGAAGCGACCGAGCGCAAGGCCGCTGCGCGGGAGGAAGCCGACCGTGCCATGAGCGCGGCACAGGCGGCCCTCGGCGGCGCTCGCAACCGCCTGAAGATTGCTGAGGCCTCGAGGGTTCCGGCCCGTGCGCTGGCCGAGCCTCGCGCCACGATTGCCGATGCCGAGCACCGTGTGCAAGAAGCGCGCACAGCCTTTGACCACGGCGACTACGCAGCGGTACTGCCGGCGGCCTCGAGCGTGACGTCGGACTTGGCCCGGACCACGCGCGATCTTGAAGCCTTGGCCGCACCCGCCGCCCGGCGCCACCGCTAGTGGCTCTGACAGCACCCGCGAGCGCTGCAGAATGTGAGCCTCGGAATGGGCCGGAGGTACGAAGATTTTTGGGGCGCTCCCTCCGGAAGCACGGTCACGTCGGCAGGCAGCGGAGCCACTGCCCCTGGCAGAGCACCTCGGCCCACCCCGTCAGGTACACGCTGTCGTCTTTCCACTCGACCAGCTGAACGCCTCCCGGCGCCATCACGTCCGCAGTTCGCGCCGCTGCCCCGTAAGCCGCCGCGGCGACCAGCGCGGCGCAGGAGCCGGTGCCCGACGAGGTCGTCGGGCCGACGCCGCGCTCCCAAATCCGGATTCGCACCTGGGCCGGTGTTTCGACGTGCGCGAACTCGACGTTGGTTCCCCCCGCAAACGCCGGGTGGCGCTCGAGCGCGGCCCCAAGCTGGCGGAAGCGATCGTCCTCGGGCAGGGGACCCAGCACCACTGCGTGTGGGTTGCCCATGTTCAGCGCGACCACTTCCACGAGTGCATCGCCCACAGCCACCCCGGTCCGGCGCAACCCCGTTGGCAGACCCATCGCGGCCCGAAAGGTCTGCCGCGTGTCGTCGCGGCTCGTCCGAGTCAGCCGTTTACTCCCCCCTTCGGTAACGATCGTCAGCGCGAGGGCCGATCGATCGTCGTGCTGCGCCAGAAGCGCCGCCAGGCCGCGAACGCCATTGCCGGAGACTTCCGCCCCCCCTCCGTCGGCATTGAACAGTCGCATCGCCGCGCCACCGGGCGTTGGTTCGTACACGATGAGGCCATCGGCACCAACGCCCGCATGCCGGTTGCACATCTCGCGGGCCAGCACGTCCAGGCGAACGCCGGCCACGTCGCGCTCTGGGACGTAGAGGAAATCGTTGCCGTAGGCGTGGGCTTTCGCGAACGGAATCATTTGCGGCAGAAGGCGAGCAGGTGCCAGCCAAAGCGCCGAACGAGCGAGCGCGGCAGCAGGTTGAACGCGCCGACAAACAGACCGTTGTACACGGCCCCTTTCCAGCCGCCGTGCAGCCGCGACTTCACAGGAAACCGCTCCGGCACAATTCGGACGGCTTGAAACCCTGACAAGAGCCGACGGAATTCGCTGATGCTGAACTTCAGCAACACGGGTGCATCGTCGTGTTCCAACCCGACCTTCATCACCTTGGAGAGCGCGTTGAGCCACGACACGCGGTTGTACACCTGAACGATCGCATCGCCGCCCGGCTTCAGCACGCGGCGACACTCTTCGACGAGGCGACGCGGATCGGCCGTGTACTGGACGACGCCGTGCGCGTACACCAGGTCGAATGCGTTGTCGGGAAACGGCAGGTGCTCCCCGTCGGCCACGCGAAAGTCGCCGACAAGGCCCTGCTGGGCGAAGTTCGCTTTGGCCAGTTCGATGGCAGAGGATGCGACGTCGACGCCTGTCACCTGAGCCCCGCCGCGGGCAAACCGGGACAGATCGACGCCCGCGCCACATCCGACCTCGAGCACCGAGCGGCCGCTGTAGCCGTCGAAGTCGACAAGCCGCAGCAGGTGATGCAGCTTCTCGAAGTGGTACTGGTGGAGATCATCGAAAAAGCCGCGCGACCCGACCGGATGCTGCGTAATCTCCAGATCGTGGATGTGCCGTTCCCAGTAGCCGCGGACCTCGTCGATACTCGCCACCCCGGATAATATAGCTCGGGCATGCGCCGCGACCTCGATCAGCTCACAGCGGGAACCTTCGACGTGCTCGTCGTCGGGGGCGGCGTCTGCGGTCTCGCGATCGCGTGCGACGCCGCAGAGCGAGGTCTTTCCGTCGCCCTCATCGAGAGGCACGACTTCGGAAGCGGGACGTCCTTCAATCACCTCCGCACGATTCACGGCGGCCTGCGGTACCTGCAGACACTCGATATTGTGCGAGCACGGGAGTCGATTCGAGAACGTCGGACGCTCGCTCGGATCGCCGCTGGAGCTATCCGTCCCCTTCCCTTCGTCCTGCCGCTGACTCGGTCGCTGACCCGGGGTAAGCTCGCGATGCGCCTCGCATTCCTGGCGGACAGGCTGGTCGCCAGCGATCGGAACCATTTCGTGCCGTCATCTCACCACCTTCCCCCGGGCCGCGTGCTGAGCCGTGCGGAGGCCCTCGGACGCTACCCGGACCTTCAAGGCACAGACCTGACCGGCGCTGCGGTGTGGTACGACTACGTGACCACCGACGCTGACCGACTCACGCTTTCCTGGGCGATCGCGGCTGCGGAGCACCGTGCGGTGCTCGCCAACTACGTTGAAGCGACCTCCCTGACCTCCGAAGGACGGCGGGTCGTTGGCCTCGACGCCGTGGACCGGCTCGGCGGGCGCGTGCTGGAGATCGGCGCCCGGATCACGGTTAATGCAGCCGGGGGAGCCATCGACCGGCTGCTGACCCCACTTGGCATCGGCACCGATACGCCCATGATCCAGGCGATGAACCTCGTGACCCGTCGCCCCGCCACCGACGCGGCGTTCGGCGCGCGGGGTCCGACGGGCCGCAACCTCTTCATGGTGCCCTGGCGTGGGCGGGCACTATTCGGCACCTGGGAGTCCTCGCGGCGCTCCCAGCCAGACGAGATGGCGGTGCCGGAAGGCGAACTCTCGTTCTTCATTGACGAGCTGAATCACGCGTTTCCCTCCGCGGCTCTCACGCGCCACGATGTGACGCTCGTCCACCGCGGCATTGTGCCCGCCTTGGGCCGATCGAACGGCACGCTCGCGGTCCGAGGTGATGATGTCGTGCGGGATCACGGCTCACGCGACGGCCTTGAGGGCCTCGTGAGCGTCGCCGCCGCGAAATACACGACGGCGCGGGCCGTCGCCGAGCGCGTTACGACTCGGTTGATCCAAAAGCTTGGACGCCGGAGTATTCCCTGTCGGACAGGGACTGTCCAGTTGCCTGTCTCGACAGGCGCGTGCGACTCCGATCTGCGGCAGGCGGTTCGAGAAGAGATGGCGATGACACTGGAGGACGTGCTCGTCCGCCGTACGCCCCTCGGGGCGCTCGGTTACCCTGGCGACGAGGCCGCCCAACGGGCTGCAGCGGTGGTGGGATCCGAGCTGGGCTGGGACAACGCCCGACAACGTCTCGAGGTCGAGTCGCTGCGCCGGTTTTACGCGTTCTGAAGCTGAGAGCTGTGAGCAGGCCTGGGGGGCTGGTAGGGCGAGTGGGGCAGGTAGGACGGATCTCTTTGAACCGGGCTCGCAGAGGCAGCGGGCGGAGTCGTTCAAGGAATGTTGAACGCGTTGAAGACGTAGGTGAATCCGGTCGAGAACCCTATCGTAGGATCGACCGTCGTCAGGCCAAAAAACACACCTGCGTCGAATCGGACCGCCCCTCGCGTGTAGCGCCCGCCGATATTCAACAGACCTCTCGTTTCGGTTCCCGGGAAAGGATCACCGCGGCGCGTCGAGACTCGCCCGTTGATCTCGCCCACCAGTTCGGCCCGATCGGTCAGTGCTCTCGCAAACGAAGCGCCGTAGGTCAGGACGTCGTTCTGCGCGTGACCTTGGGTCGGATCCTGCAGAATGCCAAGGCCGATGTTTCCCACGACACGCACCGACTGGACAGTCTGGGCTGCAAGAAACGAAGCGAAGAAGTCTGCCGTGTCGACGCCGATTCCGCTCTCGTTTGTCGCATTGGGCAGGCGCGTCGCGAAGCGGAACCCCAGCGCCGGACGCCTGGGCGATTCCGCCAGCAGGCGGATCTTCATGCCAATGACGAGATCTTCGACGTCGTGCGTCGCGTTGCCGGCGGCCGTCACCAGGCTGGAGAGTGGCGCTGGCCGCCGCTTGTGGATCGAGAGACGATCGAACGGGCCGCCGTCAATCTGGAGCTCCGCAATGGAGCTGATGCCGACGCTGACCCCCAGTGTCGGGATGCGCCACAGATTTCCTTCCAGCCCAGACACCGGGTACTGCTCGTCGCGCGAGAAGGCAATACCTCCTTCGATCAACACGCGCCCCGACCCGATCGGTTCGGGGTCCTCGGTAACAAGCGGCCGCTGCTGTGCGTCGGCGGGCCGACAGACCATCAGCAGGACCAGCACTCCCAGCACTCGTCGACCTGCGAGCACGGCACCTCCCCGCTGAACGACGGCCCTCATGCAGACGTGACGCCGCAGGGCTGGGCTCCCCGCTCCGCGCGTCGACGGAGTTCCGAGGGAGGGTTCAGACGTGTGTCGAGCAGGTGTCTCGGCTCGACCTTCCCGATCGCCTTCAGCATCGAGTTCTTGATCCCTGGATTCTCACGCTCGAGGTCCGCCAGGAGCCGCTTGACGCGCTGCCGCTGCAGGCCGAGGTCGCCGCACGCGGGACAGCAGCACCCGATGATCGGCAATCCGGACTCCTTCGTGTACGCGCGCGCCTCGTCCTCGCCGACAAAGACCAGCGGCCGAATCACGACGTGTTCGCCGTTGTCCGAGACCAGCTTGGCGGGCATGGCCTTGAGGGATCCCGCGAAGAAGACATTCAGGAGGAGCGTCTCGACGAAGTCGTCGGCATGATGCCCGAGCGCGATCTTCGTCGCCCCAATCTCTGCCGCGATTCGGTACAGGACGCCTCGCCGCAATCGCGCGCAGAGCGAGCACGGCGTTTGGTCGGCATCCAGAATGTCTTCAATCACCCCGCCGATGCTGGTGTGCTCGATTCGATATTCCCACCCACGCGCCTCACACGTCCTCGCGATGACGTCGTGTTTGTACTCCTTGTAGCCGGAGTCGACGTTGACGGCAACGAGGGAGAACCCGATGGGCGCCCGCTGGCGGAGGACGTCGAGTATCTGCAGCAGCGCCCAGCTGTCCTTTCCCCCAGACAGGCCGATCATCACCCGGTCGCCGTCCTCGATCATCTGGTAGTCGACGACGGCCTTGGTCACCTTTTTGGCCAGTCTCGACTCGAGCTCGCTGCGATATGCCATAGGGTGATTCTACCGGGTCGCGACTATCCGCGCCGGAATGCCGACCGCGACCGCACCGGGCGGGACATCCTCGCGCACCACGGCCGCGGCACCAACGACGGCGCGATCGCCCACGGTGACGCCGTCGAGGATTTTGGCTCCCGCGCCGATCCAGGCTCCGTCGCCGATCACCACGCCCGCCGACGAGCGGGACTGGGCAAGCACT
>JBGPJH010000189.1:0-6610 GCA_041485305.1 Vicinamibacteria bacterium | reverse complement strand
ATGCGTCCGGAATCCGGGCGCAGCAAACCACAGATCAACCGGATCGTCGTCGTCTTGCCAGCGCCATCGGGTCCGATCAAACCGAACAATTCGCCCCGCGAGACCGTCAACGACAGATCGCGCAGCGCGGCGACGTGTCCGTACCGCTTTCCTGCCCCCTCGACCGAGATGACGTCACCGGGCAAACGGGATCTCCGCTTCCACAGGCATGCCCGCCTTGAGCACCCCGCTTCGGTTGTCCACGGCGAGCTTCACGCGGTAGACAAGCTTGGACCGATCTTCGGCCGTCTGCACGTTCCGTGGCGTGAACTCGGCCTTTTCCGAGATGTAGCTGATCGTGGCGGGCACGCCGGCACCGCCGGCGTCGGTAAAGACGGTGGCCTTGTCTCCGACGCCGAGGCGCGGCACAACCGGCTCGTCGACGTAGACGTTGGCCCACGCATGATCGAGGTCGGTGATCACGACAATCGGGGCGCGGGGCTGGATCAATTCGCCGACGTCAGCAACCTTCTCCGTCACGATGCCGGCGAGGGGAGCCGTCACGGTCGCATCCGCGATCGCCTTCTCCCAGGTGGCGACCTGGGCGGACGCGCTCGCGACGCGTGCGCGCGCGGCATCGATTTCCTCTCGCCGGGCGCCGGCTCGAAGCCTCAGCAGCGCCTCGCGGGCTGCGCGCACACGCTCGCGTGCCGCCGCCGCGCGTTCTCGTGCGACATCGCGTCTCGCGACCGCGTCGTCGCGCTGTTTCCGCGAGCCGGAATTGGAGGCCAGCAGCGTTTCGAAGCGGGTGGCATCCGTCTGGGCGGCAGCCAGCTCCGCCTCGCCGGCGGCGGCTTCCGCTTCCGCCACGGCCACCTGCGCCTCGGCCTGTCGGATGTCTTCGACGCGCGCGCCGGCCTGCAGGAGCCGAAGCTGCGCGTCGGCCTGGTCGCGATCCGCTTTCACGCGCGCGAGCGCCAGCTCGGCATCAGCGGTGTCGAGACGCGCCAGAAATGCGCCGGCCTCCACCCGGTCGCCCTCCGCCACCCGCAGCTCCAGCACTCTTCCCGGCACCTGGGCCGAGACCTGAACGTCGGTCGCCTCGACCTGGCCCGACACGCGCACGCGATCGGCGGGCGCCCTTGGCGTGCAGGCAGAGAGCTCCACAGCGGCAAGGATCAATAGCACGTGGCAGCCGGCGCCGAGCCGGGTGCGACAAGGAAGAATACCGGTCAGCCTCATCGTGCCGTCTCCGGTGATGAACGAGGCGCTGCGAGAGCGATGCGCATCGTCTCCTGCAGATGCCGGACGAACGCATCGGTTGGCAACGCCGGCATGTGGTCGAAATGCCGCGCCGTCAATTCCGTTCGAATGGGCGCTGCGGCCAGGTAGAAGACAATCGGCGCCACCATCGTGAAGTAGGCGGCAAGAGGATGAATCGATCGGAACGCGCGTTCTCGGACGCCTTCCTGCACGATCTGCGCGACCGTCCGCGGCAGCTTGGCGAGCGCGGCGAGCGTCTCGCGGTCGAGGTGCACGCCGCCTTCGGCCATTTCCCGGAGCATGATGGCTGGAAAAAACGCGTGCTCGCGGACGAACGCCGCGATGCCGGCGATCGCCTGGTCGATTTTCTCCGCCGGCAAAGCGTCGCCGCTTGCGATAAGCTGCAAGCGTTCGCCGGCCTCGGCGAAGGTTCGGCGGAGGAGAGTTCGATTTAGTTACTTATAACAGAGGATCGTGAAGGTTGTCATTGCCGGCGGAACCGGCTTCCTCGGCCGGTTGCTCTCGACGGCCCTCTCAGGCCGCGGACATGCGGTCGTCATCCTGTCGCGGCGGCCGCCTGCCGCGGGCCTGACTTCCAACGCCCATCAGGTCTCCTGGACTCCCGACGGATCGGCCAGTGGCGCTTGGGCGACAGAGCTCGACGGCGCCCAAGCCGTGGTCAACCTCGCCGGGGAATCCATCGCGGGACGACGATGGACCAGCGCGCACAAGACGCGGATTCTGGAAAGCCGCCTGCTCGCCACACGCAGCCTTGTGGAGGGCATCGCCCAGGCGAAGGCGCCGCCTCCCGTGTTCGTCAGCGGATCGGCTGTCGGCTTCTACGGGCCGCTGCAGGATCAAATCGCACACGAAGAGACGCCGGCGGGAAGCGATTTTCTCGCCTCCGTCTGCCTCCAATGGGAGGCCGAGGCGATGCGCGCGGCCGGACCCCGTACACGCGTCGCGTGCATTCGAACCGGGCTCGTGCTCGGACGTGACGGCGGGGCGCTGCCCAAGATGCTGCCGCCCTTCTGGCTCGGCGCAGGCGGTCCCGTCGGGTCAGGACGTCAGTTCTGGCCGTGGATCCACTGGCAGGACTGGGTCGATCTGGTCCGGTTCGCCATCGAATCGCCGGCGGTGTCGGGCCCCCTCAACGCGTCCGCTCCCAGCCCGGTGACCAACGCCGAATTCGCGCGCACACTCGGCCGGGCTCTTCACCGACCTGCCTTCATGCCGACACCCGGATTCGTGTTGAAGCTGATGCTCGGAGAGATGGCGGACGCGCTTCTGCTCTCGGGCCAGCGCGCGGTGCCGGCAAAGGCGGAACGCCTCGGATTCACCTTCACGTTCGCCCACCTGGACGCTGCGCTCCAGGCGCTATTTCGGAAATCTGGGTGACCAGGAACGCTCCTTAACGTGAAACTTGTCTGGATGCGAGTTGATCGGTATCGTTGTCGTCTGCGGCCAACCTTACGGATTCAGGAGGGGGCATGAAACTCTTAGGCGCGACACTGACTGCCGGATCGTGCGCAGTTCTCCTTGCGGCCTTGATGCCTGGTCCGGCCGTAAGCGCCGCCACCTCATGCGAAAGTCTGTCGGTGTCGACGCTGCCGAACACGACGATTACCGTGGCCCAAACGGTGCCGGCCGGGGGATTGGCGCTGCCTGCCGCGGGCGCAGCCACCTCGCAGGGGTTCAGCAGTCTGCCCGCCTTCTGCCGTGTTGCCGCCACGCTCAAGCCATCGCCTGACTCCGACATCAAGATGGAGGTCTGGCTGCCCGCCTCGGGCTGGAACGGCAAGTTCCAGGCCGTTGGCAATGGCGGCTGGGCCGGGTCGATCAGCTATCCGGCCATGAGCGAGGCGCTCCGTCGCGGCTACGCCACCAGTTCCACCGATACCGGACACAGCGGCGGCAGCGGAAGCTTTGTCCTGGGGCACCCCGAGAAGCTCATCGACTATGCGTATCGCTCCGAGCACGAGATGACCGTCAAGGCGAAAGCGATCACCGCAGCCTACTACGGCGAGGCGCCTCGACTGTCCTACTGGAGCGGCTGCTCAGTAGGCGGCAGACAGGGGTTGAAGGAGGCGCAACGCTACCCGGACGATTTCGACGGCATCGTTGCCGGCGCGCCAGCCGTGAACTGGACGGGCCGCGCCATCCAGTCGCTCTGGGTGAACCGGGCCGTTCACAAAGATGAAGCCAGCTCCATTCCGCCGAGCAAGTTCCCGCTCATTCACGACGCCGTGCTGTCTGCGTGCGACGCCGCCGACGGGGTGAAAGACGGCGTCCTGGAAGATCCGACACGATGTCGTTTCGATCCAAAGGTGCTCGAGTGCAAGGGATCCGACAGCCCGTCGTGCCTCACCGCACCGCAGGTGGAGGCGGCGCGGAAGATCTATGCGCCGGCAACGAATCCTCGCACCAAGCAGGTGATTTTCCCCGGCCACGAGCCCGGAAGCGAGCTCGGGTGGACGACGATGGCCGGCGCGAAGCCGTTCGCGATCGGCTTCGATCATTTCAAGTACGTCGTGTTTCAGGACGCGGCCTGGGATGAAGGAACCTTCGATTTCGATCGCGATGTCACCCGGACCGAAGAGCTGGATCATGGCACCATCAACGCGCTGGATCCGAATCTGAAGCCGTTCTTCGCACGCGGCGGCAAGCTGCTGCAATACCATGGCTGGAGCGACCCGCAGATTTCTCCGGGAAGCAGCGTGGCCTACTACAAGAGCGTGCTCGAGGCGCTGGGAGGTGCGAGCAAGGTGAGCGGTTCCTATCGCCTGTTCATGGTGCCAGGCATGGCCCACTGCGGAGGTGGTGACGGCACCAGCAGCTTCGACATGCTCGGCGCGTTGGACCAGTGGGTCGAGAAAGGCAAGGCGCCGGATCAGATCCTCGCGTCTCGCGTGAAAGACGGCAAAATGGACCGCACCCGTCCGTTGTGTCCGTATCCACAGGTCGCCACGTACAAGGGGACCGGGAGCACGGACGATGCGGCGAGCTTCGTCTGCAAAGCGCCCTGATACGGGCCGTCTCATCGGCTGCGCTAGGGCACGCAGCCCGGTCGGCCGCATCGGGCACTAGACAGCTTCTAAAGCCGCTGTCCTCGCAACTGAAGCAAGTTTTCGCCGGGCCACCCCTCGGCGGGTTTGAGGCGGAGCTTCGTTACTGATACTGTTCATGACATGACGAAGTCGCTGTTGGGTCTTGCCGGCTGCGTGGTCGTGGTGATGGTCGCGTGGAGCTGGCCGTCAGAGGCCCAGACGCGCGCCACCGGGGGTCCAACGTACTCGAGCAACGGTCAGCTCGTTCGCCCCGCGGACTATCGCGAGTGGGTTTTTGTGACGAGCGGGCTCGGGATGACGTACGGGCCGGCGCAGGCCGAGGCCGCGGCTGGGCGGCCTCCGATGTTCGACAACGTCTTTGTCACGCCCGCGGCGTACCGGGAGTTCGTCGGCTCAGGTCGATGGCCTGACAAGACGATGTTCATCCTCGAGATCCGGCGAGCCGACACGAACGTGTCGATCAACAACGGCGGGCGAACGCAGGGCGAGGTGGTCGCCATCGAGGCCGCGGTCAAGGATCAGCAGCGATTCCCTGGCGGCGGCTGGGGCTACTTCGCCTTCGACACTCCGCAGGGCCCGGCCGAGGTTGCCTCGCTGCTGCCTGCAACGGCGTCGTGCTACGCGTGTCACAGCGCTAACACGGCCGTCGAAAACACGTTCGTCCAGTTCTATCCGACGTTATTCGACGTCGCCAAGCGCCTCGGAACCGTGAAGCCCACCTACGACCCGGCGCACAAGCCGTAGAAGTCACTTCTTCTCCGGCACCGCCTCCATCAACAGCGCAAGTGCCTTCCTGAGCCCGGTGGACCCGACGGTGCTCCCCTTGTAGTGGCCGAGGCGCACCACAACGAGATCGTGCGACGGAACGATCAGCGTCGTCTGGCCGCCGGCTCCCGACATGTAGTACGCCTCCCTGGGGACCGGGAACGTTCCGTCCCCGTTGATCCAGAAGAAACCGCCGTAGACGGGACGCTTGTCAGCTTCCCACGCGGGCGCCAATGTGCTCACGAATTTCACGTATCCTTCGGGGAGGATCCGCTCTCCGTTCCAGACGCCGTCCTGAAGATAGAGATTGCCAAGGCGCGCCCAGTCTCGACCCGACATCAAGTCGTACCCCTGGGTAAGAAGGTTGCCGAACGGATCCGTCTCGATCACCATCGTCCGAATCCCGATGCGGTCGAAGAGGGCGCGCTGCGGGAACGACAGGTACTCTTCACCGCGCTTCTCGACTGCCAGGCGAATGAGGTAATTGGTCAGGACCGGATCTGTATTGTGATACCGGCCGATCGTGCCGGGGGGCCACTGCAGCGGCCGCGTGGCGGCGTAGTGGAATGCGTTGACGGTGCCGGTGTAGAGATACAGATGATCGGGATACGGACCTGCAGGGTCGTAGTCGGGATCCTGGGGCGCGATGATCCGCAACCCGCTCGACATGTTCAGGAGGTCGGCAATGCGGATCTTCGCCCGGGGGTCTCCCTGACCTTGCCATTCGGGAATGGGCGCAGGCTGCGATAGCTCGTACGCTCCCTGTTTGATGAGGATTCCCAGCAAGGTGGCCGTGACGCTCTTGCCCATGGACCAGCTCTCGAGCGGCGTGCGCGCCGTGACGCCCTCTCCGTAGCGCTCACCAATCAGTCGTCCTTTCCACGTCACCACGAAGGCCGCCGTCATCTCTGCCGCCGGCTCGAACGCCACGTCCACGGCCCGCTTCACTTTGGCGACGTCGAGCTCGGAGGGGAGCGGAGTGTTCGGCAGCGCATCACCCGTCGGCCACGGCTGCCTCGACGCCTCGGGCAGCTTGCTCTTCACCTCGAGCGGGGCAAAGCTCACCGATCTTTTTCCGACAGGCAGCGTTACGCACCCCTGGCTGCCGAGGTACTTGGCTGTGAGCGTGACGCCGTTCGAGAGCCTCACGTGCACCGCCTTGGCTGTGCGATCGATCACGGGTTTGCTGACCTTCACCCGCTCCTGGTAAGGCCCTGTGAAGTACCCCACATTCTCGGCGGCGAAGGCTGGATCGAGACCGGTGATAAACACCGCGGAGCACATGATCTTCGCGAAGCCGGCGGCGTGGTGTTCGAGGGGGTCGCCCGGAGGCGGCACGTAAGGTGTGTTGAGCTCGAGCGACTTCGCACGCGCGATGAGCGCATCGCGAGACGAAAGCGCCGACTGCTGGGCCGACGGCGCGCCGACGGCGGCGGCGGGTGCTCGCTGGCACGCCGTCGTAGCCGACAGGAGAGCGACCAGTACGGGCGCCGTTACGATGCTATTGGTCCGCACCTGTCACCTCTTCGTCGTCT
>JBGPJH010000188.1:0-6618 GCA_041485305.1 Vicinamibacteria bacterium | reverse complement strand
TTATGCGGCGGGCGCATTTGGCATCATCGCCAAACGCGTTGTGGAATGAAGACGCCAGTTAGGGGGCAATGGCCGTGCCAGACACTAATCTGCCGATTTTCCGGAGTATTGGCGGGTTTTCGGCGAATGGCGTCTACCGCCTCAAGTGAGAGTGGGGATTTCTTCGCGTCGACGGGGAAAAGGCAGCGGTGAGTGCTAGTTCCTAGACAGTCCCCGCCTTTTCGAGATGGAATTTCTCAATCCGATAACGAATCTGATCGCGATTGAGGCCCAGCAGAACCGCGGCGCGGGTCTGATTCCAACCGGTCCGCTCGAGGGCTTGCACCACGAGCGACCGCTCCAGCTGTTCGAGGTCGATGCCCCCCGGCGGAAGCTCGACGCGATCGGTGAGGTTCACGGAGCCAGCACTGCCCAGCGTGAAGTCGATGGGAACGAGGACGTCGTGCTCGGCGAGCAACATCGCCCGTTCAACCATGTTGCGCAACTCGCGGATATTGCCGGGCCACCCGTAGCCTTGAAGACGTTTCATGGCCTCGGGAGAAACGCCGCGCACGTGTTTCTTGAATTCGACGTTGAACGCGTCAATGTAGAACTCGACCAGGAGTGGAACATCTTCCGCGCGAGCACGCAGCGGCGGCAGCACAAGGGGCAGCACGTTCAACCGATAGAACAGGTCCTCGCGAAAGCGCCCGGCACGAACTTCCTCCTGCAGGTTCCGGTTCGTCGCGGCGATGACGCGCACGTCCACGCGAATGTCGACCGCCCCGCCAACGCGCTTGAACGTCTTTTCTTCAAGAAACCGCAGCAGCTTGGCCTGCAGCCCTGGCACCATCTCGCCGATTTCGTCCAGGAAGACAGTCCCGCCGTCGGCCGTCTCCAGCAGGCCGCGCCGCTGGCGGTCCGCGCCTGTGAACGCTCCACGCTCGTGCCCAAACAACTCGCTTTCGAGGAGCGCCTCGGGCAGGGCCGAACAGGTGATGTTCATGAACGGCCTCGACGCGCGGTCGCTGGTGTAGTGAATCACTTTCGCGGCCAAGTCCTTGCCGGTACCGCTTTCGCCCGCCAGCAACACGGTGGACGCCGGGCTCGACGCCACTTTCTGCAAGAGGGCCTTGATGGCCACGAGCGCCCCACTCGCGCCCACGATGCGGTCCATGCTATAGGGCTGGGCCTGGGTCGCGCGCAGCGTGCGCACTTCGCGGCGCAAGCGCGTCGTCTCGAGCGCCTTCTCGACGAGCAGTACCAGCTCGTCGAGGTTGAAAGGCTTGTTCGCGTAATGATACGCGCCGTGTTTCATGGCCTCGACGGCCGTCTCGACGCTCGAGAAGGCCGTGAGCAGGATGACGAGCGTGTCGGGATCGCGTTCCTTGATCTTCTTGAGAACGGTCAGGCCGTCGCCGTCCGGAAGCCTGTAGTCGAGCAGGACGAGGTCGACCCCCTCCTCGTGCTTCGCGAGGGCCGAGGCGGCCGAATCAGCCTCGAGAACGCGGTAACCTTCGTCGGAGAGACGGTCTTTCAACGACCAGCGGATGAGCTGTTCGTCGTCGACCACCAGAATCGTCGGCGCGGCCATGCCCGTCTAGTATATGGGTGGGGCCGACCGCCGAGCTATCAGGTCGTGGGAGGTGCCGCCAGAGCGCGGGCGAGGACCCGTTCCAGGTCGCCGAGGTCAAAAGGCTTGTCGAGCACCGTGAACGCTCCGAGTCGGCACGCGTCTGCGGCCACCTCAGGCGTTCCGAACGCCGTCATCACGACGACTCGCGCGTCCGGCACGAGACGCCTGATGGTGCCGAGCAGCCCCAAGTCGGCGCAATCTGGCAAACGAAGGTCCAATACCACCAGTGATGGTGTTGGAGAAGCCTCGGTGGCCGCACGGACCGCCGCTTTGGCGTCGGACGCCTCCACGACATCGTAACCGTCTGCGCGCAGCGTTTCGGCAATCGACCAGCGGACAAGCGGCTCGTCGTCGACAACCAAGACCCGGACGGCGGAAGAATTCTGCATGGTGTGGGGAAATTCGCGCTGACTTGCCGCCGTAGTCGACATCGGACGTGTGGAAAACGCCGCCGGAGGGGCTAGCATAAGGAACTCGGCCAACGGAAGTTCAAAAAGCGGACCAAATGGGTTCCGATCCCCACCCCTCGCGCGTCTTGCCGGCGACCCGGCTGCTGAACAGCGCAACCGTGTCCGCAGCGGTTCTTGCCGCGGTGATCTTTGTTGTAGATGTGCAACGAGCGCTCGGGTTCGGCGTGGGCATGCTCTACGTCGTGCCACTCCTCGTCGCCACGTTGAACGGTCCTCCGCGGTTCCAACTCGTCGCCGCGTCGATTGCTTCGGTCCTGACCCTGCTCGGCGGGTACGCCACCCTGAGGGGGACGGCCCTGGTGGCCTTGGTCGCCAGCCGCGGCATCGCGCTGGTCATCATCTGGAGTACGGCGCTCGTTCTCGGACGGTTTCGCGACACCTGGCTTCGCCTCCAGGCGCGGACGAAAGATCTCGACGACATCAAGTTCGCCCTGGACCAGTCGGCGATCGTGGCGATCACCGACACGAAAGGTTTGATCAAATACGTCAACGACAAGTTCTGCGAGATCTCCAAGTACTCCCGTGAGGAGTTGCTTGGGCAGGACCATCGGATCGTGAACTCCCGCTATCACCCCAAGGAGTTCATCCGGAGCTTGTGGATGACGATCGCGAACGGCCGCATCTGGCGCGGCGAGATTCGCAATCAGGCAAAGGATGGGTCGCTCTACTGGGTCGACACCACGATAGTGCCGTTTCTCGACGCCAGTGGGAAGCCGTACCAGTACATGGCGATCCGATACGAGATTACGGACCGAAAGCGCTCGGAAGAACGTCTGCGCGAGCAGGAGTCGCTCGCGCGCCTGGGCCAGATGGCGGCCGTCGTGGCGCACGAGGTCAAGAACCCCATCGCGGGCATCCGCGGCGCGCTGCAGGTTATCGCGTCGCGAATGCCCGCGGAGTCTCGCGACAAACCCGTGGTCGGCGACATCATCGATCGGCTCGACTCGCTGAACGGGATCGTGCAGGATCTCCTCGTCTTCGCGCGCCCGCGGCCGCCCCGCTCCGAACCCGTGGAGCTCCGATCCCTCATCGGCAGCACCGCGGATCTGCTGCGGCGCGACCCGGCACTCCTCGGGCTCAACGTCGACATCTCAGGCAACGGCGCCGTCGTGGCTGCTGACGCCGAACAATTGCGCCTGGTCTTTCACAACGTGCTGATGAACGCCGCCCAGGCGATGGGAGGGTTGGGAACGATTTCGGTCGTCATCCATCCATCGGATGGCGCGTGGCGAGTGTCGATTGCCGATCACGGACCCGGTATCGCTCCAGACGTGCGCGAAAAGATGTTCGAGCCGTTCTTCACGACCAAGCATCGAGGCACTGGCCTTGGCCTGCCCATCGCTCGGCGAATTGTTGAAGCCCATGGTGGCCTGATCGAGATCGACACGTCAGCCAAGGGCGGCACCGTGGTTCACATTTCCCTCCCGACGGCGACACCGCAATAGATGGATTGCGGAGAGTGCGACGACCTTCTTGGCCGCGCACTCAGGTCGCCCGCCGGCGGAAGAGCCGAAATTCGGCGCCATCTTCGACTTCCCGTGCGAGGTAGCAAACGCCCCCGCACTTGGTCGAGTAGTGATAGCCGAATTCGTGGTCGGCGTGGAGCACTTCCTCCCATTCGTCGGAAAGCCCCATGATCGCATTCGTAGCCGCAGCCACCTGATGGTGAGCCGACCCGGGAAACCGTCGGTTCAGGACGGTTTCGACTTTGTGCCGATCGAGCATGGCGCCGCCTCCTCAGTGCTTGTCGACCCGCGCGAAGATGCCGGCAATGAAAATCGCGACTCCGAGGAGCCCAACGACGATGCCGACCGGCAGCATGATCATCGTGACTCCGAGCCCGAGGCCCACCACCATCAGCACAAAACCGATGACGATAGCCGCCGCGTGTTCGAGAAAGCGACCAACTCCCCCGAAAAACCCATGGGGTGCCAGTGCGTGAACCATGATTTCCTCCTTCTCCCGCTCGATATGGTGACATTAGAGGCAAAAAACGCGCCGGGTTTGGCGTCGGTTTCCCGGCAACGGTTGCAGGCATGTGGCCTCGCGGACAAGAATGATCGCCATCGCCAAGCCAGTTCTTAAAGAACTTAACAAGGAGAGTCACCCATGAAAGTTTGGAAGCATGACATCGGCGCCGCGTTACTGGCTGCCGCGTTCATAACGGCAGCGTGCGGATCGGAGGCACCACCATCGCAGCCAGCCGGGGGATCGGCGCCGGCCACGTCGGCCGCCGTACCCGCGACAGGACGCGTCTTTTTTGTCGAGCCTCAAGATGGTGCCACGGTCAAGAGCCCGGTCCACCTGCGATTCGGCATCGAAAAGCTCGAGATCCTGCCGGTTCCTCAAGGCGATGTACAGACGGCCCGCGCCGGCGTGGGACATCATCATGTGGGGGTCGACACCGAGTGTCTGCCACCAGGGACGGTCATTCCGAAGGCCGCCCCATGGGTCCATTTCGGCGATGGCAAGAACGAGATCGACATGCAGCTGGAGCCCGGACGGCACAAGCTCGCGCTGGAAATTGGCGACGACAAGCACACAACGCTGCCGGGGCTTTGCGCGACCATTACTGTCAACGTCACACAATGACAGAGGCTTCTTCAGCGCCCCATGTGCTCGCGGGGCAGGAGCTGGCCGAAATGACCGGCACGACCATCGAAACCTGCATCTGCCTCATGGAGCGGTGGGGGGAAGGAGCTCATGGCAACCTGCAGCCAACATGGTGGCCGATGGTAGAACGCCGCTGCCGACATCCCGGCACTGCGGCTCTCCAGCCGAGAAACTCCGCAGGATTCCATCTATTGCCCCTGGCACACCCCGTGCTCCCTGGCCGGCGGTGGGAAGGTGTCATGAGTCGCCTGCCCCACAGGTCGCCGAGTAAGCCGTACGCGCCTGCGGACTGACCGAGGCGCCAAGAGAGAGAAGGTGAAGCGGCCATGATTGCCCTGAAAAACATCTTGGTGGCCACCGATTTCAGCGAAGCAGCCGACGCCGCCCTCGCGTATGGACGCGCGTTGGCCCGGACTTTTGGCGCCAGGCTCCACGTGCTCCACGTGGCTGACGACGTGTATTTGCGGCTCGGCGGCGATGCGTACGTGGCCGTCCTGCCTGATCTGCAGCGCGACGTGGAGGAGGCTGCGCGGAAGCGCCTCGATGAGGTGTTGGTCGACAACGATCCGAATCCCCTGCCGACCAAGCCAGTTGTCGTCACTTCGAGCGCCACGGCGCTTGCCATCGTGCAGTACGCCAGGGACGCGCAGACGGATCTGGTCATCGTGGGCACGCACGGCCGCGGCGCGGTCGCCCACCTGCTGATGGGAAGCGTGGCCGAGCGCGTGGTCCGGACGGCGCCGTGCCCGGTACTGACCGTTCGTCATCCGGAGCACGAGTTCGTCACGCCGGATACGCTCGTCGCTCGGTCGCGGGGGTAGCATGCTGCCGGCCACGCCTCCGCTGCCGGCTGGCGATCAGATCGACAGCCCCCGTCTCGTGCTGCGCGACGGCTCGGTGGCGTCGGTCCGCATGGCGGACGCGGCAGATCGCGACGACATCCGTCGATTCTTTCACGACCTCTCTCCTGAATCGCGCCGGAAGCGTTTCTTCACCCCGGCGGAACCGCCCGACAGCGTGATCGACCGACTCTGTGACGCGAGCGATCCGTCGCGTGCGCTGACGCTGGTCGTCCATCGGTTTCACCCGCACGACCTGCGGCCGATTGCCGTCGCCTCGTACCTCGCCATCAACACCACGCTCGCCGAGGTGGCGTTCGCCGTCGACGACAGCTTCCAGGGGAAAGGGCTAGCGACGGCATTGCTCGAGCGTCTGGCCGTGGCCGCAGCCGAACGGGGCTTCGAGAGGTTCCAGGCGACAACCTTCGCCGACAATGCGGCAATGCTCGAGGTGTTCCGAGATTCGGGCTTCGGAATTCGGTCGAAGACCAGCGCCGGAGTGGTGGAACTGCTGTTGTCGCTAACGCCGTCGCCAGAGGGCGTGCGGACCGCAGAGGAGCGTGACCGGCTGGCCACGGCGGCCTCGCTCCTCCCATTGCTCACGCCGAAGACGGTGGCCATCGTCGGGGTCTCACGCGAAAGGTCGAGCCTGGGCCGCCGGATCTTTGATGCCGTGCGAGGCGCCGGGTTCTCTGGTGCGATCTATCCCGTCAACCCGACAGCGGCCGACATCGAGGGCGTACCCTGCTACTCCTCGGCCCGCGAGATGCCGCCAGGTGTTGATCTGGCCGTCATCGCCGTCCCCGCGGTGGCCGTGCTGAGCGTGATCGACGACTGCGCGGTGGCCGGCGTCAAATCGATCGTCGTGATTTCCGCGGGGTTCGCCGAGTCAGGCGACGCCGGTCGCGCGCTGCAGGGCCAGCTCGTCGAGCGAGTGCGCAATCATGGAATGCGTATGGTGGGCCCCAACTGTATGGGGCTGCTCAACACCAGCCCGAGTGTGCGGCTGAACGCGTCGTTTTCGCCGATCATGCCGCCGAGCGGCCGGGTGTCTCTGTTGTCGCAGAGCGGCGCCCTCGGG
>JBGPJH010000187.1:0-6636 GCA_041485305.1 Vicinamibacteria bacterium | reverse complement strand
GTGCCGTCTGCGTTGGTGTCCACGACCGCCGGGCACCACCCCTGCGACGCTTCGGCATTCTTGGTCTTATCCCAGGTCGTCGTATCAATCCAGAACACGGCGTTGTTCACGCCGAAGTAGAGGAAATTGTCGGGCCCCAACTGGTTATGGTCCAGGGTGAAGCACGTGTCGGCGATTGGCGTGAACTGCTGCGTCTGTGGATCGTAGATGGTCAGCTGCCGGCCCACATCGCCGTACCCTTGCCCGCCTCGGCCTCGGCCGCCCCGGGGCCCGGCCGAGTAATACTTCGCGAACTTGTTCGTGTCCGAGGTGCAGAACGCGGGCAACTCCGGCTTCTCCCGGAGCCGGGCTGTCAGCCACACGCGGCCGCGCGCATCCATCGCCACGCTCCGCGGCTCGGCCTGGCGCTTCCACACCGGCTCATCGCCCCAGTACGCAGACGTCGGCGTTTTCGCGGCGACGACGGGGGCCGTCGACGGCACCTTGAGGACTTGGGCACGATGTTCGACCGGGTCGAGCACCGCCAGCACATCGTCCGACCGGGACACCATGTAGACCTTCCCATTGGCGTTAACGTTCGCATTACGCAGGTCGCTCGCCTGGGCGTCGGTTCGGCCGTCGAGGTTGGTGCCCCAGTCCCACCACGAGACGACGAGATTGCGCTCGACGCCCGCGGGCCGCGACGGCACTTGTCGGGGAATCTCGCCTTTGGCCACGCGGTCCGTCCAATCAGCGAAGGCTTGCCGGTCGGCGCCGAGCTGCTTGAAGCCGGCGAACATACCCGGGCCTTCCGGGCCCGTTGCTGTGCGGCGATCCCACGCATCGAGCGACGACGAGGCCATCTTGGTGATGCTGGGAGGAATTTCCCGCGTCGCCTTATTGCCAATCTGGTGACACGCCATGGCGCACCTGGCTACGGGCTTGTCCATCATCGCGGCCCAATACGCCGCCGGATAGTACTGGGCGGCGGCGCTGGGGCTCGGCGCCACCTGCGCCTTCAGATCGAGCAGCTGGCCCGGCTTGGCTGGTTGCCGCGGCGAATCCACCAACCCATATCCGCGCACGAACACCTCGTAACTCCCCCGCGGCAAGTCCGGGAGCAGGTAGCGACCCTGGTCGTCCGTGACGACGATCCGGGCGAACTTCGTCGGCAACGACGTCGTTTCCGCGATCACCCAGACGCCCGCTTCCGGGCCCTTGGCGCTGGCCACGGTGCCGGCAATGTCATCCGCGTCAATGGCGATGGCCCCACCGCGCTGCGCGCCGAGCCACGTCCAAGAAACCGCCACACCCACACCCACAGCGACGGCGACCGCCCGCACCACATGCGACTTGCTTCGACTTCTCATATTGTGGGTCTCCTCTTTGCGCTCTGGGTGAGCACGTCATGATTCGGCGACGTCGCCGCTTCAACCGTACACCATCATACCGCCCGAGGCCGGATCAGCATCCGGCCTCGGGCGTCGATGACGGAACCGCTCAGAATGAAACCCGGAAGCCCAATTGCAGCATGCGCGGCAAATACGCCACGTTCAGGTTCTGCACCGGCTGACGATAGGCCGAGCTCACTGCCGCGGTGACGTAGTTCCCGTAGTTCACATGGTTGAAGAGGTTGAACACCTGAAGCGAGCCTTCCAGCTTGGCCCGGCCCGCGAGCGGGAACCGCCGCAAGATCCGAACGTCGACTCGGTGGATGGGATTGCCACTGGGCTGGTGCGCCAACCGTTCCGGGACGTGAGGGAGACGGCCGGCCATCGGAGGCCGGCTCGCCGTCCGGGACATCGTCTCCGAAGTGCCCTTTAAGTGTGGGGGAGATCCGGCCAGTACCGTGGGCGAAGCTCACCGTAGTCTGGACGAATCGCTTTGGCGCCGGCCTTGCGGAGCACGTCTCCCGTCGCGGAAGGTACGATCTGGAAGGTTCCGCCCCCGGCGAACTGAATGACGATTTCAGAGACCCACAGGGGAGTCTCGCCGAACTTGTTCTTCGCATCGAGTTTCGCGCCGTGCTCGACGAGAAACCGTACGATCGAGTCGCGGCGCATGTACGCCGCATAGTGGAGGGCGGTGTTGCCGATCGCATCGGCAGCGTTCACGTCCGCCGCGCCAAGCTCCGCGATGAGCTTGGCGGCTTCCAACGTGTCCTTCTCGGGCACGAGCACCTCGCCTTGGACGCGGCCGAGACCTGCCGCGGCCATCAGGGACGTACCGTTGCCGCTGGTCTTCAGCCGCACATCCGCACCCTTGGCCGCGAGCGCGCGCATGATGTCAGGCGCCCCCGACAGCGCCGCCAGCAGAAAGGGCGTCGCGCCGTCCAGCTCGTTGAGCCCCGGATTCTTGGTGGAGCCGGCTCGAGCCGGAGGTCTCTTGATTCTCGCATTCGGATCGGCCCCGTGGGCGAGGAGGGCATTGACGAGCTCCAGCCTGCCCTCTCTGAGACCTGCGATGGTGTACCACTCACCCTCGCGGTCGTTCGTGATGGTGGTGACGGTCAGCTCCGTCTCCCACGAGCCCGCCGCCCAATGCAGGGCCGTATAGCCGGTGCCGTCGGCATTGGGGTCCGCGCCCTTGTCCAACAGCAGCATCGCCATAGCGGGATACCCTCTGACCGTCGCCAGCACGAGCGCACTGAGTCCGTCGTCGGTCTTGTCGTTGGGGTTGGCTCCCGCTTCCAGCAGACGTCGGACGGACTCGAGGTCGCCGGCCCGGGCCGCGAACAAGAGCGCCGTGAACCCGCTCGCGCCGTTGGACGGCGGACGACGCGGGGCCTGACCGGTGGAATTGCGAGCGCGGCCTTCGCTGTCCGCAGGCGCGTCGGCCTTTGTGCGCGCTTGAATGTCGGCGCCGCCCTCGATCAGCGTGCGCACGACGTCGGGGTGCTTCTCTGACGCTGCCCACATCAACGCCGTTTGGCCGCGATCGGCCTCCTTCGCGTTGGCGTTACCGCCGTGCGCAAGCAACAGCCTCATGACGTCCACATTGCCCGTGCGCGCGGAGACCATGACGGCGCTGTCCTTGCGGGCGGTCGGCCGCGCGCCGGCCTTGAGGAGCCGGTCGACCATTGACGTGCCGCCGTTGAGACAGGCCAGTACGAGCGGTGTGACGCCGGTGTCCTCTTCGGCGTTCACGTTCGCTCCGCGACGCAGGAGCAGGTCTGCCGTCTCGAGGTCGTCCCAGTGGGCGACCCAATGGAGTGGCGTCGCGCCATCAGCCTGCGGGGTGTTGACGTCGGCCCCTTGCTGGATGAGGGCCCGGGCGGCCTTGGGGTCGTTGCGCTTCGTGGCGTCCACGAGACGGAGGTCGCCGGGAGCGGCGAGCGTGGTCGCCGATGCCACCAGGCAGACCACTCCAACCGATCCCAACAACAGGGAGAAACGGCTGCGCACGTTCATGAGTCCCTCTCGCGCGTGCCGGTTCGCCTAGACGCCGGCCACCGCGTCAAGCGGCAGCGGACCGGTCGAGTCGCCCACCTTCTCTACCGGCACCCCGAGCGCGTTCAGCAGGGTCACGTGGAGGTTCGGCAGCTGCGCGTGCGCGTAGCGAATATGCCGGCCACCCTTGATGCGGTCTCCGCCGAACACCAGAATCGGCAGCTCGTGCGGATCGTGCTTGTTGGGGTCGCCGTGACAGCTCCCGTAGAGGAGCACCGTGTGGTCCAGCAGCGAGCCATCGCCGTCCGGCGTCGATTCCAGCCTGCCGGCGAAGTAGGCGAGCATCGACGTGTGATGCGCGTTGAGCTTCGCGAGCAACGCTTTCTTGTCCGGATTGTCGCCGTGGTGCGAGAGCGCGTGGTGCCCCTCCGACATGCCGATCTCGGGATAGGCTCGCCCGCTGAGCTCCTTGGCCATCATGAAGGTGCAGACGCGGGTCAGGTCCGCTTGGTAGGCCAACACCTGCAAGTCCAGCATCAGCTTGGCGTATTCCGGGAAGGTCTCGGGAACCGCGCCAGGCTGGCTGACGACCGGCAGCGCTCGATCGCTTTGCGCCTCTGCGGTCTGGATCCGGCGCTCCACGTCGCGAATCGACTGCAAGTAGTCGTCGAAGCGGCTTTGGTCGGTCGGCCCGATCGTCTTGTTCAGGCCCAAGGCCTTTTCCATCACCGAGTCCAGGATGCTCCGCCGCTCGCGCAATCGGCGGAGCCGCACGGTCGGATCGCTGCTGCCCGCGTCGCCGAACAGTCGCTCGAACGCGGCGCGCGGGTTGTCCTCCATCGGCAAGGGCATCGTGGGGCCGCGCCAGCAGAGGGTGTTCGTGTACACGCAGCTGTATCCGCTGTCACAGCTGCCGGAAAAGTCCACCGGCTCGAGCGAGAGTTGGAGCGATGGCAGCTGGGTTTCCTTGCCGATGTGCTCGGCCGCGATCTGGTCGATGGAGACGCCGACCCGGAAGTCGGCCCCCTGCGTCGGCTTCGCGTGGACGCCGCACATGAACGCGGGCGCCATGCGCCCGTGCCCGCCGCGCGGATCGCCCGGCCGCTGCATCGCCACCTCGTTGTCGATGCCGGACAGGACCAGCATCCGGTCCCGGAACTTCGCCAGGGGCTCGAGCGGTTGAGTGAGCTCGTACGCCGCGCCTTCGGTCTTCGGCACCCAGTAGCCGGGGGACGACCCGTGCGCCACGTAGGTGACGCTGAAGCGCCGGGGCGCCGCGCCGGCCGTCTTAGCCAGCGCCGACAACGCGGGCACCATGCTGTCGAGAAGCGGGAGCGCAAGCGTGGTCCCCAAGCCACGCAGAACGGTCCGTCGGGAAAGCGCTTTCTTGGTGATCATCACTGCTCGACCCTCCGCATTCGCATTTGGAATGGCATGCTGTTGGTGACGCCGAGAATCATCGACGACCACTTGTAGTCCGTGGACGCCGCATCACGAACGATCTTCCGGACGACCGGCTGGTCGTAGTACTCCACGCCCCGGCCGAGCGCATAGACCAGCAGCTTCTCGGCGACGGTCGAGACGAAGTCGTCGCTCCGCTGTTCCATCACGGACCGGAGGCCGCCCAGGCCGTCGAACTTCGTGCCGTCCGGCATCACGCCTGACGTCTCGATGGCCACACCGTCTGCCTTCACCCGGTATGCGCCAATCGCGTCGTAGTGCTCGAGCGAGAACCCGAGCGGATCCATGACGGCGTGACACCCCGCGCACACGGGGTTGCGGCGATGTTGTTCCATCCGCTCGCGGATCGAGCGGGGCTGCTGATCCTTGTCGTTGGCCGCGAGGTCCGGCACATTGGGCGGGGGGGGCGGCGGCTGGTAGTTCAAGAAGTTCTCGAGCAGCCACTTGCCCCGCACCACGGGCGACGTGCGGTTCGCGAACGAAGTGACCAGGAGGATGCTGCCGTGTCCCAGCAAGCCACCCCGGCGGTCGTCGGGCAGCGTCACCCGGCGGAAATGATTCCCGTAGACGCCGGGAATGCCGTAATGGCGGGCCAGACGCTCGTTCAAGAACGTGTAGCGCGCCGTCAAGAGGTCCGCCACGCTCCGATCGTCGCGCAGCTGGCTTTGGAGGAAGAGCTCGGTTTCTTGCGAGAGCGCGGCCCGCAGGTTGTCGTCCCAGTCTGGGAACTGGAACGAATCGGGCTTCGCGACCCGCAGGTTCCGCAGGTAGAGCCACTGCGCCGCGAAATTGCTCACGAGCGTCGCGGCCCGCGGGTCGTCCAGCATCCGCCGGACCTGCTGATCCAAGACCGCAGGGTCCTTCAGCTTGCCGCGTTCGGCCAACCGCAGCAGGTCGTCATCCGGCGCGCTGCTCCACAGGAAGAACGACAGGCGGGACGCCAGCTCGATGTCGTTGACCTTGTACGGGGTGTTGGGCCGCACGCCGGCCGGATCGCGCTCGATGCGGAAGAGGAACTCGGGATCGACCAGGAGGCGCTCAATCGCCACGCGAACCGAGCCCTCGAAATCCTGATCCTTACGCGCCTTCTGATAGAACACCAGCAAGGACTGGATCTCGGCGTTGGTCACCGGTCGACGGAAGGCCCGCCGCGCGAGCGTGCCCAGAATTTTCGTGGCGCACGGCGCCTCGTCGCCGGCCTTCGCCGGCTGGCACACGAAGATCTGGCGACGGCTCGGCGTATCGCCCCGGCCCTGCGGGTTGTACGGCCCGGCCACATCCACCGTGTCCACGCTCAGGTAGCGCACCGAGCCCGTGTTGGTCGCAAACGTGGCGCTGTTTCCCCACGGGTAGTACTGCGGATACCGGGTTTCACTCGGGAGAATCGGCTTCAGGAACGACACGCCAACCACGCGCGGACCCGCCTTGACGGAGACGCGCGTTTCGATGGCGCCCTTGTCGGCCGTGTCCTCGAAGTCGCGCCCGCTTGTCGTCGCGTCGGCCACGCGCGCGCCGTCGATCCGCACCTCCACCGGCTGGGGCGGTCTTGAGACGCCCTGGAAACGGACCTTAATCACATACTCGCCGTCGGCGGGGAAGTAGTGTCGAACAGCCGTGCCCCCCCGCGATCCGAACGGGAGCTGCTCACTCATCCGGTCGTTCTGCAGCAGGTACTTGGACACGGGGTAAAAGGCCGAGCCCAACGGCAACGCCGTATCGCCCACGGCGAGCCGGCTGATCTTGTTCGCCGCCGACAGATAGCCGTCCAATAGATCCGGCGAGACGGTGAGCATCTCCCCGATGTTGT
>JBGPJH010000186.1:0-6658 GCA_041485305.1 Vicinamibacteria bacterium | reverse complement strand
GTGGATGCGCGCTTCCGGGTTCGCGTTCTTCAGGTCGTGAATGAGCTGCGCCAGGTCCTCGATCGAGTAGATGTCGTGATGGGGCGGCGGCGAGATGAGGCCGACGCCAGGCGTCGCGTAGCGCACTTTCGCAATCCACGGATACACCTTGTGGCCCGGGAGCTGGCCTCCTTCGCCCGGCTTGGCGCCTTGCGCCATCTTGATCTGCAGATCCGTGGCGTTGACGAGGTACTCGCTCGTGACGCCGAACCGCGCCGAGGCGACCTGCTTGACCGCGCTCCGCCGCGAGTCGCCATTCGCGTCGCGGGTGTAGCGGGCCGGGTCCTCGCCGCCTTCGCCGGTGTTCGATTTCGCCCCCAGGCGGTTCATGGCGATGGCCAGCGTCTCGTGCGCTTCCTGACTGATCGAGCCGTACGACATCGCGCCCGTCGCGAAGCGCTTGACAATCGATTCGACCGCCTCCACCTCGTCGATCGGAATGGGTGTCGGCTGGAGCTGCAGGTCGAGAAGCCCGCGCAGGGTCGCCAGCTTGTGGTTCTGCGTGTCGACGAGGCGGGTGTACTCCTTGAAAACGGAGTACTGTCCGCTGCGCGTCGAGTGCTGCAGCTTGAACACGGTTTCCGGGTTGAACAGGTGGTACTCGCCGTCGCGGCGCCACTGGTACTCGCCGCCCCATTCCAGATCGCTCTCGCCCGTTGGCCGCTCCGGAAACGCCCTCAGGTGCCGCCGGTGCACTTCCTCGGCAACCACGTCGATTCCCACGCCGCCAATCCGCGAAGCCGTGCGGGTGAAGTACTTGTCGACGAACGTTCTGTCGAGGCCGACGGCCTCGAAGACCTGCGCGCCGCAGTAGCTCTGAAGCGTCGAGATGCCCATCTTGGACATCACCTTGAGGATGCCCTTGTTGAGCGCGTGGATGTAGTTCTCCATGGCGCGCTCGTGGGTGATCCCGACGAGCATGCGCTGTCGAATCATGTCGTCGAGCGTTTCGAAGGCGAGATACGGATTGACCGCTCCCGCACCGTACCCGAGAAGCAGCGCGCAGTGATGGACCTCGCGCGCGTCGCCAGACTCGACGACCAGCGCGCAGCGCGTGCGCGTGCCCTGGCGTACCAGGTGGTGATGCACCCCTGAGGTGGCGAGCAGGCTCGGAATTGGCGCGCGGACACGGTCGGCGTCGCGGTCCGACAGGATGAGGATCGTGTAGCCCGCCTCGACCGCATCGCTGGCGCGCCGCTTCAGGTCTTCGAGGGCGCGCTCGAGCCCCGGACCGTCCTTGGTGACGTCGAACAGCATCGGCAGGCGGATGGCGCGGAACCCTGGGTCGTAGACGTGCCGCAGTCTGCCGATCTGGTCGTTGTCGATGACCGGGTACTTGATCGTGATCTGCCGGCACGACTCGGGACGCGGATCGAGCAGGTTGCCTTCGGGTCCGATCGTCGACTCCATCGACGTCACGAGCTCTTCCCGGATCGCGTCGAGTGGGGGATTGGTCACCTGCGCGAAGACCTGCTTGAAGTAGTCGTAGAGCAGGCGGGGCCGATCCGAGAGCGCTGCGAGCGCGGTATCGGTGCCCATCGATCCAAGCGCTTCTTCGCCGGCGGTGGCCATCGGGGCGATCAGCAGGCGCAGATCCTCGTGCGTGTACCCGAAAAGCTGCTGGCGCTGCAGCACCGTCTCGTGACTGGGCGGCGGCAGGTACGGCGCCGGATCGAGGTCGTTGATGTCGATGAGGTTCGACAGCCATTCCCGGTATGGGTGCGCCGACGCGAGTTCGCGCTTCACTTCCTCGTCCGACACGATGCGGCCGCGCGAGGTGTCGACCAGGAAGATGCGCCCGGGGTGCAGCCGCTCCTTGAGCACGATGTCTTCGGGCGGAACGTCGAGGACACCGACCTCCGACGCCATGATGACCAGGTCGTCCTTCGTCACCACATAGCGCGACGGCCGCAGACCGTTTCTGTCGAGCACGGCCCCGACGACCGTGCCGTCGGAGAACGCAATCGACGCCGGTCCGTCCCACGGCTCCATCAGCGAGGAGTGGTACTCGTAGAATGCTTTCAGATCCTCCGGCATCGACTCGTGGTTTTGCCACGGCTCGGGAATCATCATGAGGATGGCGTGAGGCAGCGACCGTCCGGTCATCATGAGGAACTCGAGCACGTTGTCGAAGGTGGCCGTGTCGCTGCCGCCTTCCCGGATGACCGGCAGGATCTTCTTCAGGTCGTCGCCGAAGAGGCTCGACTTGAGGAGTCCTTCGCGCGCGCGCATCCAGTTGATGTTGCCTGTCAGCGTGTTGATCTCGCCGTTGTGCGCGATGAGCCGGTAGGGATGCGCCAGCGGCCAATTCGGGAACGTGTTCGTGCTGAACCGCTGGTGCACGAGCGCCAGCGCCGACTCCAGATCCGGGTCGACCAGGTCCGGGAACATCGTCTCGATCTGCGACGCGGTCAACATGCCCTTGTAGATGAGCGTCTTGCTCGACAGGTTGACGATGTAGAACGCCTTTTTGGCGGCGTCGGGGATGGGCAGCCGATCGACCGCGTGTTCGATCCGTTTGCGGATCACGTAGAGCTTTCGCTCGAAGCGCTCGCGCGCGTCGGGTCCTGCGAGAGAGGCGTCCTGCGCGATGAACAGCTGTTTGAAGATCGGCTCGACGGCGACCGCGCTGGGCCCGACCGGGCTGTCGTCGGTCGGCACGTCGCGCCAGCCGATCAGGCGCTGTCCCTCTTCGGCGATGGTCCGTTCGACCAGTGCTTGGATTGCCGCCCGGTGGTCGGCCTCGCGCGGGAGGAACACCAGCCCGGCGCCGTACTCGCCCTCCTTTGGCAGCGCGGAGGGAGCGACCTTCCGGAGAAACTTGTCCGGCGTCTGCAAGAGGATCCCGGCGCCGTCGCCGGTGTTCACCTCGCAGCCGCAGGCGCCTCGATGCTGCAGATTCTTGAGAACTTGCAGCGCCTGCCGCACGAGGGTGTGCGACTTGGCACCCTTGATGTGAACGACGAAGCCGACGCCGCACGCGTCGTGCTCGTGCTGGGGGTCGTACAATCCTTGTGCTGGCAACATAGGAATTGCTTCCCGTTGAACGGTTTCCCGATCCGTTGGGGATATGGTTATCGCCCAGGACGGACACAGAAGTAAAATACAATGATCGTATCTGATACATGATTAAATTAGATGGAACGGAATTGGGGCAGGTGTGGCAGGTAGGGCTGGTGAGGCGGGTAGGACTGGTGAGGCAGGTAGGGCTGGTTGAGGCAGGTAAGGCTGGTGGGGCAGCTGAGTCGGGTGGGCTGGGCTGGTTAAACGGTTGTGCTTATCCCACCTGGCCCCCTACCTACCGTACCTGCCCTCCTACCTGCCCCACCCGCCCCACCTGCCCGTAGAAGTGGCATGACCGAACATCTGGAGCTGCTGATGGCTGCGGCGCTCGAGGAGGCAGGCCGTGCCCGCGAGGGCGGCGAGGTGCCAATCGGCGCCGTCGTTTCGGTGGACGGCGAGATTGTCGGTCGCGGGTTCAACCAGCCGATCTTGGCGGGCGATCCAACGGCGCATGCAGAAATCGTGGCGATCCGAGAGGCGGCGCGCCGCGTCGGGAACTATCGCCTGACGGGCGCCACGTTGTGCGTCACAATCGAGCCTTGCCTGATGTGTGTCGGCGCTCTGGTGCACGCGCGCATCGGTGTGCTCGTGTACGGCGCGGCAGAGCCGCGAACCGGTGCGATTGTCTCGACGGTGCGGGGCGGCGATCTGCCTGGACACAACCATCGGTTCGAGGTCGTGTCCGGCGTGCAAGAGGACGAGTGCCGGGAGTTGATGCAGGCATTTTTTCGCGAGCGACGGTAGCGTTGCGAGCGTCGGGGCGCGGGGCTCCGTAGCAATGACTGCAAGCGCGCTGAGATGCAGCCCATCCACGAGCTGTTGAACCGCATTCGGTGGGACCCCTCGTTCGCGCAGGCGCGGTTCGCGCTCGCTTACGTCGACCACATCGCGCACCGCGACATCGTCGTGCCGCTGGCGTCGGTGACGTTCGACCCGGCCACACCGGGGTCGTTCAGCGTGATCGACGCCGATGGTGTGGCGCGCCAGATCCCGCTGCACAGGATTCGGAAGGTCTATCGAGATGAAGTGCTGATCTGGCAGCGGCCCAAGCCCGGTGGAGCCACCGCGGCGACGATATAATGGAAGGTCCGCTTCGCTCGATCAGCCACGGAGAGGTACCGAAGTGGTCGTAACGGGGGCGCCTCGAAAGCGTCTTGTCGGGTAACCGGCACGTGGGTTCGAATCCCACCCTCTCCGCCAAATAAGTCATTCAGATTCAGCTATTTACAGTTACTCGTCAGGTCACTGTACCTGAACAGGCCATTTCGGCACCAAATCGACCCAGAACCCCTACGAAAACAGGCGTGTTTTCGGCACGTGGGTGGAATTCCCACCGATTGCCACCCGCCTGGTTCATGGCTCAACCCGTCGCCACCGCGTCGTGCCGCTCGCCGCCCGCAACTCCTCATCGTTTTGCGCCTGGAAGGTGAACGATCTATATTGATCGAAAGGTGGCCAAGACACGGACGAAGCCTGCCCGGCAGCGACCAGTTCTCCATGGCGGACGTAAGCGCGTCCTTGTCGTCCTGTTCATCCCGAGCGTTGAACGCGACGGGGCGACCCCGATCGACCAACAGCATTGGGTCGACGCCGCCCTCGAGATGTTCGGGCGCGTGTTTGGAGGTGCGACGGCCTACCCAAGGGCGAAGGGCATCTGGCGTGATGACGAGAACAGCGCCATGCTCGTGAAAGACGAACCGGTCGTCGTCCACTGCTATACGACACCGGTCGACATCCAGGACGCCAAGAAGCTCGCCGCGCTCGGGAGCTTTTGCCGGACGATGGGGCGCGAGTCCCGACAGGGAGAGATCGGCCTTGTCGTTGGCGACGAGTATTTCGCGATCCGCAATTTCGCCGAGGAGTAGAAATGAAGACGCATCTCGACATGGAGAAAATCGCGAGGGGGCTCCGCGCCGAGCGCAGAGGAAAGGTCTCCGCCACTGGCGGCTATTTCGGAGCAATGCAGCTCGTCGCCGACATCGACAGCCGGTTCCGGGTACCGGCTCGTGGCGGCCGGCCGACGGATCCCCGCTGGACCGAGCGGCGGCTTGTCCCGCTGGCACCTCGAACCCTCGAGCGCCTGGAGGCGCTCACGGCGAAGGTCCGGCAGCGCAATGGCGTGCACGTCGAGCCGATGCAGCTTGCGGCTCTGTTGCTCGAGAGGACCACTGAGCGGCTTAGCGAAGATGAAGCCAAAGCCCTCGTCGAACGACGACGACGAGCGGGGCGGTGAGGCTGTGCAAGGAGGCGACGCCCTTTCTCCGGGTCGGAGGAGTGACCTGGCGCGGACGATTCGGCGTACCTGTTTTGTACCTGATACTCCCGTCTTGAGCGTTTCCAGCGATGTGAGCGAGTGAAAACAGGCCTAACCCTTGCCCTGCAGGAGATCGAGTTTGGAATGAGGCATGACGCGACTCTTGTTGCAATTGCTCCTGGGGTTTCTGTCGGATCTGGCTGATTGAGCTGGTCGAAATCGCTGTAAGTTATAGACAGAGAGCGAATTGTACGGAACGAATCCCACCCTCTCCGCCAACCATCGATCCTTTGTTTTCAATAATTTAGCTGGCCACGTGGGTGCTGTTTGCACCCTCTCAACGTGGCTCGAGCGCGGTAGATTGGGCGCTTGATTAGGTGTGGTCGTTTGTGCGAAGTGCAGCGGTCTGTGGAGCCGCCGCCTTCAGCTACACACGACGAAAGAGCGTCAGGCTCACGCTGCCGCCGCTGCTAAACGAACAGGCGAGGCCTCGTTCAGTGCGACCGGCGAGCCCGCGAGGTCTGGTCGGGCGCCCCGGCGGAACGCGTCTTCCGGCGGCCGCTGGGCCGGGCCGGTTGCGCCGCTTTCTCTTCGGCGACCCGTTCCCCCCGAGACAGCCACGTCCGGAGAGCGGCCGCCGTGCGGAAGCCGGGCGGCGACACGTAAACGAATCCCCTGAGCGGCTTGCCCGTGAAGTCCATCGGCCGGACGTGACGTCCGCGGATGACGGCGTCGAATTCGTCGGCGGAGACCCGCACCATCAAGTCGTTGCCAACGATGCCGCAGCACATACAGCCCTGTAACAGAAACGCGAGACCCCCGAATATCTTACGTTCGGCGACGTCTCCGCGTGCTGCCAACACCTGTCGAATGCGATTCGCGAGCTTGTCGTCGTATGCCATGGGAGAGCCCACGCTGATCCTGTTGAACGCCTTGTGCGCCGTTTCAAGACCACGCGTCCCTCCGCCGGTGTCGCGGGTCCACTCGCCGGATCCATCGCCTTGTTGGTCTCCGCCTTCGGAAAGGCCGCCTTCTTCAGCACGCTTAAAGAGGAGACCGCGGACGACCGGGTGAAGGACCGCCGGGAGCTTCGGGAACTTCGCCGGACGGCCAGCCGCCGCGTTGGCAGACTCCTCGAGCGCGCGGGCGACGTGCTCAACGATGCCCTGCTTCGAGCGATGCACCGATCAGATTAGACGCCAGCAAACGGATTCTCGTCCGCGGTCGGGCCGTAGACCGACGCGACGGGCACGTCAAGCAGGCGCAAGCATACGAGCAGCTGTCCCCGATGGTGATACCAGT
>JBGPJH010000185.1:0-6686 GCA_041485305.1 Vicinamibacteria bacterium | reverse complement strand
GCTCGTCGAGAGTCATGCCCCAACCCATTTCTAATTTGTCTATATCTAGTAGACAATTTAGTCTAGTCAGGATAGACAGTCAAGCTGATGCTTCAGGCTGGAACCATCGCACCACGGACCTTCCCCCGGAGGAAGCGATGCCCGACGGTTTGGGGAGCGGTGCCTTGAGCCTAGGCCGAATCGAAACGGCTCATACGACCGCAATGGCAGCAGCCGAACACCGGGCGAAAGGTGTCATCGCAAGCCGCACGGTTATCGACCGACCGTCGAGTCCCGCGCGGCTTTGCGCGCCGCCTCAGCCTCTGGTTTCAACCAGTAGCCGTCGCCTACCAGCGCGTCGGCCGCCCGGCTGAATGCCTTCACGAAGGCCTCGTGCGTCGGGTAGAGCGCCTTCAGAGTCGGCTCGTCGAACAACCGGGTCCGCCCGAACAGAAAGCAGAAGTTCCTCGCGGCGCCGGACGCGGTCTCCTGAGCGCCGGTGTTGGCGCCCCCGTCGATGGTGGCGGTTGGCGCCGCAAGCTGCGGGAGCCGAATGCCGCCTTTCGCGTTGCCGAACCTGTCGCGGACGACGGGATCGGGCGCCGAGGGATCAGCGAGCTCAATGGCGGGCGATTGGGGTGGCGTCGCGCCACCTTTCACCCAGGTCGTCAGTGCACGCAAAGCGGCCTTGACGACCGCGTGGTGTGGTGCCGTGTTGACCGGCTCCTTGCAGCCCTGACCGAAATCGAGGGGCGGGGGCACCTGGGCCACCCAGCGCGGCGTCTCCGCATGCGCCGCCCCGGCCAACTCCCAGCGCCTGTAGTGCCGACTTGGCTCCTGCCGCGTCAGATGGGCACGCAGCGCGAGCATGTCCCCCTCGGTCTGCAGGTCGAACACGGGCACGTCAATGTCGGCGCGGATATGGGCACCCGCCGGCAGCGGAGCATCGGCGTCTCTCGCCAGCCCTTCCGCTGTCAGGGGGGCGGCGTTGGCGCCGCGACTGTGCACGAAGTAGCCGTCGTACACGTGGGCCAAAGGGTGCACGGCGTTTATGTAGGTCACCAACCGAAAGGCCGATTGCGACCGACCGGCTGCAATCAACTTGCGAACCGTGAGTCCGCCAAGCGCATCGATGGTGTTCCTCTGGCGCAGCGCCTGTCCCACCTGCGAGAAGATGTCGTACGAATAGGCGTCGCCGGGCTGAACCAGCGAGGCGTAGCGCCTCTTGTCCCAGTCCTTGAGGCCAGTGCGCGGCGAGTTGACACCCGCGGACTGTGCGCCGACGCCGACCCACGCGTAGCCTTCGCGGATCAGCTCTTCCTGCATCTGCGCGAAGTCAGCGGCGCCTTCCGACAGCGCCGTGACGTTCAGCCACTCGACGATGACGATGCCGTTGAATTTCCTGGCATCGGCGGGCCGCCGCACCAGCAACCGCACTCTGTAGTCCGCCGTCGCTCCAGGCTTCACAGTCCAGACGCCGTCGACGCCCGGCAGGCCGGTCGCCAGAAACGATGTCGCTGTGCCGCTGACGAAGTACTCGGCCTCGGTGTAAGCCGCCTGCCTCAGGTCGGCTGCGGCCATGGCCGCGAACGGCTGGCCGTGGTCGCCCCCCTCGATCGGACCCGAAATCACAGCGGCAGCGAGAAGCAACTGTAGCGTCATACCCCCCCCTCAGCACCCAAGCACCTCAGCAATGCAGCTTCTCAGTCGGTCGCCCGCTTGAGCGCGGCGCGATAGGTCTTGCTGAAGCGGTTCCGCCCGTTGGTCACCGTGAACGATCCGTCCGTCTGGGCGGACACTTTGATCCAGTAGGCCGTTCCATTGTGAGCCGGCGCCGGCGGCACGCCCGGTCCGGGCTGCGGGGGTGGCATCGCGGCCACGGGGATGGCGGCGGGCGGATCATCAACAGAGTTGGCGATGAACAACCCTGGCACCGTGTACTCCTGCCCGCTCAGGAGCGAAAAATGCAACTGCCACAGGTCCTCGAGGCCGGGCGCCGAATACATGATCTTCATCGCGTCAGGTTGGCCGCCTTTTCGAGTCCCATTGTTCATGATGGCCACCCGCGGCTGAATCGCGTGCACGAGGACTTCCGAGTTCGAGATCGCCTGCCCATGATGTGACACGACGAATAGATCGACGGTGCCAATCCGGTTGTTCGGGCACATCAGATCGAATTCTTTGTTCCAGGTCAGATCGCCCAGGTGCGCGACACGAAACTTCCCGAACGTGACGAGGCTTCAAACTGACTGCGCGTTCTCCGTCGGGTCGGCCGCCTGCGGTTTGAAGCTAGCGCAGTAGGGATTCGGCCTACCCGCGCCGGGGAGTGACGTCTTAAGGACCGCTCCCGCCGAGCTCACCACGCGCCAGTCCACTCCAGCCATCGGGATTCTGTCGCCAGGCTTCGCCACAGTGTGCTTCGCGTTGCCGTACAGCGACGGATATGTCTTCTGGAGGAATTCGTCAGTGGCCGCCGCAGGCTGAACGTTCGGGCCGTGGTCGACGTAATTTCGAATCGGGATACGGGCCGCGAGCTCGGCCATGGCGCCGAAATGATCGCCGTGCCAGTGCGTCGTGATCAGATTGTCGATCTGCGAGAGCCCGGCGTCCTTCGCGGCCGCCATGATGCGGTCGGCATCTCTGGGGGCGGCCGCTCCACCATTTCCGGTATCAATGAGCGCCGATTCGCCAGACGGTGCCACAAAAAGGGTGGCGTTTCCCCCCTCCATGTCTATGACGTAGATGTCCAGGGTGGTCGAGGTCCGGGTCTGGGCGGCGGAGACCGCGACGGCGAGTACAAGAGCCAGCAGAAACCCGACAAATATGCGCATCGGAGTCCTCCTTGCGGCCGCAGGCGGTCAGTTTTCAAAACTACTCGTAGTCGATGAACGACCGCTCCCGAGGACGCAGCCAACTGCCCCGCCAGCGTAGACAGGGTACACTACCACCCCTGGGCCGGGTGACTCATCTCTCGCAGATCCCCTCCGATAGTGTTCATGAATGATTGAAATCACGGCCGTGTCTCAGAACGCGCGTACCAGGGCATCGTGACGGCCTCTATGACCACCGGGTTCGTTGCGCTGCTGGCCGCCGTCGCCCTGCTCGGGACGGCAAGATCGCTCCCCGCTCAAGGCGCGCCAACAATCGACTATGCCACGGCACGACTCGAGCGAAAGCTCGTCGCCATTCGCGCTGCCAGCGCCATCACGCTCGACGGCAGGCTTGACGAGCCGGCGTGGCGAGATGCACCGGTCGCGAACCATTTCATTCAGAACGAACCACGGGAAGGCGCGCCGGCCACCTACGACACCGAGGTGCGCGTGGTCTACGACGACGAGGCGCTGTACATCGGCGTGTTTGCCCACGACGACCAGCCCGGCGGCATCATCGTCAGCGACCTGAAGAAGGATTTCAATCTCAACAGCAGCGACGGGTTCCGCTTGATCATCGACACGTTCGACGATCGACGGAACGGCTATCAGTTCGCCGTCAACCCCGCCGGCGCCAGGTGGGACGCCCAGATGGCGAACGAGGGTCGGGAGAACAACAGCAACTGGGACGGGATCTGGGAGGCCAAGACGCGCATCACCGAGACCGGATGGTACGCCGAGATATGGATTCCGTTCAGAACCCTGAAGTTCGCCAAGGGAAACCCACAGACCTGGGGGTTGAACTTCGAGCGGCGATTGAGACGACTGAACGAAAACAGCTACTGGTCGCCGCTCCCGCGAGTCTACGACCTCGAGCGGGTCTCGTTGGCCGGCACGCTCGACGGGATGCAGGGACTCCGCCCTGGCAAGAATCTGCGCGTGAAGCCGTACGGCCTGAGCAGCTCGAACACGATCGGTGACGTCGGAACGAGCGGGGATTTGAGCGGCGGCCTTGACGTCAAATACGGAGTGACGAACGGGCTGACGTTGGACTTCACGCTCAACACCGATTTCTCGCAGGTCGAGGCCGACGAGCAGCAGGTCAACCTGTCGCGCTTCAGCCTGTTTTTCCCGGAGAAGAGGGACTTCTTCCTCGAGAACTCCGGAATCTTTCAATTTGGCGGCGGGGGTGGTGGGGGTGGTGGCGGCACTGCGTCAAGCGGGCGCCAGAACGCCTCGCAGGAGACGCTGTTGTTCTTCAGCCGACGCATCGGTTTATCCGAATCGGGCGATGCCATCCCGATTCTGGGTGGCACACGGCTGACAGGCCGCGTGGGGCGGTTTACGGTCGGCGGCTTGAGCATCCAGCAGCAGCGACTCGGGTCCGTGGCGTCGACGAATTTCACCGCGCTTAGAGTGCGTCGCGACATCCTGGCCAACTCCGATATCGGCGTCGTGCTCCTCAACAAGGACGAAAGCGGCCCGCGCTTCAACCGGGTCGCCGGAGCCGACGCGAACTTCCAATTCGGGTTCCTCAGCCTGAACGGCTATGCGGTGAAGACGTTCTCGCCGCAGGTCGTTGCGCCCGGGAGCGGCGAGGACTTTGCCGCGCGCGGCAGCTTCAACTATCGGTCGCGCACGCTGCAGATCCGAGGCTACTACAGCGCGATCGGGTCTCGGTTCACGGACGAGATGGGATACGTGCCGCGCGTGGGGGTGAACAACGTGCTGGTGAACGCCGGCTACGCGGTTCGCCCCAAGTGGGCGTCGCGGTTCGGGATCCGCGAGATCCGGCCGCACTGGCAGATCGAGGCGTTCCGCCGGCGCGACGGCCTCGCTGGAGTCCAGCTATCAGGACTGGCACCTGCCGATCACTTTCCACGACGGCGGCTTTCTGGAGGTCGGCGCCAACCCCAACGTCGAGGAGATTCGACGGCCGTTTACCATCAACACGGCGCGCGGCGTGCAGGTCGGTCCGGGGCGTTACGAGTTCAACGAGTACTTCTTCCTCTGGAACACCAACAGCTCGGCGCGGGTGTCGTTCAACAGCCGCTACTCGAACGGCCGGTTCTACGATGGGTACCGCCGCGGCTACACGTTGGGCCCCAACGTCCGTCTGAGCGAGCACTTCAACGCGGCAGTCAGTCTTCAGGTCAACGACATCGATCTCCCGAGCGGCTCGTACATCTCGACGCTGGTGACGAGCCGCGTCAACTACAACTTCAACACGCGCATGTTCCTGAACGCGCTGCTCCAGTACAACACCGACTCGCGCCAGTGGAGCTCGAACGTGCGGTTCAACGTGATCCATCGCCCGCTGAGCGACATCTTCCTGGTCTACAACGAACGGCGCGACGAGCGGAGCGGCGACCTGATCGACCGCGCGCTCATCGCCAAGGTCACCTACCTCGTCGCGTTCTGAAGGGCGATCGTTCGGAGGGCGAAATTGGTCAAAATGAACAAATGGTCGTTTACGGCATCTTCAGATACTCGCCGAGATGGTCCGCCGCCTGACCAATCGATCGCGCGAGACTCAGTTTAGCCAGGTTGTGCGCGAACACGCTGTTGATGTAGTCCAGCGCTGCGGTGGCGACTGATTCTTGCGCCTGAACGACCTCGATGTTGTCGCTCACGCCAGCCTCGAAGCGCTGACGTGTGAGGTCGAGGGTCTCGCGCGTGATTTCGCGGTTCTTTATGGCCACATCGACCTGGCTTGCGGCCGACTGCAGGTCGAGAAGCGCCTTGCGGACCTCGCTCTCAATCAGGCTGTCGAGATCGTCGAGCTCGGCGCGGCGCTGAGCGACGGCCGCTTCAGCCTGCTCGATGTGTCCTTCGGCGCGTCCACCCTGCCATAGCGGCACGCGTACGGTTCCAACGACCGAAAAGGTCTTGCGGGCGTCCGAGGGCGTGGCGCCAATCGCCCCGTAGTCGGCATTGACGGCAACCGACGGTAACCGCTCGGCGCGCGCGGCCGAGAGCGCCCGCTCGGCCGCCCGGACCTGGGCCCCCGAGGCTTTGAGGTCGGCGCGCGCATCGCGAGCCTGGCGCAACGCATCCTCAACCCCCACGGAGGGAGCCGGGGAGAACGGCACGTCGTCGGCAAGGTTGTACTGGTCTGTTGGAGGCAATCCGATCATGCGCGCCAGGTTGATCTTCTGCTTCGCAAAGTCGTTCTGAATGGAGATGAGTCGTTGCTGCTGGGTCAACGCCTGAACCTGACTGCGGTCGACGTCGACCTGGGCGACCAGGCCGACAGCGCGCCGCTGCGCGTTCTGCTGATAGAGCGCGTCGGCGGTCTCGAGCTGCGTGCGCCCGGATTCGACGCGCGCCCTCGCCGCCAGCGCCTGAAGGTACGCACCGCCCACGGCGAGGACCACCAGGTCGCGCGCGTCCTGGGAGGAGAGCTCGTTCGCCTTCAGGGTTTCGCCCGACGCCCGGTAGTTGTTCCACGCCGTGAGATCGATCACGCTCTGCGAGACCCTCGCGCGGAAATCGACCTGGTTGAACGGCCCGACAACGGTCGGGAAGCTGAAACCCGGAATGGGCGAGGTAAACCGGACACCGAGTGCCGCGAGATTGACCTGCTGCTGAATTTGCGTCAGATCGGCGATGAGGCTGGGTAGCAGCGCGCTGCGCGCGACGGTCCGCTGACCGTGCGCCTGTCGGACCACGTGCGAAATATTGACCGCCCCCAGATTGTGCCCGAGGCCGCGCTCGATGGCGTCTCGCAGCATCAACGTGCCGTTGAAGGGTCGCCGCGCCGTGCTCGGCACGCTGCCGGAAAAGGGCCCCTGAACCTGCACGGTCGGGTTGATGGTGTCGACACTGGCGGTCGCG
>JBGPJH010000184.1:0-6696 GCA_041485305.1 Vicinamibacteria bacterium | reverse complement strand
GTCGAGCCCGACGTTCAGGACGATCAGCTCCATCAGACCACGGGTGTTCATGAGAATCCCGAGGCTGGCGGCCTGACGCCACTCCATGCCGGTCAGCCGGGCCGCGACGAGCGTGCCGCCGAATTTGCCTGCCGTGGCCACCAGGATGATGAGGCCACAGACCAACCACGCCGGGGCGCCGGAGACGAGGCCGATTTCGGTTCGCATGCCGGTGAACGCGAAGAAGGCGGGCAGCAGCAGAATCGTCACGAGGTCTTTCAGCCTCGTCGTCAGGGCGCGGGCGACCGGGCTGTCGTGCGGGATAATCGCTCCAAACAGGAAGGCGCCGAAGATCGCGTGGATGCCGATCTCCTCGGTCGCCACCGCCGATAGCAGAAGGCCGACGAAGACCAGCGCCAGGGTTTCCCGAGTGTGGGGGCGTCGGTCGAGTCGCGACAGCAGCCGAATCACCAGCGGGCGGACGACCAGAAACATGAGGCTGATGAACCCGAGGGTCAAGACCACCACTGGAACGGCGCTGCCCGCATCCGCTTTGGCTACACCAACGACGAATGCCAGCAGGCACCAGGCGGTGACGTCTCCGGCGGCTGCACAGGTGAGCGCTGCCACCCCGAGCTCGGTCCGGCTCATGCCGCGGTCGGACAAGATGCGAGCCAGCACCGGGAACGCCGTGATCGACATCGCCACGCCCATGAACAGCGCGAAGCTCGTGAAGGGCACGTCGCGCGTGGACAGCCTCGGGTAGAGGTAGACGGCCAGCAGCGAACCCAGGACAAACGGCGCCACGATGCTCGCGTGCGCCGTGGCGATGGTCGCGTGAGCGCGACGGCGAAGGAGGTCGCCGTTCAGTTCCAGGCCGACGAAAAACATGTACAGCACCACGCCGAGCTGGGCGACGACGCCCAACGAAGGCGCGACGGCAGGCGGAAGCACGTAGGCCGAGACGGCCGGAGCGATGCGGCCGAGCAGCGAGGGACCCAGCAGAATCCCGGCCACCACTTCGCCGATGACGGGCGGTTGTCCGAGCGCGCGGAGCAAGGTGCCGAGCAGCCGGCCGACGGCAACGACCGCCGCGAGCGCCAGCAGCACATGCAACAGCGCGTCCGCGGGGGTGGTGGCGCCCACGCCGCTCGCCCTCGCAGCCGCCTCGACGGACGCGGCCGGCGCCGTGAGCAATTCGCCGTAGCTGCGGATCACCAGAAACAGGGCGATCGCCCCCAGCAGCATTCCGGCATACGCAGCAATTGCCCCAGGCCGGATAACAGCCGGCGCTCGAGTCACAGGTCTTTCCACATCCCAGGTCTGTCGCTATGATGCACTAAGGGCCCGTCAAAGAATAACGTCCGCATTCTGGCCACCGATGCATCCCGCCGGGCTGCGTTGCTCGTCGCTTGCATACGCCCGGTATGCGCGCTCCTCGCGCCTTGCCGGGCGGGCGCCTCGACGCCCAGAATGCAAACGTTATTCTTTGACGGGCCCTTAGGAGAAGAGCAATGGCTTGCCGAGCGATTGTGGCTGCCGGTCTTGTCGCCCTGGCCTTGGTCACCGTGTCCGCCGACACGAACTGGCCGCAGTTCAGGGGCCCGAACGCCGGCGTCGCCCCCGACGATCCTACGCTCCCGGAGACGTGGGGGCCGACCGAGAACGTAGTCTGGAAGACCGAGATTCCAGGCGTCGGATGGAGCTCGCCCGTCGTGTGGGGCGACCACATCTTCGTGACCAGCGCCGTCAACGACGAACAGACCGCCCGACCTCCTGCGCGGGTCTATACAGCCGCCGAGGTCGCGCCCACGACGGCGCTCCACCACTGGGTTGTGTACGACATCGACTTCAAGACAGGTCGAATCCGTTGGCAACGGGAAGTGGCGCAGAATGTGCCTGCTCGGGCGAAGCACCTGAAGAACAGCTACGCCTCAGAAACGCCCACGACGGACGGCGAGCGCGTGTACGCGTATTTCGGTAGCGTGGGTCTGTTCGCCTTCGACATGAACGGCAAGCCGGTCTGGTCGAAGCCGCTGGGGCCCTTCAAGACGCGCTCCGACTGGGGTCCTGCTGCGTCGCCGATCGTGTACAAGGGCCGCGTGTTGGTGGTCAACGACAACGACGAGCAGTCGTTCATGGCCGCCTACGACGCCAAAACCGGCCGTGAGATGTGGCGAGTCAGCCGCGAGGAAGGCAGCAACTGGTCCACTCCGTTCGTGTGGGAGAACGCGGTGCGGACCGAGGTCGTGACCGGCGGTTCCCGCAAGCTCCGGTCATACGATCTCGACGGCAAGCTGCTATGGGAGATGTCGGGCTTGTCCAGCCTGCACATCCCGACGCCGTTCGCGCAGCACGGGCTGCTGTTCGTCAACTCCGGGTTTCGCGCCGACCCGAATCGACCGGTCTTTGTCATCCGTCCGGGCGCAACCGGTGACATCTCGCTCCAGAAAGGTGAAACGAGCAACAAGTACATCGTCTGGTGGCACCCCACGCTCGGATCCTACAACCCGTCGTCGATTGTCTACGGCGACTACTACTACACGCTGTACGACACGGCCTTTTTGACTTGCAACGACGCGAAGACCGGGAAGGAAGTGTACGGACGGCAGCGCGTCAGCGCCGAGTCGACCGGCTTCACTGCGTCACCGTGGGCCTACAACGGAAAGATCTTCGTCATGAGTGAAGATGGGGATGCCTTTGTCATCCAGCCGGGTCCGGAGTTCAAGGTGGTCGGGAAGAATTCGCTCAACGAGATGACGCTCGCGACGCCGGCCGTCGCGAACGGCAGCCTCATCGTACGCACGGCGTCCAAGTTGTACCGGATCGGCAAGGGCCAGACCCGATAGGCAGGGCCAGAGTACGCATGCCGCGAGGGCAATTGCGGCCCGCCGAACATCCTCAGTGAAGAGCGCGCTCAGGAGAACGCCAGGAAGGTTTCGCCGTGACGCGAGCAGGCGAAGGAAGGTCTACGTGAGCGATCGGTTTCTCGGGTCACTCTGTACGCTGGTCATCGTTGTCGCGCTCGGGTCGCTCGCGTCCGTGCCGGTCGCGGGCCAGGCCGGGGCCGGTGGACCGGCCGCGAAGAAAACGGCCGCTGCCAAAATGTGGACGCCGCCCCTGACACCAGACGGCCAACCGGACTTGCAGGGCGTCTGGCTCGTCAACACCGCGACGCCCTTGGAACGACCGAAGGCTCTGGAAGGACGACAGCTCCTGACCGACGACGAAGTTGCCGAGCTGAAGAAGCGAGCCGATCAAATTTTCAAGAATCTCGACAGCGATTTCGGCGCCGGAGACAATGTCTTTCTGGCCGCGCTCTCAAATCTCGACCAGTCCTACCGGAACCCCAGCGGCGCGCGGAGCACCGAAAATTCCGTCGGCATGATCGAAAGAGAGTTCGATAACCGCACGTCTCTTGTTGTGGATCCCCCTGACGGACGCATTCCTCCCTTGACGCCGGCGGCCCTGCAGCGACAGGCCGCGGCTCGGGCGGGGGCGCAACGCCCCCCGGCGGGCCCGGAAGACCTGGTCAACTCGTATCGGTGCATCACGACCGGCGTGCCGAAGCTCGGCGGTCTGTACGGCTCTGGTCACTTCAGCTACTACCAGATTCTGCAGACTCGCGGACATGTGGTGCTCGCGACAGAGACCATCCACGATGCCCGCATCATTCCCCTGGACGGGCGGCCGCATCTCCCAGAGAGCATCCGCCAGTGGAATGGGGACTCGCGGGGCAGATGGGAGGGGAACACGCTGGTTGTCGACACCAGCAACTTCTCTCCCAAGAGCAACTTCATGGGTTCTGCCGACAACCTGCATCTCGTCGAGCGCTTCACGCGTGTCGCCCCTGACACGGTCAATTACGAAATGACGATCAGCGACCCGACGACGTGGACGAAGGCGTGGACAGCGATGGTTCCCCTGAAGCGAACGGCGGACCGCATCTACGAGTTCGCGTGTCACGAGGGGAACGATGTGGTGATGCGCGGCATGCTCGCTGCGGCCCGCGCCGACGAGAAGGCCGCGAAGTAGCCTAAAGCCTATAGCCTAAAGCCGATCGGATTCAGGCTCTAGGCTATGGGCTACGGTCTCCAGCCGTCCGGCAGCTTCAACTCGTTGAGTTTACCGGTCGCGGCCTCCGACAGCGTCCCAGCGTCCCACGAGGGGATTGGCGTCTTGTCCGGCGGATACAGCGACTCCATCGGCTTCCACACCTTGTCGACCCTATCGCCGAAGAGATCGCCGATGAGCAAGTCTGTGATCGTACCCCGAAGTTCGGGATGCTTCGACACGAACTGGCCGAAACTGAACCCGTCGTAGTATTCACAGACCAGACGCCGCATGCGGTCGACGCCCTTGTTGAAGGCTGGTCCCCACTTGCCGAGCTGAGCCGCGGACGTGTCGCCGCTCGCCAAGCCCTCGACAATTGCGTCAGCGGCCATTTCTCCCGAGCGCAGCGCCAGCAGCACGCCGGATGAGTACAGCGGATCGAGAAACCCCCACGCATCGCCGATCGTGGTCCAGCCGTCTCCCGCAACGGCCGTTGCGCGGTATGAGTAGTCCTTCGTTGCGAAGTGCCCGGCGACCCGCCGGCCGTACGACACGCGTCTCTTGACCTCCGGGCACTGATCGACTTCCTCCTGGTAGGTCTGCTCGAAATTGCTGGCGTTCGGACGATTCTTGAACAGGTAGTCGAAGGGCGCCACGACCCCGACGCTCACGATGTCGTTGTGCAGCGGGATGTACCAGAACCATCCGTTCTTGCTCGCCGTCTGCAGGATCATCGTGGCGCCCTCGTCGCGCCCCTGGTCGCGATAGGCACCTTCCCAGTATGTCCAGATAGCCCCCTTGTTCAGCACCGGATCCCACACGCGCAGCCTCAGCCGATTCTGGATGAGCCCCGCCTGGCCGCTGGCGTCGACGACGACCTTCGCCGGCACCTCGCGCAGAGAGCCATCTTCGTGCCGGATTTTCACGCCCGCGGCGCGGCCGCCGTCGAACAGCACGTCGAGGACGCGTACCCCTTCGTGGGCGACCACGCCATGTTCCCGCGCATTGTCGAGCATCATCTGATCGAACTCGCTCCGGACGACCTGCCAGGTCTGCGAGCATTCGTGCGGCTTGTTGTCCCAAAAGTAGAAGGGCGCCGACAGCTTACCGCTCGCGTTCACGAACTGCACGCTGTACTTCTTGACGAAGTGGCTTTGCTGCATCTTCGGCAGCATGTTCAACCGCCTGAGGACCCAGTACGTTTCCGGGATCAACGATTCGCCGATATGAAAGCGCGGGAAGCGTTCACGCTCGAACAGTTCGACACGATACCCCTGCTGCGCGATGAGCGTCGACACGGTGGACCCGGCCGGACCACCTCCAATGACGACGACGTCGGGGCTTCCCTCACTCATGCTCTGCTCCATCCTGTTGTGGCTCACTTCTCCACCACGAACCGCCGCGCCTTCATCTCGAACCGGGGTAGCGTACCCTGTCGGGCAGCGCGGACCGGCACGGCGAGACCCAACGCGTCGTGAAGCTGCCGGGACAGGCTTTCGACAACCTTTTCAGCGTCTCCGACCGTCGCCTCGAGCTCGACCTCGAGCGTGAGCTTCGGCAGTGCACCGGTGTGCGACACCGTCGACCGGAATTCCACCACCTCCCGGAAGCGGCGCACCACCGATTCAATGGCGGAGGGATACACGTTGACGCCGCGAATCGGGATCATGTCGTCGGTGCGTCCCAGGATACCGCCGTCGAACCGCGCGAGCGTGCGTCCGCACGGGCAGCGCTCTGGTCGCCTTACGACCAGATCGCCCGTTCGGTAACGGATGACGGGGCTCGCCGTACGGCCGAGGTTGGTGAGTACCAGTTCCCCAAGCTGCCCGTCGGGCACTGCCTCGAGTGTCTCGGGGTCCAACACCTCGCAGACGTACTCGCTTTCGTTGACGTGAAGGAACCCCGGCGCCTCCCAACACTCGAAGCTGACCGGCCCCACCTCAGTCAGGCCGTGGTGATCGATGACTCGCGCGCCCCAGCTCTCTTCGATCCGCTGCCGGGTTGCCGGAATGCTCCCCCCCGGCTCGCCCGCGACGATCAGCGTCCGTACGCCGCTCTGCGACAGCGCGCGCCTCTCCGATCGCCTTTCTGCGGCCACCTCGGCCAATCGTAGCGCGTACGTCGGCGTGCAGCATACGACCGTCGGCTCCACCGCGTCGATGAGCGCGAGCCGCTGATGGCTCGTCATCCCGCCGGCCGGCACCGCGTGGGCGCCAATCTGGCAGGCCGCGTCGAATGCCGTCCAGAACCCGAGGAAGGGACCGAAGGAGAACGCAAACAGGATTCGATCGGATCGACCGACGCGCGCGCCGCGGTACACGGCCTTCCAGCATTCCAGCATCCACTGCCAGCTCTCGTTGGTGTCCAGCCAGCGCAGCGGCTGTCCCGTTGTCGCCGACGTCTGGTTGTAGCGCGTGTAACAGGCCAGATCCTCGGTGAGCACCGTGCCCCAGGGCGGGTGCAGCTCTTGATCGGCAACGAGATCGGCTTTGCTCGTCAGGGGCAGTTGTCGGAGATCGTCGGGGAGCTGTAGTCGGTCCACACGGATCGCCGCATCATCGAGCTTCCGCGTGTAGAAAGCGTTCCGCCCATAAATTGCGCCCAGCAGCTGATGGAGCCGACGACCCTGTCGCGATGCGAGTTCCTGAGGGTCCGAGCGTTCTG
>JBGPJH010000183.1:0-6718 GCA_041485305.1 Vicinamibacteria bacterium | reverse complement strand
GGCGGTCATTCAGTTCGTGCGTGTGTTCTTTGGTCAAGTCTTGGCCCGCTGATCTGAGAAAGGTGAAAAGCCGATGCTTTCGACGATTCTCATCGCCGCCGCGGGTCTGCTGCTCATCGTGTACTTGGTGCGTCGCCGAAAACGGATGCGGACCGACGACTAAGACGAGAGCAGTCGTGAGAACCCTGGCGCGGGCCCTCGTCGTGTGTGTCGCAGCCGCCCTGTTTGCGGGGGGGTGTGCAGCACGCCGGCCCGCCTCGGTCGCCGGTCACTTCGTGCGGCCCGGGGAACCGAAGACGACGATTCCGTCAACCCTCGTCGACCCTGCGCTGCAAGCCGACTCGCTCGAGAAAACCATCGCCAAAACTCGAGAGCTGACCGCGCGGGCCAAGCCTCCGGTGCGGAAGGCGGTACCGACGGCCGAAGGGCGGGACCCGGCGCTTGGTGCAGCCCTCAAGGCGTTGAGCGCGGAACCCTCGGTTGCGAACCACATCGCGGTTGGCGACGGCTATCGTCGGCTCGGCATCCTGGACCAGGCCTTCGACCATTACCAGGCGGCCAGAAAGCTGAATCCATCGGCGGCGGGGGCCTACGACGGCATGGCCCGCGTGTGGCGCGACTGGCACCTGCCGGGACTGGCCCTGGGCGATGCGTACCGAGCTGTGTACTACGCGCCGCGGTCTCCCGAGGCGCTCAACACCCTGGGGACGATTCTGCAGGCGCTTGGCCGTCCGCGCGCGGCCGAGGCGGTGTTCAGCAGAGCCCTGGTGATGGAGCCGACGGCGAGCTACGCCCTCAACAATCTTTGCTATGCGGCGATTCTCGCGACCGATCCCGAGGCGGTTGTCGCGTGCCGGCGGGCGGCCGCTGCGGCTCCCTCGTCTCGAGCGACGCTGAACAACCTTGCGCTGGCGCTGGGCCTTAGCGGAGAGCTCGACCTCGCCGCGGAGCAGTTCGGGCAGTCCGGCACCGCCGCAGAGGCGGTGTACAACATGGGCATCGTCCATTTGGCGCGGCGCGACTTCAAACAAGCGGACAATGCCTTCCGACAGACGCTTCTCCTGAATCCTCAGGCGAGAGGCGCCTGGCGGCGTCTCGAACAGGTGCGTGCAGCAGCTGGTGTCCCGTCACCGTGAGTGTGATGTAGTGCGGACCTTCAGGTCCGCCCGACGCGCGGCAGGCCTGAAGGCCTGCACTACAAACGGGTTTGAAAGGCGCTTCAGGATGGGGCGCTGATTGTTTCCTGCAGGGGGTCGAGAGTGATCGAACTTGAACACGGTGTAAGGCGGCCGACGGCACCGAGGACGGCCCAGGAGGCCGGCGTGAGCGAGGACTTGGTTCTCCAGCTCCTCACCAAGGTGCTCCATTTCTCCGGCGAGTCGACGGGCGTCGAGCTGGCGTCGCGATTGGGCGTGCCGTTTTCGGTGATCGAGTCGTCGCTCAACCTCCTCAAACGCGACCGGCAGTGCGAAATTATTGGCGGCGGGGGCGCGGCGGTGCTCGGCCCTCCTTCGTATCGCTACCGCATCACCGACGCTGGCAGGGTCCGGGCGTCGCTGTTTCTGGAGGCCAGCCAATATGTCGGGACCGTTCCAGTGCCGCTCTCGCAGTACTCGGCCTACATGCGGCAGTTCGGGGCCCAGATGCAGATTGCCGCCAGACGCGCTTCCGTGCGGAAGGCGTTCTCGAAGCTGGTGCTGAACGACCGCGTCCTGGACCAGCTCGGGCCTGCCATCGCCTCGGGGCATTCGCTGTTCATCTACGGTCCTCCCGGAAACGGGAAGACGGTGATTTCCCAGGCGATTCGCAACCTGTACGTTGGCGAGCTTCCCATCCCCAACGCCATTGCGGTCGAGGGTCAAATCATCCGCATTTTCGATCCGGTCAACCACGAACCAGTCCCAGAGGCGCAGCCCGCACCCTCGATGCGTACGAGCCTCGAGATCGATACCATCGACCGCCGGTGGGTGCAGTGCAAGCGTCCGCTGGTTACGGCGGGAGGCGAGCTCACGCTCGATTCACTGGAGCTTGGCTACAGCGAATCGGCGGGTTTCTATCGGGCGCCGATCCAGATGCTCGCGAACGGAGGCGTCCTGGTCATCGACGACTTCGGCCGGCAGCACGCGACGCCCCGCGACCTGTTGAACCGCTGGATCGTGCCGCTCGAGAGCCGCGTGGACTACCTCACCTTGCGGTCGGGCCAGAAGTTCGAGATGCCGTTCGCGGTCCTCGTCGTGTTTGCCACGAACCTGCGGCCGGCCGACCTGGTCGACGAGGCGTTCCTCCGGCGCATTCAGTACAAGGTGTACTGCGAATCGCCGACCGTTGACGAGTTCACGCAGATTTTCAGCGACTGCTGCGAGGCGCGGGGCCTCGATTACGACCCTGCGCTCGTGGCGGCCCTGATCGAAACCGAGCTGCGTCCTCGAGACGTGCAGCTTCGTGGATGCCAGCCAAGGGACCTCATCGACAAGGCGCTGGCGCTCGCAAGCTATCTCGACCGACCTCCGGTTCTCGCGCTCGAGCTGCTGTCCGCGGCCTGCGCCTCGTACTTTGTCGACGACCGCGACTTTCCCGTTGCGTGACGGACTACTTAAGAGTGCGTTTCAAAACCGGCCCGGTTGTAGTGCAGGCCTTCAGGCCTGCCAGGCGGGACGGGACACTAGGCTGATGATGAAACGCTGGGTCCTGCTGGCGCTCCTGTGCGTCGCCGGCGCCGGTTGGGTCAGTGCACATGCGCCGGGTGCAGCCGCCGGTCAAGACGCGAGCTCCATTCGCATTACCTCTCCGCTCGGCCGGACGGGGCTCGTCACGAAGGTCCGAATCGTCGCGCAGGTGCACGTCCACTCCGGCGAGTCGCTGTCGGCTGTCAGCTTCTTCGTGGACGGGAAGCTCGTCGGCATGGTCGAGTCCGGTCCCCCCTATGCCGTTGACTGGATCGACGACAATCCGTTCGAGCGCCGCGAAATCGTCGTACAAGCGGCCGACGCCGCCGGCCACGTCCTTCGCGATACGGTGGTGCTGCCTCCCTTCGAGGTGAACGACCGGACCGAAGTGACGAGCATCCTGCTCGAAACCAGCGTCTACGACAAGGCGGGCCGGTTCATCTCGAACTTGCCGCCGTCGGCGTTTGGCGTTCTCGAGAACGGCTCCGCGCAAAAATTAGACCTGGTCGCGCGCGAAACCATTCCGACCAACCTCCTGCTGCTCGTCGACAACAGCCAGAGCATGGGGCGCCGGATGGATTTCGTGCGGGCCGCGGCAGAACGACTCTCTCGCTCCCTTCGCGAGCAGGACCGTGCGATCGTCGCACCGTTCAACGCCCACATCGGCACCATTACCGGTCCTACCAACGATCCGGCCACAACCTCCCAGGCGATTGGTGCGATGCGTGCCGGGGGCGGCACGGCCATGTTCGACGCGATCATCGAAGGCGTCCGCCTGTTGAAAGGTTTGGAAGGACGTCGAGCCGTGGTGCTCATCACCGACGGGTACGACGAAAACAGCGTGTCGAACATCGACGATGTGATCCGGGCCGCGGAAGAAGTGCAGGCGACTGTCTACTCGGTGGCCATCGGTGGTGTCGCGGGCATCTCGCTGAAGGGCGAGGCCATGTTGAAGCGCATCACGGACGTCACCGGCGGGCGGACCTTTCTTCCGCCGCGCGAGTCCGACCTCGCGCCGCTCGCCGACGCCGTCGCGACGGACACGCGCAGCCGCTACCTCATCACGTATACGCCGGTGAACCAGAAGAAGGACGGCACCTGGCGCGAGATCGCGGTTCAGGTGCCGGAAGGCTATCGGGTGCGCACCCGCGCGGGCTACTACGCGCCGGCCCCTCCACCGATTCGACCGACGATCGAGTTCACCGTGATGGACGGCGCCCGCAACTACGTGGACGTCACGTCCGAGGATCTCGACGTCGTGGAGGACGGCGTGTCGCAGTCGGTCGACACTTTTCAGGTGGCAGTCGACCCGGTGTCGATCGTGATGGCGCTCGATTCGAGCGGCAGCATGAAGAAGAGCGCGGATCTCGTGCGGTCTACGGCACGCGAGTTCGTCCTGGCCGTGCCTCCCGAGGACAGCCTCGCGCTGATTACGTTCGCCGACCAGCCGAAGTTCGCGCACACCCTGGCCACCAACCGGCAATGGTCGCTTGACGCGATCGACAATTACAACGCCCTCGGGGGCACGGCCCTCTACGACGCGCTGTGGAATTCGCTCATGCACTTGAAAGGCGTTGCCGGGCGCCGCGCGATTGTCGTGCTGAGCGACGGCAAGGACGAAGACAATCCAGGCAAGGCTCCGGGCAGCCTGCACACTCTCGAGGAAGTCCTGGAGCTCGAGCACACGGTCGGCGCCATGGTCTTCAGCGTGGGACTGGGCACGAAGGTCGATCGGGCCGTGCTGGACCAGTTCTCAAAGCAGTCGGGGGGACAGGCGTTCTACGCGACCAGCGACTCGCAGCTCAGCAGCCAGTTCCATCAGGTGGTGGAGGGCCTCCGCCGGCGCTACGTCCTCAGCTACACGTCAACCAACTCCAACCACAACGGGGCGTGGCGGAAGGTCGAGATTCGACCCCGCGCCAACGGGCGGGTCGTCTCCACACGCGGCGGCTACTTCGCTCCTGAGAACTGACGCTCGCCCTCAGCGTCCTTGACAGGCACCAGCTGTTCGGGTCGGACCTCGCGGAATGGATGGAAAGCGAGGTGGCAGTCGTGCTGGTACAGGAACGCCAGGAAGCGTTTGTAATCGGCCGCGGGCAGCTGGAACAGCTCAATCAGCTTTCGATAACTGCCCTGGGTCTGATGAAGGCCGCGCCTGATAATTTCGCGCAGGTCGGTTTTCGTGAGCTCGCGGTCGATGAACAGCGGATGGACGACCGTCCAGAAGCTCTTGCCCTGGAGAACCATCTCCTCCCACGCGGTATCCACGATCGGGTGGTGCGTCGGAAGTGACGCCGGACTCCCGTCCGCTGGACGCGAGGTGGCGCTGACCGACAGACGCATCTCCGGAGGCAGGGCGTCGGCGGCAATCGCTCCTCCGGCATTGCGAACGGCGATCCGTTCCGTGACGTTTTTCAGCTCGCGGACGTTGCCGGGCCATCGGTATCCGAGCAATAGATCCTCGACATTGGACCCCAGCGGGGGCGTGTCGGCCCCGTGGATGCGGCAGTAGTGAGACAGATAGTGTGTGAACAGCAAAAGGATATCGGCGCCGCGTTCCCGCAGAGGCGGAATGGTGATGTGAATGACGTTCAGCCGATAGTACAAATCCTCGCGGAAATCAGCGGAGGCAATTCGCTCGAGCAGGTTGCGGTTGGTGGCGGCAATGATGCGGACATCGACGCGCTTCTCGATCTGGTCTGCGCCAAGCCGATGGATCTCGCCCGTTTCGACAAAGCGCAACAGCACGCCCTGCATGCGCGCCGACATCTCGCCGAGCTCGTCGAGAAACAACGTGCCGCGATCGGCGAGCGTCGCCAGCCCCGGCTTGTCGCGATACGCGCCGGTGAAGCTGCCACGGACGTGCCCGAACAACTCGGACTCCAGCAGTGAATCCGGAAGTCCGGCGCAGTTGATGGCGACGAAGGGATTCCGCCGCCGGCCGCCGCCTTGGTGAATGAGCTTGGCCACGACCTCTTTGCCGACACCCGTTTCGCCGGCGATCAGCACCTTCGCATCCGACCGCGCCGCTGTCGCGACATCGGCCCGAAGCTGAGCGATCAGCGGGCTGTTTCCAAGGAGGAGATGTTCTTGGCCGGTGGTTGATAAAGGAGCAATCGAGTGGACTGTAAGCGCAGGCATTGAAGTCATGTAGTGTCAGTCGAAGACATAAGGATAAAGGTCAATGCCGACAATAGTCAACCATAAAACGAAGAATTCGCCATTTTTATGCCCGGAATATTGCAATATTGTGATCGCTTGTGCATTGAGAAGAGACAATAATTCCAAGTACTAAATAATTCCGAGTTATTGGATTTATTTGTCACTATAATTCGCGTCTTTAATCTTCTTATTACATCAGCGATTACAAATTTGACTGTTTTCAGCGCTTCTTGCTGAGCTGTCTCAGGAGTCTTTAATTGGCGGCCGCCTTGCTAAGAGCAGTGGAACCTCTGACTTAGAATGACAAAGCCACTTGGCGACCGCCGCGCCCACATTCGATTCGATGTGGTCGGCACCTTGTACGGTCTGTTGGAATTAACCGAGACAACCCGCGTGCTCAACATCAGCCCTCACGGTGCGCTGGTCGATTCCCCTCTGCCTGCTGCGCTCGACTCGACACAAGTCGTGCGGTTCGTCTTGGACGATCAGCCAATCGTGGTCGATGCCCGCGTCCGCCATCTAAGCCGAACAAGCGACGACGAAGGGGTCCCGGCGTATCTGATCGGCATGGAATTCGTGCCTGCGCTGAGCCCCATCCCTTCATCGCTCGAGCGAATAATTAGCGAAGTAAAGATGGAGACAAAAGTCTCAGGAAGAAATGACTTAAAATCACAAAGTCACTGACTATTTGTCGTTTTTTTCTCGCTTCCACGACGACGGTCGGCCACGACTGTGCCCTCATCGGTAGATTTAAAAACCAACGAATCAACTACTTAGGCGCCGGCATCTCAACCCGCGTCGACAGCGCGAGAGATCTTGCATTAGTGCGGTCTGGCTTTAACGTGAGGGCGACTGGAATCTAGCGGTGTGCGGCTCGGAGACGCGGGCCT
>JBGPJH010000182.1:0-6726 GCA_041485305.1 Vicinamibacteria bacterium | reverse complement strand
GCCTGCCGGACGATCTCGTGTTCTACACGCAGATCACGATGGAAGCAGGCGAAGACCCCGGATTCCTGGATGCCATGCGAGCTGCGCACATTCGCGGCGCGCTCGTGGGCGTCGAGTCGGTCACCGCCGAGGGTGTCAAGGCCATCTACAAGGAGTTCAACGCGGTGGGCGACGAGCTCGTCGCGCAACTCCAGACGTTTCGCCGGCACGGCGTCCACGTGCTCGGCTCGTTCATCTTCGGGCTGCCGACCGACAAGCCCGACACATTTGCGGCGACGGCAGCCCTCGCGCAGCGGGCGGGCGTGACTTTCGCGCAGTTTGTCATGCTGACGCCCTTTCCCGGGACCGTGGACTTCATCAAGTGGGAGCAGGCTCAGGCGGGCGACCCGTCACGCATCGGCAGTATCCCTCTGACGCGGTACTGGCTCATTCCTCCGGCGCAGCGGCCAAACATCTACAGTCCGCATCCGCAAATGTCCGCGGAAGAAATCCGGCAACTCACGCAGTGGACGTGGGATCGGTTTTATGGGCTGGGGATGGTCTGGAAGCGGTCGGCCTGCGTCCGATCGCTGCGCGCACGCCTTGCCTTCGTGCTCATGTCCAAGCTGTATCGGCAGATGTACGCGAACACGGGAATCGCGACCGACAGCGCGCGGGTCGCGCGATCGACACGCTGGGCGCGGTGGCTGGCAAAACCCTGCCGCCGGCTGTTCATGGGGGCGCCGATGCCCCACCTCGAAGTGCCATCGTAACCGGGTGACGGCACGGGCTCCTGGCAGAGCTGTACGCTGACTGCTGAAAGCTGGCCGTCCCCTACCTGCCGCACGTCGCGAACGGCAACGCCCCTCGACGCGCGGCTCCCTACTGATCCTGATTGGTCGCCTGGGCGGTGGCCTTCTTCCGTTCCTCGGTGATCTTCTGGTAGTCCTCTTCGGTCAGGTACGTGACGTTCACGTGGGCGTGGTACATGTCGTCGAAGCTGCGCTGGCCCCAGCCGACCCACTGTGTGGGGTCCGGGTTTGCCGGATTCGATGCCGTATTGTCGTGCCAGGCTGTTAAATGAATCACCGTGCCTTTGGGCAGCACCGGCGCCGCATCATCCGTATATACGTAGTTCACATGCCAGTTGAAGTCGAACCGGTTCACGTAGTTGAGCATCTCGACGCGACCGTTCGGATAGATTGCCTCCATAGACATCGCCTTACCGCGAATGTGCATATGGGGCTGGTATTCTTTCAGGGCATCGATTTCCCACTCAGGACGCAGGTGACCAGGAATCGAGTTGGTCTGGCTGTTGGCCGTAATCGTCCACGTCACTTTCTGGGCGGGCGGAAAATCCTTCGGCACGACCACGGTAAATATTCCCGTCTGCCGGCGCGGCAGAAAGTGCGTCGGCTGCCCCTGATCGGGCGGACCCGGCTCGATCCTGTTGTTCGACCCGACTGGGATGTCCAACTCCTCTTTGTAGTTGCGATTCATGTAACCGAAGGAAAGGCCGATCGTGCCATCAGGATTCCTGAACCACCCTTCAAACGACGGGGTCACGCCCTGACCGGACTGGAACGGAATCGGCGCGGTTTGAAACGCTCCAATCGCATGAGAAGCCATCAAGCATGCGCAGAGGACGGCCCAGAGCAGCCAGCTGTATCGCATTCGACTCTTCACGGCAGCGAACCCTTACGGCGGTGAAGGCGTGAGCGCTCCCCGCGATCGACCCTAAGGGCCCGTCTGCTTCTGTTCCACGGCCCGGGCGCCCTTCAGCAGACCCTCCATCCCGTAGTTCCCCTCGTGGCAGGCGTACTCATAGATGGGTCCGTCAGTCTTTGTCATCGGAATCTGGACAGTCCAGGGCCTGGTCCACGTCGTGGGGTCGTTGGCCGTGAACTCATACAGCAGCGTGTCCGCATCGACGCGCGTGAAGCGTTCGGTGAGGTGAAGGTTCGGGCTCGATCCGCGGAACGAGGTCGTGTTGTAGAAGTTCGTCGTGTCGACAACCAGCGTGTTGCCTTCCCAACGACCACGCGAGTCCCCCACCCACTGACGGACGCTGGAACTGAGGTGCGGGCGCCCGTCGGTGGGCACGACACGCGCGTTGTGCACCATCTCGTTCAACAGCACCACGGACCCCGGGATTTGGAAGATCTGCACGTTCTGGTTGTAGCCTCCAGGCGCCATCGGCGGCCCCGAGTTGAACCCCAGGATGCAGCGTTCTCCGACGGAGCGGTCTTCAGGTCCCCACGCTGGACGCTCCCGGGCCACGTCCTGCGCTTCCATTCTCTTCTTGCCTTCTGGGGTTAACAGGGGAATCCGGCCATCCGGCGGGTCCACGATGAGCGAGGTCCGCCTGGTTCCAATCACTTTCGTGCCGCGGTCCCACCAGAAATCGTTGTACGCCAGGGCCACATCGCCCGTCTCGGCCGTTCCGTTGACGACCGCCCGTTGCTTCTTGTCCCGGTTCGTATCGGCGTTGCGGGACTCGACGGCCTTCCGCTCGAATTCCGCCGCCTCTTGTTCGGTCAGCACCTGCTTGTCTCCGAACTCTGCGGGACGCTCCATAGGGGTGACGGTGCGGAAATCCCAGATTCCCTGCAGATCCGGCTGGCCATCGGCCGTGCGCGGCACCGCCGAGGATTTGGCTGAAGCGGCGGCCTTTGGCCTGGCCGCTGTCTGGCCCGCGAGTGGAATGATCGCAAGCGACACCACAGCCACAACCCCGATGGATGCGTAGAATCCCTGCCGCATCTGAACCTCCATTTTCGTCACGAACCCAGACCCAGACACCGATGTCTGCCAAGACACCGATGCGCGGCTCTCGATTTGCATATTGTAAGGCAGATCACCTTCTCGCGTTTGCTCATCCACCGGCGGGCGTCTTGTCAATCCAGCGCATCATCTCCGGCAGGTAGCGGTCGCCCGCCGCGGCGCCGGACGGAAAGGCCGCGTCGAGCGCATCGATCTCGTCTCGCGTGAGCTCGATCTCCGCGGCGGCGACGTTGCCTTCGAGATTCGAGCGCCGCTTGGTGCCTGGAATCGGCGCACCCTCGGGAACCTTTGCGAGGACCCAGGCCAGGGCCAGCTGCGACGCCCGACAGCCCTTGCGGGCCGCGATGGCCTCGAGTCTCGCGACGAGCGCCAAATTGTGCGTCAGGTTATCGCCCTGAAACCGTGGCAGGCGGCGCCGCATGTCGTCCTCGGCGAGGGTGTCGACCCGGGTCACCTGCCCCGTCAGAAACCCCCGGCCAAGCGGGCTGAAGGGTACGAACCCAATCCCGGCCTCTCGGCAGAAAGGCAGCACGGTCGATTCCGGCTCGCGCCACCACAACGAGTATTCGCTTTGCAGCGCCGCAATCGGATGGACCTTGTGAGCCTTGAGAACAGTCGCCGGGGAAGCCTCCGACAAGCCGAGGTACCGCACTTTACCGGCGCCGACAAGCTCGGACATCGCGCCCACCGAGTCTTCAATCGGCGTGTTCGGGTCGACGCGATGCAGGTAGAACAGGTCGATGACGTCTACCTGAAGGCGCTGCAGGCTCGCGTCGCAGGATTCGCGGACGTGCTTGGGCGATCCATCCACCCCGCCGGGCAGGCCACCTGGGTTGACGACGATCCCGCACTTGGTCGCCAGCACCACGTCGTGGCGACGATCGCGAATCGCGCGGCCGACCAGGCGTTCGTTCTCGCCAGCGCCGTAGGCGGCCGCCGTGTCGAAGAATGTGACGCCGAGGTCCAGGGCGCGGTGCAGCGTGCGAATCGACTCCCCGTCGTCGCGCGGACCATAGCTCTGGGACATGCCCATACACCCCAGCCCGATCGCCGACACACTCAAACCGCTCTTGCCCAACTGCCTCGACTTCATCGTGCCCTCACGGTCCGAATATCCGCCCCGCCCATCTCGTCGTGCATCCTCACCGCGGTGCGCGCACCTGCCGCGCACGGGTGCCCATCTCGGCGGCCGCAAACGCGAATTGGTCCGCCAGTTCGGCGATGCGCTTGTCGGTCGGGCGATAGCCGTGAGATGCCTGCGTCTCGACTCGGATGAGCACCGGACGGTCGCAGCCCTGCGCCGCCTGAAGCGCAGCCGTGAACTTGAACGAATGGCTTGGCACGACGCGGTCGTCGTGGTCAGCCGTCGTGACGAGCGTCGCCGGGTAGCAGGTGCCGGTTCTGAGGTTGTGAAGCGGCGAGTACTTGTAGAGATACCGAAACGCGGTCGGATCGTCCGACGACCCGTATTCGGTCGCCCACGCGGCGCCGCCCGTGAACCGATGATACCGGAGCATGTCCATGACGCCGACGCCGGGCAGCGCCACGGCAAACAGCTCCGGCCTCTGCTCCATCACGGCCCCGACCAGCAGTCCCCCATTCGATTCACCCATGATGCCGAGCGTCTGCGGCGACGCGTATCGCTCGCGGACCAGGTACTCGGACGCCGCGATGAAATCGTCGAAGACGTTCTGCTTCTTGTCGTGCATGCCCGCCTCGTGCCACGCCTGGCCGTACTCGTTACCGCCCCTCAGGTTCGCAGTCGCCCAGATGCCGCCCCGTTCCAGCCAGGCGGGCAGATGCGCACCGAAGCTCGGCAGCAGGGCTACGTCGAATCCACCGTATCCGTATAGCAGCGTGGGACTCGTGCCGTCCTTTTTGAGATCTTTTCGGTGAGTGATGAACATCGGGACCCTCGTGCCGTCCTTCGATGCGAAGAACACTCGTTCGGTCTCGTAGAGTTTTGGATCGAAGGTCAGCCGAGGCGGCTCGAAGGGCGTACTCCGTCCGCGGTCGACGTCGAAGCGAAACGCCGTCGGCGGATACAGCGGCGACATGAACGTGTAGAACACCTCGGGGCGATCGAAGCGCCCGACGACGCTGGTGACCGCGCCGAGGCCTGGCGTCTGAACGGTCGCCACCGCTCGGCCGTCGAGCTGATAGACGCGCACTTCGCTCGCCGCGTCGACCATCGCGGAGACCACCAGCCGGCCAGCCGCGAGAATCGCGGCATCGAGCGCGTGGGCTCCCTCCGGCACGACGGTCGTCCAATTCGCGAACTCGGGCTCGCGGATCGGGACAGCGACGATCTTCCGTTTCGGGGCGTCGCGATCCGTCTGGAGGTACAGCACGCCGCCAACGACGCCGAGCGGAGTGTGTTCGGCCGTATGACCCGGGTAGAGCGGCACGGTCGGGCCATCCACCGTCGGCGTCAGCGGGTTCTTCAAGTCCTTGACGAAGAGCTCGTTCTTGTTGCTCGTGCCCTTGTTCGTCGTGATGAACAGGTAACGGCCAGCTTCGTCCATTTGGGCATCGATGAACAGCAGCGGCTCCTCCGGACGCTCGTAGATCACCCGATCCTCGGCCTGGGGCGTGCCAACCGCGTGGTAGTAAATCTTCTTGTCGCGCACGGCCACCTCGAGCGCCTTACCCTCCGGCGGTTCGGGATACCGGCCGTAAAAGAATCCCTTCCCGTCCTTCGTCCACAAGGTCGTGCTGAATTTCACCCACCGAATCGTCTCTGGGAGTTGCCGGCCGCCGGGAAGCTCGCGGATCTGCAGCGTGGACCAGTCCGATCCGCCTTCGGAGAGTCCGTAAACGAAGTGCGTGCCGTCGGGCGCCGGCTCAAAATCCGAGAGCGCGACCGAGCCGTCCGGTGAGAGGATGTTGGGATCGAGCACCAGCGCATCCGAATCGTCGAGCATCGTTCGCGCGTAGACCGCCGATTGCCGCTGCAGGCCGGTGTTGCGCCGGTAGAACCACCTCCCGCCCTCGTAGCGAGGCGCCGACACCCTGGGATAGTTCCACAGCTCGGTAATGCGGCGTGTGAACCACGCGCGCTCCGCCAACAAATCGAGGTGCCTGGAGGTGACGGCGTTCTCGGCCCTCACCCAGCGCTTTACTTCGCGGGAGTTCAGGTTCTCCATCCAACGGTACGGATCGGCCACCTTGGTGCCGAAATAATCCTCGACCACGCGGGTCTGTCGCGCAACAGGGTAGGACGGCCGGCGAGGTTGGGCCGAGGGCAGGGCGACTAGTGCCGCTCCGCAGGTGGCAGCAAGGATTGGCCACGCCGGCCACGGCAAGCGACCGAATGGCCGCTTCGAGAGGGGGATCGTGCGCACGGCGGCTTAGACCGCCGACGCGGCGCCCTCGGGGGTCGCAGCCTTCCGAAAACTGACGCCGTGAGCTTCCGGTCCGACCAGAGCGACAATGGCGCCGCCGATCACCACGAGCGTTGCCAGCACGCCCATCGACTGGGCGTACGTGAAATGCTCCCCGAGCAGCGATTCGATGTAGGTGATGCTCGAGGCAACGAGCACGCCAAGCTGGTACGCAAATCCAGGGAAGAAGCCCCGCAGATGTCCGGGCGAGAGCTCGTTGATGTGCGCTGGAATCACCCCCCAGGCTCCTTGCACGAAGAACTGCATCAAGAACACGCCGGCGACGATCAGCGCCGTGTTGGGTGCGGCAATCCACAGGGGCACCACGATCAGCGCGCCAACCAGCGCGGTCGCAATCGAGCGACGACGCCCGCTCCGGTCGGAGTAGTACCCGAACGCCAGCCCGCCGAGCACCGCCCCAATCATCGAGATCATGGTGATCGTCGCGGTATCGCTCGGCGTGTACATCCGCTGGCGCTGCAGGAAGGTGGGGTACATGTCCTGCGTCCCGTGCGAGATGAAATTCATCATCGCCATCAGCGCGACGATATACAGGAACCTGGGCCAGTGCCGGAGGATC
>JBGPJH010000181.1:0-6867 GCA_041485305.1 Vicinamibacteria bacterium | reverse complement strand
TGCAAGTGCTTGCGTTCGTCCTCGGGAAGCGCGTGCAGACTGTGGGAGTCGTGACCTCGCGCTCGGAGGAACTCGTCGATCAATGCCTGTTCCAGCTTGCCTTCGGGATCGCGCATCGCACGAACCTCGGGCGGTTCCGTTGTCATGGTTCACGCTCCCTTCATCTGGCGACTGCCTTCAGCCTGCGGAGGACTCCCCGACACCCAGGAACCATTGATCGAGCACGACGTGCCGCACGAATCCAGGAATGCGGAGCAGCGCGCGCGCGGCCGAGATCTTCAGCTGGTCCGGAACGAGCCGCGACAGCAGCTGTGATCCGGGTCCACTGCCAAACCGCTTGCGCACCCGCGACTGCAAAGGGCCGAGCCGGTCAATGTCGTAGTGGCCCTCGGCCGCGACGATGGTGCTGGCCGCGAGCAGACCCGACTCGATCGCGGCCCGAATCCCCTCGCCGCTCTGAGTGCGGGCCAAACCCGCTGCATCGCCAACGAGGACCACACCGTCATCGACCGCACGTCGATATGGCGGATCGTGAACGAGATACGCGTGGCCCGACCAGCGCCAGGCGAGATGCGGGGGCAACCGACGCTTCGCCACCAGGAACTCCACGAAGGCAGCCGTTGCGCCCGGCAACGAACGATGGTCCAGACGACCGAAGCCCACGTTCAGGTACGCCTGTTTCCGGAAGCACCAACCGTACCCTTTCATGTCTCGACAAAAGTAGAGTTCCGGCGTCTCCGGGGCGATCGGAATCGCTGGCGCGTCGCTCGGGTCGATCGGGAACTCCATTTCCTGCGCGACAACCAGCGGGGTGGCGTTCCCGTTGGCCGAACCGTTCAACCACCGCGCGACCGGACAGAAATGCCCGCCCGCGCCGACGAGCATCGGAGCGCTCACCTCGTCGTTGATAACCCACCCGCCGGGGCTGCGGCGGATGCTCGTGACCGGGGCGCCGAGCGTCAGACGCGCGCCCGACCGCCGCAACAGATACTCGTCGAACTCGCGCCGCCGAATGCCGAAGCTGATCGGGCGTCCGTATGAGACCTCGACCGGCTCCTCGCCGTCAATCGTCCCGGTGCGGAAGCCGGTAATCGGCTGGAATGTCCGACCGTCTCGATACTCATCGACGTCCAGCTGGAGGTCGGTGAGCACTGGTGGGGTGATCCAGCCGGCGCAAGCCTTGTCACGCGGGAACGGCGCCCGGTCCATGACGACGACGTCGAATCCCGCCTGCCGGAGCTTCCAGGCGCACGCAGAACCCGCCGGGCCTCCCCCCGCGATTAGGACGTCGCATGTGTCCATCGGTTTATCCCATGTCCGCCCGGAAGGCGGCTACACGCGCGTCCAGGGAATGGCGTTGCTGGCGCCACGCGCGAACACGATCTGGAACAATTGCATCGACCCGGTCGTAAACGCCGCCTGGGAACCGGCGAGGTAGAGCCGCCAGGCTCGCACGAACGCCTCGTCGAACATCGTCGACAGCGTCTCGCCCGCGGCTTCGAAGCGAGAGCGCCAATGCTCCAGGGTTTTGGCATAGTGCAGCCTGAGATTCTCGACGTCGAGCACGGACAGGCTGTGCGGCTCGAACACGCGCTCGGACACTTCGCGGAGCGTTGGCGGATACGCGCCTGGGAAAATGCGCTTGCGGATCCACGCGTTGAGCGGAGCAGGACGATTGCGACCGATGAAATGCAACAGCCCGCGCCCCTGGCTGCCAATCGACCGCTCGATGACGTCGCCGAACGCGGCGTAGCTTGGCAGTCCCACGTGCTCCAGCATTCCCACCGACACGAACACGTCGTACTCGCCCCGGATATTGCGGTAGTCGTCTTCGACGAACTCGACACGCGCCTCGAGCCCTTCGCGCCGGGCGCGTTCCCGCGCGAAAGCCGTCTGCTCGGCCGAGATGTTGAACGCCCGGACGGTCACGCCGTACTGCCTTGCCATGAACAGCGCGAGCGATCCCCAGCCGCAACCAGCCTCGACGACACGCTCGCCCGCCTTCAGCTGGAGCTTCCGGCAAACGAGGTCCATCTTGGCCAGCTGCGCCGCGTCGAGTCCCACATCCGGAGTGGGAAAGTAGGCGCACGTGTAGACCATCTCGCGATCCAGCCACAGCCGATAGAAGTCGTTGCCGAGATCGTAGTGGTGGTGCACGTTTTCTTTCGCGGCGCGAAGATCGTTGGCGGCCCGCCACCAGGAAATCCTGGGCGTAGGTTCCGGGAGCGCTCGATACACCTCGGTCAGGACGGTCACAAGATCGCCGCAAATATCGACGGCGCCCGACATGTACGCTTCGCCGAAGTTGAGCTCGGGATCTCGAATCCAACTCCACAAGGCGCGGCGGTTCTTCAGGGTGATGGTGCCAACGGGAGAACCGACGGGAGGCGACAGACTGAACCCATCCCACAGGGCGAACCGAAGGCGTGCCCGGGCCACATGCGCCTGGATGCGGGCAAGGGCCCAGCGGTCCAGCCCGGTCGAGGCCATCGCCGGCTCCCGGTCAGAAAACGTGTCAACGGAAAACGCGCGCGAATGTTCAGGCTTCATGGCCTCCCAGCCTCCCGGTCCAAAGTTGGGTAGGTATCTTACTCCCGCAGCCCGCCGGTACCGCAGCCGCCAGTCGAAACGATTTCGTTGGGCGGTCCGCGCCCGTGCAAGCCTAGAGGCCAGCCCACTAGAGGTCAAGAAACCGATGTAAACGGAACGTCAGCACAACATATGCCGAGGCACGCGGCCTGCCGAAAGGATCAAGGCGAAGGGGCCGGGAATCACCGGAGCGCTGGCTCCCCGCGACCGGTCCGGTACAGCCACCGGTTTTTCGGCAGCAACCTCGCGCTGGTCAAGTATTTCCGGTCATCCGCGGCGGCACGCAGTCTGCTCACAATCACTGCAACTCTTGCGGAGGAGGTCTGCAATGTACGATGAACTGGCTCGCCGCTGGTGGATCGTGGCCGCGCGCGGCCTGGTCGCCCTCGTGTTCGGCGTCGCCGCCTTCGCGGCACCCGAAAAGACCCTGGCTTTTCTCGTCTCGCTGTTCGGCCTGTTCGCACTCGCCGATGGCGTGTTTACGATGGGCGCGGGTCTCTCAGTGAATTGGCTATCACTCTTCCTGGAAGGCGTCGTCGGGGGCGCGGTGGGACTCCTGACCTACTTCTTCCCTGCCGTCACGACGATGTGGTTCATCGAGCTGATCGCAACATGGGCGTTGGTCACAGGCGCCCTCGAGCTTCTGGGCGCGTTCCGCCTCCGGAAGGAAGCGAAGGGCCCGACGGTCAGGGGCGAGTGGCTGCTCGCGGTCAGCGGCGGTCTGTCTGTCCTGTTTGGCGCCTTGTTGGCCGTGCGATCCGAGCCCGCCGCACCGGCGCTGATCTGGCTCCTTGGCGCGTATGCCCTGGCATCGGGCGCACTGCTGCTGGCGTTGGCGTTCAACGTCAGGAACTGGAACCGGGCGGTCGCCGCCTGACTTGATTGCGTCGTCCGACGGTTTTGAAATGCGCTCTTAGGGTTTCGGGCAGTCCGGTCTCCTGTCGGTGCGGTTGGCCGGGCGGCGCCAGCCGCACCCGGTGTCGTCGCGACGCCAGTCCCGCAGAAAGGCCAGCCTTTCGGAACCGGCTCCCGATCGTCGCGGGAGCGTCGGCGTCACCACATGCCCGTCCCGCTGTGTTTCTTTTTGTGCGGGACGCTGTGGGAGATCGTCGCTCGCGTGCTTCTGGTCGGTCGATCCGCCCCCTTCCCGATCAACTCCATCAAGTCGGAGATCGTCACGATGCCAACCAGACGGCCACGGTCGGTGACCGGGAGGCAGCCGATGGTTCGACCCCGCATGACGTTTGCAGCCTTCTTGATCGTCTCAGCGCGATCGATCGTGGCCACGTGTGTGGTCATCACATCAGCGACGGTGAGTTCGCTGATCCGCGCGCCCGATCGTTTCTGCGCCAGGTCGCGCGCGGACAGCACACCAACGACCTGCGATGCACTGGTCACCACGAGATGGTGAAGCCCATCTGTGCGCATGAGCTCCAGCGCCTCTGACGCCGCCATGCCGGGCGACACCGTGCGAACACCTTCAGTCATCACTTCGAAGACTCGCATACACTCCTCCTTGGGCCTACCCACAACGCCTGGACGCCACCAACCGTTCGTTCTTCCTCGAGGATCAGCCAGACGTGCCGTCGCCGACGTCCTCGCCCGTCCGCTCCGCAGCCTGGCGGATGACCTGGGCGCCGAGGTTCTCTTCGTGGTCGACAAACTCGAACTCTTTGGCGATGGTGACGCCGTCGTTGCAGACGAGCGAACGTCCCCATTTCCGTTCGATGAGCACGCACTTCGATTTCGGCCCCAGCGTCACGCGCAGGGCATCGGCCAGCACGGTAGCGCCGTGTAGGACCTTCTCGCGAGCGGCAGACCGGACGAGCAGCTGTTTGTGAGGCACGTCACACCTCCACACGGTCGGCGAACAATTCCCGCGCGCGACGCAGGGCCAACCCCACATACTCAGCGAGCGGGTTGACCGGGCACGCGAGCTCCAGGACGATCCAGCCGTCGAAGCCGACAGAGGCGAGCGTCTCGCGGATGTGACGCCAGTCGATGATGCCCTCGCCGGGCGGCAGATGGTCGTCGAACCGTCCGCGATGATCGTTCGCGTGCACGTGGACCAGCCGGTCGCCCGCCAGCCCCATGAAGCGATCCCAGTTGCCCCCGAGCGTCGCGTGCGAAGTGTCGAAGCAGGCCGAGACCCGGTGATCGAGCTGACGGATGACCGCCGCAAACTCGTCGGGGTGTCCGCCCACCAGATGCGGCAGCGGTGTTTCGACGAGCAGCCGAACCTCCATGTGGCGGCACGCCCGTGCCAGCACTCGCAGGGACGCGGCGGCCTGCGCCAGGCGCTCGTCGACCTCGTGCGGGTTTCGCGGCACGTCGCTCAGATGGACGACGATACTGGAGCCCCCGACTTCGCGCAGCGCCGATGCGGCCGAGAGAATGGCCCCGAGTGCCGCGTGGCGATGGTGGGGGTTCGGATCCGACAGCTCGAGGGTGCCGCCAAACGGGGCGTGGATGGCGATGGGCGCGATCCCCAGCTCGTGCAGGCACTCGGCGAGCGCGGCGACTTGATCGTGCCGCCAGGGATCGAAATGCCCTGGGGGCGTACCGATCTCGACGGCTCGCACGCCGCCCTCGTGGAACGCCTGGAGCGTGCTGGACACGGGGCAATTGACACAGCAGCCGGTCGATGCGGCGAAGCGCCAGGTCATGAGCTCATCACCTCGAGCAAACGGGCACGGTCGACGCGCAAATCGCGTCCGCATTGGCCGCCCGGGCACAGACCTTTTTCCTGAGCCGACCGGCAATTCATGTCGATAGCGCCGTCTGTGCCGGTCGCGGCGAGACCGGCGAACACCCGGACGTCGAACTCGGCGCGGGTCTGGGCGTCGAGCCAGGCCCACCGCGTGCCCCAGCCGAAGTCGGCCGCGTAGCGCGCGTGGACCACGGCGGCGATGTCGCGCGGCCGCATGCCGTCGGCAAGCAACACGCGCGTCACATGCTGGATGACGGCAGGCTGCAGCAACAAATCGTTGGGGGCCGCGAGCGGACCGACGACACACGGGGGAAGCGAAGCGAGGGGCAGCTGGCGCCACAGATCGTCACGCTCCGCGCCACGGCGGACCGGCGTGGCGTAGAACGCCCGGTGGAAGGCCGCCAGGCTGGAGCGGTGGTAGGCCGCGATCGCGCGCCCGATCCCCTCGGCCGCATCGGGAAGCTCGACCGATCGCGCGCGCGCGGCGCGCGCTGCATGGCGCAGGTCGCGACCTTGCGCCAGCAGAAGCCGCAGCGATTCCCCCCGGCGCGGGACGGCCACAAGCGGCGGCTGCCGCGAGGCGCTACCGTGGCCGACGAGATCGGGCCGGAAGCGATGCTTCTGGTACGCGCCGAACGCGACGCGCACGTGGCGGATATCCAGCGGGTCGCCTGCATAGGACAGGTCGATTGACACCGATTCACGTCCGACGAGCCCGCTGCCGACAACAGTTCCGTTCAGAACGATCGCCACAGCTGAACGCGGAGCGGCCCGCTTCATCACCCGGTGCGCCAGAAATTCCGTCAACATGCCGGCTCCGACGTAAGCGCGGGCGTGGCGCGGAGTGATCGTCGCCGCCATCCACGGCGGGCGGCGCTCGGACAGCGTCCGCAGCCAGCGCGGCGAGTCAGGAGCCAGGGCACCAAGCCCGTCGATCACGTCCGATGCGAGCGGCAGACGCGCCGTGAAGTGATAGCCTCGGCCCGTCATCAGGGTCACCACCGGAACGCCCAACCGCCCGAGCACGTGACGGGCGGCGCGATAGACCGGCTCGACCTTGAAGAAGGCTTCCGCGGGATGGTGGTATGGCTCGCCTGGAAAATCGGTGTTTTGATAGTCGAGGTCGAGATGAAATAGGAGGTTGGCCGTGTCCCACATCGAGCGCGAGACGTCCGCGCCCATCGACAGCAGCGACCCGAGAGCGTTCACGGGAAATCGTGGTGCGTGATCCCACGACACGAACGGACCATCCGAGCCGGTCATGGCGGCGAGAAATGCGGCGGTTGGCGGTCCGTCGCGTCTGCCACCACAATACTCGGCGATCCGATCGCGAACGTCGGGATCCGCGTAGTATACCTGCAATGTCTCGATCCTATGGGCCATCGGTCGACCGTTCATGTCAAGCAAAGGGTGATCCTGTGCCGTGCGCTCCGATCCGGTGGTAGTACTGTACTGGACCGCCGGGATTTCGGCAGCAAGGCGTGGCACCATTCGTGTTGCAGTTCCCGCCAGGCGGCTCAGGGCGCTTCGATCGCGTGCGCGGGGGCGTTCGGCAGGCCCGACAAGAC
>JBGPJH010000180.1:0-6939 GCA_041485305.1 Vicinamibacteria bacterium | reverse complement strand
GACCGATCGCCGTCCACGCGAGCGGAGCTCCCGGCAGCACGCTCCATCCGAGAAGGAGCAGGACGACGGTCGCCGGCGCCATCAGGCTGCGCCGCAGATTGTCGAGAATCTTCCAGCGCGAAATCAGAGGCAGGCGATTGCGCTGCACGCCAGAGCGCGTCGGGACGTAGGGAAAGAGCCACCACAAGATCTGCCAGTCGCCGCGGACCCAGCGATGTTGGCGTCGCGCGTGCGCGAGGACGCTCGACGGATAGTCGTCGACAACCTCGACATCGGTGACCAGAGCCGTGCGAGCATAGAGACCCTCGAAGAGGTCGTGCGACAGCAATGCGTTCTCGGGCACACGCCCCTCGAGCGATGCCACGAACGCGTCGACGTCATACAGGCCCTTGCCGGTAAAGATGCCTTCGTCGAACAGATCCTGGTAGACATCCGAGACGGCGGTCGTGTACGGGTCCACACCGGTGTGGCCCGCGTAGGTCCGCGCGAAGAGCGACCCGGCCGCGCTCGCCATCGTCACGCTGACTCTGGGCTGCAGGATCCCATAGCCCTCCGTGACGCGGCCGATGCGAGCGTCCACATGCGGACGATTCAACGGGTGCGCGATGATCCCAATGAGCCGTTTCGCCGCATCTCGCGGCAGACGCGTGTCGGTGTCGAGCGTGATGCAGTAGCGCACGGAAGCGAGAATGTCGGATGCGCCGACTTGCAAGCTGAAGCTCGTATCCGGAGCGCCCCTCAGGAGGCGGTTGAATTCCTCGATCTTTCCGCGCTTGCGCTCCCACCCCATCCAGGTGTGTTCCCGATCGTTCCAGCGCCGGGCCCGATGAAAGAGAAAGAAACGATCCTCATGTTCAGGGCCGAACCGTCGATTGAGATCCACAATCCCCGCGCGAGCGGCCGAAAGAATCGCTGCGTCCTCGGGCAACTCGCGTGAATCGGCATCCGTGAAGTCGCCAAGGATCGCGAAATGAATGCGCGGATCGAGGTTGCCCAGCGCGAGCACCTCGACGTGCTCCAGCAACGCTGCTACCGAGGCGGTGCTCGTCAGCAGAGTGGGCACCACGATCATCGTGCGTGCGTCGTCTGGAATGCGATCGGCGAAGTCGAGGCGCGGCAGGCGACGGGGCGGGTTCGCCCATGCGAGCACGCGTTGGGTGAGCGCGATCGCCATGTCGGCCGCCGGCCACAACAGGAGCAGCACCGCGATGATCAAGGCGCGTAGGGAGCCGCCCTCGTGCCGCACGTACGCCGCGCTTCCGGTCAAGAGCAGGAACGTCATGACCGCGATCGCCCCTAAATAGACGAGCGTTGCATGCGCGAACACCAGACGTCTCACCCGGTTCGCGAGTCCAGGTCGATACGCGACGTCCGCTTCCAGGTCGCGCCGGCCTCGATCGATCAGGTGGTAACCAACATGGGCGGCCCGGTCGGAGGGCGAGCCGCTCGCGGCCGCCTGGCGGGCGCTTTCCACCGCCCGCAGTGCAACCCGCAGTTGGGCGTCTCCGGTGGGCGCCGCGAGTTCCTCAACCGCCTGGCGCTGGCGGTCCCGGCTCAAGAAGTCCATGCCTCCGTACGCACCGGCCGGGTCGCGCTGCAGCACCTGCTCGACCAAACTCACCGACTCGACGTACTGCCGCCAGTCGAGCTCGGAGCACAGGCGCAGGCTCGTGATCGCGTTGGCCACCGAGATCTGAGCGGCCGCTTGACGTTGGTGTTCGCCGCGAATCGCCTCCTCGGCGGTCGTCTGTTGTACCTGGAGGTGCTCCTCGACGGCCGTACGGATCGACGACAGCTGAAGACCGTACTCCCGCACGCGGTGCAGCAACTGGACGACATAGCCAATGTCGAGGATCGACGGCAGCGGTGGTGGGGCGTGTCTCGCGCCCTCTTCGGTTCGTGACACATACGCGTCAGCCGCCAGGCGCGCGCGGCGCGCCTCCAACGTCTCTTCGGCCAGACGTCTCAGGTTTTCGATGAGCGCCAACTTCAACATGCTGGGCCAGGCCCAGAGCTCGCCAATCGTCAACGGAGCGACGCGCTGGTAGCTGTTGACGAACACGGTGAGCTGCTGACGATCGATCCGGCTGTCACTGTGACGCACCAGCTCGACGGCCATCGCGTAGATGCGCGCGTGACCTGCTTGCTCACGGGATGCGAGCGTGGGTAGTTGTCGGTAGTACGTGCGGGGAAGATGCTGGTGGATATCTCTGATTTCTGACGTCACCAGGTGGAAGTTGTCGAGCAGCCATTCCGCTGCGGACGCAACAAACTGTCCGGTTCGCACATCGTCAGCCAGGGTTCGATAGGCTTCATGCAGGATGCGGGCGTTCTCGTCAAACCGGAGAAAGATGTTCCGTGCACGGCGTCGCGGGCTCGGGTCCACCGTGAAGCTCGCGGCGAGCGCCAACGCGCGTTCTTCCAGTCGCTCGACGCTGAGCAGCTCGTCGCGAAACGGCTTGTCCGGCGACCGCGCCTTGGTGTGCCACCACCGACCGAAAAATCCGTTCACCGGGTCTCGAAGTCGGCGTCAAGAGGGACGGGGTCGCCGGCGAGGCGAGCCACAACTCGAGATTCAACGGCCGATTCAGCACGCGACACGGAGCCCTCCGAAAGATGCTTTGGTGAGGGCTGATGGCCAGGACGGCCGCAGGGCTCAGGAAAGCGGAACGATCTAGTATACCTCCCGATCGAACAGGCCTTTTCAGCGGTTACACATTTCGTACGGCCGATCGTGTATAGTGGATTCTGTCATCCAGAACTGAGCCTGCCAGCGTTCGAGTAGTGCCCCCTCCTTACCACCGAAGGGTGCGCGCCGACCGGCCCAACTTTGGTCCCGTGTCGAGCGCGTGTGACACGACTCACACCGAAGCTCACTGTCCGACAACGGTCGCTTTTGACATCGATCGGCGTGCCGGATCTCAACTCGTCGACAACTTAGGAGAGTGCCGTTCATGTTCACATCGACAAACCGCCGTACTGTCATCGGCTTCTGGTTCGCAGCCCTCGTAGCCGTGGCTGGCGTCGGAGCGCTATCGGGAGTCCCCATGACGATGAGCGCCGGCGCGCTCTGGCTAGTCGCTTGCGTTGTACCCCCGGCGGTGATGCTGATGGTGTGGCGTGGCGCGCCTCCGCCGACGGTGGCCGAAATCCTTCACGCGGCCAATCGACGCGATTGATTAGGACGAAGTCGCGACCCACACGGATCGGAGTCACAGATGTCTGAACAAAACGGCGATCGCGCCAGATTCCAGAAGGGTCGACAACGCAGGTTGCGTCGCCGCCGACGCATACAACAACTGCTCGAGGCGATCCGTGGACGCTTCCTCACGCCCATCGGTCCAGTCCAGGCCACAGAGTGCCGATCATGACGGGCCGGCGGATCGCGCCCTCCGCCTGCGGCGGTGTGCGGTCAGCGCATCTGCTCGATGCGCGCACAGCAGCAGAACGCGAGGTCGCGCGGCAGAAGACAGAAGCGGCAAACCAAGCCGCCGTCAGACCTGCGCGTGAATAGGCACGTTACCGGTGACGACGCGGGTGCGGGTCGGTCGGTGCCGACGGCCTGCCCATTTTGTCGGTCGTCGCAAATCACGACGGCCAGCGAGAAGGTGGACTCGTCCACCTATTGGCGGTGCCAGACGTGCGGTCAGGTGTGGAATGTCGGACGGCTCCAGGCGTCTGCTCGCCATAGCTACGAAGGGCGTTGACATGAGTACTGGTGTGGCGGTCGCGGACTGGATCAAGCGGATCGCGGATGACGAGCGAAAGCGGGACGCGGTGCGCGCCCGGGAGGAAGAGACGGCCGCTCGAAAGGCTGACCTCATCCGTCTGAACGGGCGGCGACTCATCGACGAACTCCGTGCGACCGTCACGCGTGACGTCGAGTCCTTCCGGGATGAGTTTGCCGGAGACCGCACGCGCGAGATCATCTTGGAAGCCACGGAACCCGAAGGAGGCTTCGTGGTTCGCAAGGCGACGTCTCCAGCCGTATCCCTCGTTGTGTCGCCTCATCTGGAAGCGGCAGCGATCCATTGCCACTACCGGTTCACACCGACCAACGGCATGCCGCCCCGCGAGGATCGCCTCGAACTGGTGTTCGCCGACGGCGGAGAAACACTGCAGATGAAACACCCCGGGACGGGGAAGGTGTTTGCAACTGCCGATGCGCTTTCTGAATTTCTGCTCGTGCCCGTGTTTACGGGCCGTCCACGTTAATCGACGAGCCCTGGAGCCATTTTCCATGCCATCGCATGCTGATCTGACTGATCAGGTGCCCGTTGAAGCAGACGCCACCGCTCTGAGGCGCCACTTGCCCGACCTCCAGCGATACGCTGGGTGGTTGGCCAAGGACCATGCCGCGGCCGGCGTGCGATCCGACGTCCAGGCGTTGAGTGCAGCCATGGACGCAGGGGACGACACCTCCCTGTTGTTGCAGGCGCTCGACAAGGACATCGGGCGGCTGCCGAGCGGGGGTATCCGGACGATGCTCCGACGAGTCCTGGGAGAGATTCGCGCCGTGCCCCGGCCCGGGTAGCCGGCGCGCTAACCCTTGCTTGCTCTCAGCCGCCGCTCGAGGATCTCAAGGACCATTTGTACGGCCTCGTTCTCCTTGTTGCGGAGCTCGCGTTGAATACCAGGACTGACATACCAGGCCTTCAAGGCTTTGTGGATCTCGTTCTCCTGCGTTTGACGTTCTGACGCGTTCTTCTTAATCGGGGTCATCAGGCGGGTGATCCCTTCTCGGCTTTCCGCCACTCGCTCCAGTACATCTTCATGCTCAAAGGACAGAGATGTTACCTTGCAGTGAGGGCCGGACGCCACCACCGCGGCCCCAACTGATGAACCTATGCCGTTTTCACGCTTGAAACTTGACCCGAATCTCCTGAAGGGCCTGAGAGACCTCGGGTTCAGCCAACCCACGGCCATTCAGGTCGACGCGATTCCGCCAGCGCTTGAAGGTCGCGACCTGCTGGCGTGCGCAGTGACCGGCAGTGGCAAAACCGCCGCGTTTCTGCTGCCGATCCTGCAGCGGCTGATGGCCAAGCCGCGCGGCACCACGCGGGCGCTCGTGCTGACGCCAACACGCGAGCTCGCGGCGCAGATCCTCGAAGATTTGACCGACCTGGCGGTCCATACGCCGATCACCGGAGCCGCGATCTTTGGCGGCGTCGGCATGGGCCCCCAGGAGCACGCTTTCCGCAGCGGGGTCGATGTCCTCGTCGGCACCCCAGGTCGGCTGCTCGATCACTTTCGCGCGCCGTACGCGAAACTGTCCGGGCTCGAGTGTCTGGTGCTCGACGAAGCGGATCGGATGCTCGACATGGGATTCCTGCCGGATATTCGTCGCGTGCTGCGTCATCTGCCAGGCCGCCGCCAGACGTTGTTTTTCAGTGCGACGTTACCACCGGCCATTGCGAAGCTAGCGCAGGACATGCTGCATGACCCGGTCGCCATCCAACGTGAACACCGGTCGCTGCCACCCACCGGCATCACGCAGGCGGTCTATCCGGTGCCGCAGCAGCTCAAAGCAGAGTTGCTCCTGGCGTTGCTTCGCGGCGGGGCGGTGCGCGATGCGCTCGTGTTCACGCGCACAAAGCACCGCGCAGATCGGCTGGCGAAGCATCTCGGCCAGCGACGGGTCTCGGTCGAACGGATTCACGGCAACCGGTCGCAGTCGCAGCGGACCGAGGCGCTCGCTGGATTCAAGGGCGGACGGTATCAGGTGCTCGTGGCCACCGACATCGCCGCGCGCGGCATCGACGTCACGGCCTTGGGCCACGTCATCAATTTCGATGTCCCAGCATTGCCGGACGATTACATCCATCGCGTGGGCCGCACCGCGAGGGCCGAGTTGACCGGTTCGGCCTTCACGCTGGTGGCGCCGGAGGAAGAAGGCAGCCTCGCTGCGATCGAACGCGCCATCGGACGCCGATTGCCACGTGTGACGCTCCCGGACTTCGACTACCGCGCTCGCGGGCCGAGCCTGGAGGTCCCCCACGCTCAGCGCATCGCCGAGATCCGCGCGCGGAAGTCTGAAGAGCGTACTCGAGCGCGGGCGAACGCCGAGCGTCGTGCGCAGGCCAAACAGGAAAAGCCCGCGATCGCCGGCGTATCTGCGCATCGGGAGACGACGCCACGTCGTTTTCACAGCAGCAGCCGGCGGCCGCGCCGAGCGTGGGGACAGAGGTAATGATTCGGGAATAATTCCCACTCGTCGGGAAAACTTCCCAGATGACGGAACCGGTGCGACGGAAAGCGTGAGTTTCTAGCCAATCCCCAGCGCGGCACAAGCCCTGCATCGGCCATCCCAGCACCGTGCGTCGGCGCGCGACCGCCGGTCGGGCGTCCCTCGTGACAACCCTCCACCGCTAGAAAGGGAGCCTGTGATGGCTGGAACGAAACTCCGCATAGGGATATGGGCCTTCTCCGTCGCTGCGCCGCTCGCCCTGGCTGGTGCCGCAATGTCTGCGGAGCCGGCCGCCAACAAGAGCGTGACGTTCACGAAGGATGTCGCACCGATCTTCCAAGCTAAGTGTCAAGACTGTCACGAGCCGGGATCGATCGCGCCGATGTCGCTCATCACCTACCAGGAGGCGCGGCCCTGGGCCAAGTCGATCCGCGCGCGCGTGTCGACGCGCCAGATGCCGCCTTGGCATATCGACCAAAGCGTTGGCGTTCAGAAGTTCAAGAACGACATGTCGCTGACCGATGCCCAGGTCGACACCATCCTCAACTGGGTGGATCAAGGTGCGCCGATGGGGAACCCGGCCGACATGCCGGCACCGAAGCCGGTTTCGACGACCAACTTCTGGAAGGCCGAGCGGGACGGCTACGGGCCGCCCGATCTCGTCGTCAAGTCCGGCGAGCAGACCATGCCCGCCCTGCATCAGGACGAGTGGTGGCGCCCGCTGGTGGACATCCCTTTGACCGAGCCCCGCT
>JBGPJH010000179.1:0-6966 GCA_041485305.1 Vicinamibacteria bacterium | reverse complement strand
GTTATCCAGGCCGAACAGGTCTCCGGAGAGGTCGCCGAAATCGCCCGCGCCCAACGGGCGGGCAAACCGATGCGTCACGCGGAACGCGCTCTTGAACCGTGGCAGGCGCAGCGCGGTGGGCAGGCCGACGAGCGTGAAGTCAGGCTCGGCCGGCTTCAACACCGCGTCGTCTTCCTGCGCGAACGCCGCTGTGGTCGTACCGAGCGCCAGAACCAGGATGAGCAGGCACCGAACTGATGGACGGATCACGGGTGCTCCTTTTCGGACCCCCCTACGCAAGGCGAATGCCGATCGTGAGAGGAGCGAACTTGCCGAATTAGAGCCAAGGGGCCGCAAGAGTGTTACCGCTGCCGTAACGCGTTACTCTTCACGTAATCGGGCCGTTGTCAGTCGATGCGGTATTTGTTCAAGTAGTACGAAAGGGCCCGCTGGCTGATGCCCATCAGCTCTGCCGCATCCTTTTTCACACCGCGGGCGCTCTCGAGCGCACGACGGATGGTTTCCCGCTCGACCCATTCGATGTTCTGTCGAAGTCGCAGGGACGGCAATCCCGAGCTCTGGGGAGCGGCGGCGCCGACGACCGAGACGGCGCGTGCGCTGATCACGGGGCCGACCGACAGGACGACCGCCCGCTCGATCGTGTTCTCCAGCTCCCGGACGTTGCCCGGCCAGTCGTACTGCTGCAGGGCCGCCAACGCCCCTTCGTCGATGCGGTCCACTCGACGACCCGTGCGCTGGGCATGCTTCCGCAAGAAATGATCGACCAGTGCCGGGATGTCTTCCCGGCGCTCGCGGAGCGGCGGCAGCTCGATCGGGATGACGTTGAGGCGATAAAACAGGTCCTCCTGGAACCTGCCCTCGGCGACCATCTGACGGAGGTCGCGGTTGGTGGCCGCGATGACGCGCACGTCGACTTTTTCGGTCCGCTCCGAGCCCAGGGGCTCGAACTCACGCTCCTGAAGCACCCGCAGCAGCTTCGACTGCAGCGCTCCGCTCATCGTGCCAATCTCGTCGAGGAAGATCGTGCCGCCGTCGGCGAGCGCAAACTTGCCCCTCCTCGTGGTCGCCGCACCGGTGAATGCGCCTCTCACGTGACCGAACAGATCCGATTCGAGCAGCGACTCGGGGATGGCCGCGCAATTGACCTTGATGAGCGGCATGTCGCGCTGCGCGCTTCGGTCGTGGATCGCACGCGCGACGAGTTCTTTGCCGGTGCCGGTCTCGCCGGTGATGAGGACGGTGCTCTTGGTCTCGGCGACGCGCTCCGCGCGATCGATGATCTCTTCCATCGCCCGACTGCGTCCGATGATGCCGTAGTGATCGAACTGTTCGTCCCGTTCGCTGCGAAGGTACCGGTGCTCGGTGCGAAGGCGCTGGTGCTCGAGGGCGCGCCCGACTACGACGAGCAGCTCGTCGATCTCGAAGGGCTTCTGCAGATAGTCCAGGGCCCCGAGCTTCATCGCTTCGAGCGCGCTCTGGACCGTCGCGTGCGCGGTCATCATGAGGATCTGCGCGCGTTCCCCTTCCGGGCTGGACGCCACGTACTCCCGGATCAGCTCGAGGCCGCTCAGCTGCGTCATGACGTTGTCCACCACGAGCACGTCGAAGGGGCGTTCCGCGAGTAGCCGTTGGGCGTCGCGCGGACTTGTGGTTTCGAGGACCTCGTGTCCGGCGTCGCGCAGCGCACGGCCAAGCGATTTGAGGATTTTTTCCTCGTCGTCGACGAGCAGGATGGAGCCCCGGCGTGACATCAGCTCGGCGTGCCGTCCGCGAAACTCAGAGGGAACTCAATCCGGATCTCGGTGCCGGTTCCGAGCCGGCTGGTTACGGCGATCGTCCCCCCCAGTCCTTCGACGATGTTCTTGGCGATGGGCAGACCCAGTCCTGTTCCGCCGCGCTTGGTGGTGAAATAGGGGTCGAACACCCTCGGGAGATCCATCCGGTCGATGCCGCCGCCGTTGTCGAGCACGCCAATCGTCACCACGTTCGGCTGGCGGCGAGTCGACAGGGAGACGATCGGTACAGCGACAAAGGAGGTTTGACCCACGGCGAGTTCTCTGGCCGGCGCGTCTACGGCGTGACGGGCGTTGACGAGCAGGTTAACCAGTGCGACACGCAGCCGCTCGGCATCGGTCACGATCGGCGGCAGCGTCGGGTCGAGCGAGAGCTCGACAGACGGCCCAGGTGTGGCCTGCGCCGCCGCGGCCGACTCACGACAGAGCGCGTTCAGGTCCGCGGCCGCGAGATCGAAGTGGATCGGCCTGGCGAAGTCGAGAACCTCGTTGACGATGCGGTTCAGACGCGCCACTTCCTCGTCGATGTCTCGTGCGACCTCCCGGACCGCTGCGGCGTCCAGGTTCTCCCGCCGAAGCGTGTGGAGGGCGGCCTTGATAATCATCAGCGGATTTCTCACTTCGTGGGCGATGACGGTCGAGAGCCGGCCGAGCGACGAGAGGCGCTCCTTTTGAGACATCTCGCGCTGGACGCGCGCGACCGAGTCGGTGAGCGCGTTGAAGGTGGTGGCCAGCAGCCGCGCGTCTTCGTCGTCCCATCGGCGGCTGGCCGTGAGCACGATCTTCCGCGTCAAGTCGCCCGTGGCAACCACGTCGCGCATGACGCCGGTGATCGCCGCCAGCGGCCGCGTAATGGTCCGCGCCACGGCAAAACTCAGCAGCGTTCCCAGTATGACGGCCATGATGGCCGTGCCCAGGAGCTCGGTGTGCAGCGCCTGGAGGAACCGGAGTTGCTCGGTGCGCGATCGCAGAATCAGCGCGACGGGGCCGGCGCCCGCCACCGCCCCATCCAGCGTAGGCGCCAGGGGCTGGCGCAGTGCGACGTAGTCTTCCTGTTCGAGCCTCACGTCGCTCGAGTCTTCTCCGCGCCGCAGCAGCTCGGCGAGGGCCGGACGCTGTTCCCGTGGAAGCGTGCTCGCCAGAATCTGTCCGTCCATCCCGAACGCGATCTCGCTGCCCGTCACCTCCTTCAGCTGACCCGCGAGTCCGTCGTCGAGCAGGAAGCCGACGCTGAGCGTCCCGAGGATCTCGGGACGGGTGAGGCCAATCGCGATGGGAACCGTGACGAGCTGCAGAATGCCCGCCGCCTGCGGAATGAGGCTGAAGCCTTCGTGTCCCGCCAACGCGTCGCGCACGGCCGGCTGGCTGGCGACCACCAGGGCCGCTCGTGGCGAGGCGCCAAAAGTGGCAAGCACGACGCCGGACTTGTTGGTGACCAGCAGGAGGTTCGATTGGAGCTGAGCCTGGTAGTCGTTCGCGTTGTTCTGCACCGTCGGCGGATCGTTGGTGTCGACAGCCGCCTTGAGTTTGGGTGCGTCGGCGATGAGACGGGCCATCATCGTGAAGGTCTGCGCCCGGGTCGTCCGCAACTGTTCGACGAGCCGACCAGTCGAGGCGATTTCCCGCTGCAGCGAACTCTCCAGCTCGCCGGTCACCCGGACACTGACCAGGTAGATGGCCGCGCCAGTCGAGAGCACCACCAACAGGGCGCTTGCGAGAAAGATCCGGCTCCGGAGCGACGAGAGGAGCTTCATCGCAGTGTGAAATCGAGCTCCGCGACCACGCCCTCGGCAACCAGCGCGGGCTTCGCCCCGGCCGCCAGCCCCTCGTTCCAGGCGACGACCTGGTAACTGCCCGGCGGCACATTGTCAATGCGATACCGGCCTTCGGCGTCGGTCACGGCGAAGAAGGGGTGGGTGAACACGAGGATGAACGCGTTCATATGCGAGTGGATATCGCAGAACACTCGCACGATGCCCGCGCGGTCGAATCGGACCGACTTCGAGTGCCCGACGGCGTAGCGCCCGAGGTCGAAGCTCCGGGTCTTCGAGAGCGAAAACACATTATGGTAGATCCGGTCGCTGTTCGGAAAATCGACCGTCGTGCCGGCGGTAATGGCCAGCACGTGCGGCACGAAGGTCTCGTTGCGCTGGTCCATCACCGCGCGCGTCGCTTCGGTCTGCTCGAAGGCGCCGCGCGGAGCGGTCTCGAGATACACGACCGATCTCGACCGGTCGCTGCGGTCCCGTTCCACCGGAGCGCCCAGCTCGGCGACCGTAGGACGACGTGCGGTCGCTGGTGCCACGCGCCGCAGCTCGACACGCCCGCGGATCGCTCCTGGTCGCGCGGCATCAAGGCGATGCGCCGCGCCTGTCGAGGGAGCCCACACGGCCAGCGCACAACTCACCGAGCAGGACCATCGGATCGTGCGGGCGAACGCGCTGCCGCCTCGGAGTGTCATCAGAACCAGACCACCACTTGGGCTGCCCCGATCGTGAGTCGAGTGGTGCGCCCACCATCGCGCACGTTGCGTTGCACCGAGACCTTGACCTGGAGATTCCGCTGCAACGAGTACCCGCCGCCGGCTTCCACGCGCGATACGGGAGCCTCCCACGCCTCGGTGAGATTGGTGCCCGAGATTGTGCTGAAACCCAGATGATCGTAGCGGCCCGCCACGTAGAGCCGTGGATGAATCTTGTAGCGGCCCTCCACCGTCGTTCCGAGCGCCCTGAGCGGTTTGTCAATCGCCGGGGCGCGGACAACGGGGAGTGTCCAATCGCTGAGGATCGTTTCAAAACGCACCAGGTAGTACCCGCGCGAGTACTCGATGTCGGTCCCCACAGCCGTTTGCACCATACGGCTGTTGTCGGTCATGGCGCCTGCGCTCTGGGACGCGGCCCGAGTCAAGAACGGGCCACGCGCTCCTGAGACCCCCGCCACGAGGCCCGCGACGGGGCGGAGCGCGACCCGGCCCGCGACCTGTTTGCCGGAGTTGTCGTCGCCAACCAGCGGGTGACTCAGAGAACCTGTCGTCACCGCGGCCGCGGCGTCCACGACCCGCGTGGCGCCGTGCACCTGGATCCCTGTGTCCCAGCGAAACGCGCTGGCGATCGGAAGCCCGCGGTCGGGACTCGGATTGCCAACCGAGTAGCTCGACAGCCAGCCCCGCCCGCGCATCCTCAAAAGTTCGTCGGCGTTTGCGGGCACCGCGTCGGGGCGGAGCGAGGTCAGGTATTGATATGCGAGCGGGTAACCGATCAGCAGGTTGTCGTTCGCGTAGGTTCGTCGAGCGAAAGCGCCGAAGGTCGGCGGCACGCGGCCAATCTGGATGTCGAAGGCGCGCCTTTCCCACGGCCGCAGACGGATGTACAACGCGTAGGGACGCGGTCTTTCTCCATTTTCGCCCCGGACTTCGCCAAGGATCGACAGGTGAGGGCTGGCCTTGACCGCGGCGCTTACGTCAACGCGCACCATGCGCAGCGTCGAATGCTCGTAGTCGCTGTAGTTGAAGTAGCCGGTGTCCTCGCCGCACCCCCCTCCAGCCGAGGAGCAACCAAACGTGGCCGAGACGTCGCCGCCTACCGTGACCCGGCCGTTCGCCAGCACCAGCGGCTCGGACCCCAGCCCCTGCGCGGAGGCCGGCAGGCCGGCGACGAGCCCCAGGAGGACGGTGAGGAGTGCCTGACGGACCGGTAACGTTCTCACCTGCAACAAATTATAAAGCGGATGATCAGCGTGCCCGGGAGGAGACGGCCCAGCGCGGCGTCGGGGTATGGAGAGATGTAGGTTCGCGACTCGAACTGTCCGGACTCCTCGATCCAGCCACGCGCGACCAGGGCGAGCTGCCCTCCGTAGAGCCGAGAAAGCGCTGCTCGATTGTACGGGCCCGCCATCCCGAACGCGTCGAGCGGGGTCACCTTCTGCACCAGCCACTCCGAGGGGACGAGCTCGACCAGAGCTTTCGGGCTGGTACACACCTGATACCGGCCGAGCCGCGGGAAGGGCGGCGTAAAGAGGGCCTGAAGCCGCGTGTTACACGGCGCGCTCGACAACCAACGAGCTGGGGGTGGTTGGGCGGCGGGTGTCAAGGGGAGAAGAGCCGCGAGGACCCAAACCGCTCCGTTGACACCTTTCCTGCCGGGCAAGTACATTCTTGTTGAAAATCCTGGTTTCATAAGAACTTACCGCGAACTTACCGATACAATGGCATACGTCATCTGCGAGCCGTGCGTCGGCACGAAAGACACAGCCTGCGTTGATGTCTGTCCGGTCGATTGTATCCACCCGCGGAAGGACGAGCCGGGCTTTGGACCATCCGACATGTTGTTCATTCATCCCGACGAGTGTATCGACTGCGGCGCCTGCGTCCCGGCTTGTCCGGTCGACGCCATCTTTGCGCTCGACGAGACGCCGCACAAGTGGGCGGACTTCATTGACAGGAACGTAGAGCACTATCGATAGGGGCAGGTAAGGCCAGTGGGGCAGGTCGCCGTTCCCGCCTGGGGCGTGAGGAGATCTATGGGGCTAATCGATCATCGGTTCGAGGACAACTTCATTACGACGAGCATCGATCGCGTGTGCAACTGGGCGCGCGAGTCGTCCATCTGGCCGATGGGATTTGGCCTGGCGTGCTGCGCCATCGAGATGATGGCGGCATCGGCTTCGCGGTTCGACATCGCTCGGTTCGGCGCTGAAGTCTTTCGGGCTTCACCCCGGCAATCCGATCTGATGATTGTGGCGGGCACCGTCACGAAGAAAATGGCGCCGGTACTACGTCGCCTGTACGACCAGATGCCGGAGCCGAAATGGGTCATCTCCATGGGCAGCTGCTCGAATGCGGGTGGGCCCTTCCCGACCTACAGCGTGCTGCAGGGCGTCGACAAGGTCGTGCCCGTCGACGTGTACGTGTCCGGGTGCCCACCGCGTCCAGAGGCGCTGCTCTATGGCCTGATGCGATTGCAGGACAAGATTCGAAAGGAAGGCACGGTCCTCCGCAAGGAGCGTGTGATCATGTCGGGGCAGACCGAACCGGTCCTGATCGGCGAGCGAGCGTGATGCGGACGATCACCGACCTGCTCAAGACGATTTTCCTCGTCGATCTGCTCAAGGGTATGTGGATCACACTGAAATACACGCCCCGGCCGGCGTTCACGTTTCAGTACCCCGCCGAGCG
>JBGPJH010000178.1:0-6981 GCA_041485305.1 Vicinamibacteria bacterium | reverse complement strand
TGGCCTTCAGCACCCGCACCGCCGAGACCACATCGTCGATCTCCGCGCCGCCGTAGTCGATCGCGTCGTACAGCTGTTTGTCGTAGCCGATGCTGCCGCGATACTCAGGCGCGATGACGACGTAGCCTCTCGCGGTCGCGTCCCGGATGTAGGGGATGTAATGCTCGTACAGGTGTCCGCGGATGTTCTCGTGGACCCAGACCAGCGCAGGATGCTGCCGGGTGCTCTCGGTGCTGAGCGGCTGAAACACGAAGGCCGGAACCTCGAGGTCGCCGGCCGTGCTGCGGTAGGTGATCTTCTCCATCCGCATGAACCCTTCGCTCGCCGCGCGCCAGACACGGTCGGTCTCCGCCTGCTGGCGCCGCGCTTGCGCGAAGTCGGGGCGGTCAGGCTCTGGGGCCTCAGCCTGAACACGGTTGTGCGTTGGACGGGCCGCCTGCTGCGGGACGGGAGCCTGGACGGCCGGGACGGGGGAGGCGCCGAGGTAGACGATAGCAGCGAGCGTCGCGGCGAACCTTGTGGTGGACCGCGTCAGCTGCGTGGCAGCCATTCCACTGATCCTACACTCGACGGGCTCCATCCGCGGCCCGCTCGTGAGCGCGCGTCAGCCAGCGACGCAGTTTCTCGGCCGCCTCGTCGGGCGTTCGCCCGTAAAACGGCATGAGCGCTGTGGGCACGCCGGGGATTCTGATGAGATACGCGCGCCAGCGATCCTTGGTGAGGGCCGAGACCTCGATAAGGTACGGATGGCCGGCGATGGATTCTTCGAAGCGATGAACGAGTTGTGTCACGGTGCGATGAATGGGTCGGGAAGCACTGAATTCTACGCGTATCGCCGCGGCGTTCAAGCGAAGCGACAAACGAAAGCCGCGTCCACACACAGGTTCGTGCAGTTTCTGGATGCAAAGGCTGCGGAAAAAATTTCTGCTGTCCGACGTTCAACAAGAGATCCACGGTCCGTCCACAGCTTTTCCACAGCGCGTCCGTTTTCGCCGACGCAAATCCACGCCGATGTCCATACAGTTCCATCGCTTGACGAGTCTTCAAGGGGAAACGTACGCTTGCACTTTCATGAAGGAGAAAGACTCTGTACTCGGCGGTTGGAGGCGGAGCTTCGTTGCTCTGCTGACCATCGTGCTCGTAGGCGCGCCGTGCTACACCGTGGCAGGCCCGGCCGACGTCGCGCTTGCGGAGGAGCCAGACGACGCGCCGCTGTTCAGGGTGTTCTTAAAGGATGGCGGCTCGATCGTGAGCTACGGCGAGTTTGCCCGGGTCGGAGATCGAGTTGTGTTTTCGATGCCGACCTCCGCGTCGCCGGACAACCCGCAGCTTCAGTTGGTGAATATATCCGCGGACCGCGTGGATTGGCAGCAGACCGAGGACTACACTGATTCGGCGCGCGCGAAACGATATCTGGCAACCCAAGCCGAGCGCGACTACGCGCTTCTCACGAGCGAGATCGCACAGGCACTGAACGATGTGGCGCTGACCGGCGACGCAGCCACGCGGCTGGCCATCGTCGGAAAAGCACGAAAGACGCTGGCTGAGTGGCCCCCCGGTCACTTCAGCTACAAGCAAGACGATGTCCGGCAGATGCTTGGGATGCTGGACGAAGCGCTTGCCGACCTGCGCGCAGCGACGGGGGCCGCGAGCTTCGACTTGAGCTTCGTCGCCGGTGTGCCGGCGCCGAAGCCGCTCGTCCCGCTGCTTCCGGCGCCCACACCGAAAGAGGCAATCGAGCAGACGCTGGCGGCGGCCAGACTGGCAGAATCGGCGGTCGAACGGGTGTCGCTGCTCACGGTCGCCGTGAACGCGCTCGACCGGGACATCGAGGTGTTGCCCGCTGAATGGATCGGGCGAATCAAGACGTCCGCCCTCGCCGATCTCGCTCACGAAGTGCAGATCGACCGTGCGTACCAGTCGCTCGGGTCGCGCATGCTGAAGCTCGCCATACGCCACGCCGAAGCGGCCGATGTGCGGGGCGTCGCGTCCCTGCTGTCCCAGATCCGAGTGAGAGACGCAGCCATGGGGGCAGCGCGGCCCGATGCGGTCAACGCGCTCGTGGCCGAGGTCGAGGCGCGGCTCGACTCGGCGAGAAGGCTGCGTCTTGCCCGCGATCACTGGGCCTTTCGGTTGCCGGTCGTCCGGAGGTACCGGGCGTTGATAGACAGCACACTGCAAGGGTTGACCAGGCTCAAGCAGCCGCTCGAAGACATCAAGTCGCTCGCTGGTTCCGGTCCCGGGGCGCTGGCCGCCGCTCGTCGCAGCGCAGCTGAGATTCTTCGGACCGCGACGAACATAGTCCCGCCAGAAGAGTGTCGAGTCGCGCACGGACTGCTCGTGAGCGCCGCCCAGCTCGCCCAGAGCGCGGCCCTGATCCGGATCGAAGCGGTGCGCGCGAGCGACATGACGCGTGCCTGGAACGCTTCGTCAGCCGCAGCCGGAGCACTGATGCTCAGCGCGAGAGCAGAGTCGGAGATTCAGGCCGTGCTTCGGCTGCCACAGTTGTCTCGGTGATCACGCCCCGCCGGACGCGGCTGCTGCGTGTTCCAGACCTGACCGATTTTCGACGCACTATCTGCGCGCTCTGCAGTGGAACGAGCCTCGGCGCCGCCGACGCCCGCGCGGTCGTCGTCCCCACGCGCGCCGCGGCAGCCCAGCTCGGCCGAACCATGGTCGATCTGAACGGGACCAAGGCCCCCGATGGGCCCCTCCTCCTGACTCGGGACCAGCTGTACGACGAGTTGCACGCCCGGCTGGCCAGTCCGCCTCGTCGGCTCACGCCGCTCGAGCGCGACACCATCGCGCAGGCAGCGGCGCATGCGGTGGCGCGAGTCGGGGCACCGCTGCCGTTTCAGATTCGGCCGGGTCTCGTGGCCGAGATGGTGCGTTTCTACGACCAGTTGCGACGCCAGTCGCAGCGCGTCGAACGATTCGAAGAGCTCATCTTCGAGGCGCTTGGCGGCCCAGACCGGGAGGATCGGGGCGTGGAGCGGCTGCTTGCGCAGACGCGATTTCTCGCCGGCGCCTTCCGGGCATACGAGCGCCGCATTCTGGAGTGCGGTGCCTGCGACGAACACCTGCTGCGAGAGCGTCTGATTGACGAGGCTGCGCGTTCTCCGCTGCGCCACGTGATCGTGACGGTGCCAGATTGGATTGCGGACCCGGCCGGCTTGTTTCTCGCCGACTTCGACCTGCTGACACGCCTTCCCGGCCTGGAGGCCCTCGACATCGTCTGTCCCGAATCGGTGCTTCGGTCCGGTTTTCACGAGCGCGTTCATAGCTGGTTGCCGGGCATTGAAGAGGACACGACAGGAACGAGCAGACGGCTGCCTTTCGGCCCACGGCTGGTGTGCCCTACGCCAGGCCCGGCTTCCGCCGACTTGTGGTTCACGTACCGCGACAGGGAGGAGGAACTGATCGCGATTGCCCGGCGCTTGAAAAGCGAGGGACACACGCCGGCAGATCTCGGTCGGACGGCGGTAGTGTTCAAGCGCCCGCTGCCCTATCTGTATCTGGCCCCGGACACGTTCGGAGCCGCTGGCATCGCCTACGAAGTGTCGGACGCGTTGCCACTCGCCGCCGAACCAACCGTCGCGGCAGTCGATGTGATTCTCGACGCCGTCGAAACCAGGTTCAGCCGCAATGCGCTGATTGCGCTCCTGCGGTCGCCGCACCTTCGGTTCGCGGACGAGGGGGTGCCGGTTACGCCCGAGGCGATCGGGGCGCTCGATCGGACGCTGAGTAATCTCCGGTACCTCGGCGATATCGCTCGGCTCGAGTCGCTGGCATCTTCGTGGCTCGAGGAAGGTACGTGCGAGGCCGCGGAGCCGGCCCTGCGCGCGGCGCTCGCCGCGGCGCGTGGCCTCGTGGGGTTTCTGGAGCCCGCGCCGGCGGCCGGTCACATCGAACGGTTGGCTGCATTCATCGAGGGCCATTTCCGCCCCCTCGACAACGCCAGTCCTTTCGCAGCGCGCGAGCATCGGGCGCGCGTCACAATCATGCAGCTCCTGCGGGACCTGTCGGCTGCCCACCTCGCCCACCACAACCCAACCTGGACCATCGACGACCTCGTCGCAGCCGTGCGCCGGTGGGTTGGCGAAGAGACGTTTCTGGTCGAGACGGGAAGCCGCGGAGTCCGCCTTGTCGACGACCAGGCCGCGCGGTACGGCGAGTACGACGACATCACCATCGTCGGACTGGTTGAAAGCGAATGGCCCGAGCAGCCGCGGCGAAACGTTTTTTACCCCTCTGGGCTTCTGAAGGCCTTGGGCTGGCCGTCAGAGAAGGATCGCCGCGCCGCGGCAGACGCGCGCTTCGTCGACCTTCATACGTCGGCGGCACAAACGGTTGTCCTCTCGACGTTCACGCTCGACGATGACGCGCCGGCCACCCGGTCACTGCAGCTCGACGACGTGGCGCGGGCGGGCCTGTCGACCGTGACCTTCGAGGCCGGGCACGAGCTTCCGGCCTTTCCCGACGAAGCGCTCTTGCACGAGCCGCCTCAGCTCGAGTGTGTCGGTCAGGAGGCCCGGCCATGGGCAGAAATGCGCGCCTGTCGCTCCTCGGCCGACCATCCGGAATTTCACGGACGTGTCGGATCGCAAGCGAGCAGGTCGTGGTCGGTCAGCGCGCTGGAGACCTATCTCGCGTGTCCGTTCAAGTTTTTCGCCCAACACGCCCTGCGGCTCGAGGAAGAGCCCGAGGATGAAGAGGTGATGGATCCCCGTCGCCGGGGACGGCTTGTACACGAGGTGTTCGAGGAGTTTTTTCGATCGTGGCAGGCGGCCGGCAACGGGCAGATCTCGGCCGCCAATCTGGAGGCTGCCCGGCGCATGCTCGTCGAGGTTGTCGATCGCTCCCTCGCCCGCCTGCCTGAGAGCGAGGCGGGGCTGGAGCGGACGCGGCTCCTGGGGTCGTCTGCCGCCGCCGGCCTGGGCGAGGCCGTGTTTCGCATGGAAGCGGAGCGGCCGGTGCCGGTCGTCGAGCGGCTGCTCGAGCATCCTTTGAGAGGGCGGTTCGTCATGTCAACCGTGAGCGGTCCCCGCGTTGTCGAACTTCGCGGAAAGGCGGATCGTCTGGACCTGCTCGCGGACGGCACCTTCCGCCTGATCGACTACAAACTCGGTTGGCCGCCAGACAAAAGTCGCGCGCTGCAACTACCAATCTATGGCCTGTGTGCCGAACAGCGGCTCGCCGAGGACCGCTCTCGCAGGTGGACGCTCGGCGAGGCCGTGTACATCGCGTTTGGAGGACCCCGGCGCGTCGTTCCATTGTTCACGTCGACGGCAAGCCGCGACGAAGTGCTGGGGAGTGCCCAGCAGCGACTCGTGGACACCCTCGATGCCATCGAGCGCGGCGAATTCCCACCCTCGCCAGACGATGTGTACCGCTGCGACACCTGCAGCTTCGCGTCGGTGTGCCGGAAGGACTATGTCGGAGACGTCTGACGGCGCAGCCCGCCAGCACGCGGTCGATCCCATGCGGAACGTCGTGCTCGAGGCGTCGGCGGGCACAGGCAAGACTCGGGTGCTGGTCGAGCGCTACGTCAACCTGCTCGGCGCAGGGGTCGAGCCCGAGCACATCCTGGCCATCACGTTCACCCGAAAGGCCGCTGCTGAAATGCGCGAGCGCATCATCGAGCGGTTGCGCGAGGCCGGTCGTTCGTCCGAGCTCGATCGTGCGCGCTGGCGCGACCTCAGGAGCCGCCTTGGCGACATTGCCATCTCCACCATCGATGCGTTCTGTTTGTCCCTGCTCCGCGAGTTCCCCCTCGAGGCAGACGTCGATCCGGGGTTCGAGCTGGCCGACGACACGGAGGTGCCACGTCTGATCGCCGAGTCGCTCGACCAGGCGCTCCGCGTGTGCCGCGGCATTGCGGGCTCTGACGACGACGTCGCCCTGGTGTTCGCGCAGTTGGGCGAGCGTCGTCTTCGCACTGGCCTGGCGGCCTTGCTGGACCGGCGGCTGGTGGCTCCGCAGGCGCTGCGGCGATATCTGACGGCGGGTCCGCGTGGTGTGACCGCCGCGGTGGCGTGCCGGCGGGCGGCCGAACGGCTGCGCGACGTTTTCGGTGGGGCCGGCGGCGGCATAGAGGCCTTTTTCGACGACGGTCCCGTCCGTCGTCCCCAATTTGCCATGCTTGCCGACGACGTACGGCGCCTCGGTCGCGAGATCGACAGCCTTCGGTTCGACATCCGTGAAGGGCAGGCAACGTTCCGCGCTCTGGTGGATCGATTACGTGCCTACTTTCTCACGCAGGAGGGGCGTCCCAGGAGCGACAAGTTCACCGGGACCGGGTTCGTCGCCGGCGACTGCGTGTCCGACGCGGCGTGGAAGCGTCATCGCGTCGCGGCCGGCGCGATCGCTCCGGCGGTGGCGGAGGCGATTCGCGGATTCCGGCGCGATCTGAACGTGGTGCTCTCGCGAGGGATTTGGCGGATCTTCGCCGTCGCGCTCGCCCAGTACCAGCGGACCCTTGACGCACGTGCGCGGCTGGATTTCGCGGGGGTGCTCGAACGCGCGGTCCGTCTGCTGAAAGACCTGGACGAGTTCGCCGTGACCCGCTTCCGCCTGGAAACCCGCTACCGGCACGTGCTCGTCGACGAGTTTCAGGACACCAGCCGCGCGCAGTGGGAGCTCGTCGCTCAACTCGTGCGGGGTTGGGCCGAGGGTCTGGGCGCTGCGGCCGACACGCTGTCTCCGTCGATCTTCGTCGTCGGCGATCGGAAGCAATCGATCTATGCCTTCCGCGACGCGGAAGGCGCCCTGCTCGACGAAGCGGCCACCTTCATTGAGGGCCTGCGGACCGAGGGCGATCCTCGGCGAGCCATCACCGTCAGCTTCCGGGCCGTGCCGGCAATTCTCGCGTTCGTCAACGATCTGTTCGACGTGGTGGACAAGGTGCCGGAACGAACCGACGCGTTCAGGTATGCCGACACCGACCGGTTTCCGGTCAACGAGCGTTCGCCGGGCACCGGA
>JBGPJH010000177.1:0-7072 GCA_041485305.1 Vicinamibacteria bacterium | reverse complement strand
TGAGCGAGCACATCAAGACGGTCGAATCGCAGCTGCACCAGATGTTCGACCGACACCTGCGCGAGGATCACGGTTACAGGCCGTCGTAGCCGCCGACGCTCCGCTCAGCGGCATTCCCGCCGAGCATTTGGGCGGCGGAACCTGACGCTGGCAAGGGTCGGATAACGTTGCCCAACACGGCAGCGATTTGCTCGCCCGCTCCCAAGCCCAAGCCCCGCCCCTAGAGTGACGCGATCGCCGCTACCGGCTGGCCGACAGTCGGCGGCCGGCAATCCACACCGAATCGATCTGACGGGTATTCCGAATGTCGGTGAGTGGATTCGCGTTCAACACGACGAAGTCCGCCCACTTCCCAGGTTGAAGGGTCCCGAGCTTCGCGTCGAGCTTCATCACGCGCGCAGCGCCGCCGGTGGCGGCCACGATCGTCTGCATCGGCGTCATGCCGGCCTTGACCATCATCTCGAGCTCCATGTGCTCGAAGAAGCCCTGCCAGCGTCCGACCAGATTGGCGCCGGTGTCGGTCCCCATGGCAATCGGCACGCCCCCGTCCGAGAGGAGCTTCAAGTTGCGGTTCGCCTGCTGCAGCGCCTGCTTGATCGACTGGGCGTCCTTGCTGGTCCGCATCTTCTCCTGCGCCGCCGGGTCGCTGAGCTGCGCCACCTGCTGGGCGTAGACGCCTTTGCCTCGCAGAAAGAACGGATCGGTGAAGAACGCCGGCGTCGATTCGTACACGAACACCGATAGATCGCGCGTCAACGTCGCGATGTAGCCGACGTTGCGCTTCTTCAGCTCGCCGATGAACGCATCGGTGACGTCTCTGTCGCGCACGCTGTGGGCGAGAATGTCCGCGCCCGCGTCCAGCAATCCCTGTGCGTCCTTCAGGTAGAACATGTGCGCGGCCACCCGAAGTCCCCGTTTATGCGCCTCGTCGATCACGGCCCGGTAGACGTCCGGCTTCATCTTGTTGGGGTTGCTGTCTTCACCGTCAACCCGGATCTTGATGATGTCGACCTTCTGATCGGCGTTGCGGCCGACGCTCTTGCGCGCTTCTTCGGGCGTGCTGTCGGCGATAACGACGCCGGCCGAAAACAGTCGCGCGCGATCGAGCGCCGCCTGCTCCTGCTCGTCGCGCAGCTTGAGACCTTGGGACGCGTCAGCGGCCGAGGATCCGAGACTGAAGGCGGTGGTCACGCCGTACAGTGCGTACACACGGAGCTGGGCCAGTAACTGGTCGGGAATCGGCACGTTCGAGGTTCTCGCGGCGTCGATGTGCCCGTGCGCATTGATGAAGCCGGGGACGACGGTCTTTCCGGTCGCGTCCACGCGCGTCGCTCCGGCAGGAATCTTCACCGACGACCCGGACCCGATCTGTTCAACGCGCCCGTTGGCGACGAGCAGGGTCGCCTGCTCGATTGCGGCCCGGCCGGTGCCGTCGATGATTCGCGCATTCACGACGGCAACCGTCCCGGAAGCCGGCGCCTGCGCCAGCGAGGGCTGAAGAAAGAAAGCCGCCAGAAGGGCCGACGTCCCGACGACGACGGCCGCCACACGCGTGCACGTTCGAATCATGGTGTTCCTCCTCACCTGCCACGGCCGCGAGGCGGCCGTGTGGTCACGAAGCTGAACGCTGAGTGCTGAGCGCTCACACGCGAGAACTTCGTTACTGTCCTTGGGCCTTCGATTGCGCGCCAGCGATCTTCGAAAAGTCGGTCCACGGAATCGGCTTGCCGTGAATGGGTACGACTTGACCGACATCGAGCTTCAGCTTCTGCACGTTGTTGTAGAACGTCCGCTGATCCCTGCTGAGGGTCGTCGGTAGCGGCACGTTGGTGTCGACGAGGTCGGCCTCGATCAGTATCCGCTCCTTCGCCAGGTAGCCGATCAACATGCCCTCGACGTGCTGGAGCGGGTTGACATAGTAGAGGTGCAGGCTTCGGTTCCCGTCGCTCAGCACGTAGTTCTCCCTGACGGTTTCGTACTGGTAGCCCTCTGCCAGCTCCGTCGGCGGCCACAGCGAGAGCATGTCGGGCTTGAGCGTGCGCGGCGCGTAGTTCAAGACGTCGTGCGTATAGAACGAGAAATTGGACTGGTGCGTGATGATGGTGGCGCCGATGTGCATGTAGGTGCGAAGGCCGCCGGAATGATCGTGGTGGTGGTGCGTGTTGACGACGAACCGGATCGGCTTGTTGGGAATCAGTTTGACGATTTCTTCGATCACCGCGAGGTTCCGGTTTTCGTCGAGGGGCGCTTCCACCACCGCCACATAGTCCTTGAACTCGACCGCCACGCTGTTGTGCGAGCCGCCGCCGAGCAGGTAGACCCCATCGGCCAGCTTCTGCGTCTCGACGCGAAGCGGGAACGTCGCCTGCCGAACCGATTCTGGGATCGTCACCGGGTCGGGGCACGCGTTGGCCTGAATGGTCCTGAAGGCGCCGCCGAATGCATTGTGACCGGCACCGATGTTCTGGCTCTGCGTGTTGTCATCCCAGCCCTGGTGCGAATGCCATCCGGTGGGGAACCTCATCCCACCGCCGATGTCGACATAGTTCTCGTTGGTGAATTCGTGCTCGTAGTTCATGTCCCCGAGCACGGGATTGGGCACCCAGGTGTGGATCCGCTGCAGCAGGTGCTCCTTGTTGATCGTCGCGTCCAGGCGGTACTTTCCAAGTGTGATGGAGACAACCGTCATCTTTTCGGGCGCGGTCTCCGGACCATCGCGGCCCATCTCGCCGAGCTCCCATCGCCAGACGGCCTTCGGATTCGCCCCCGGCAGCATAGCGGCCTTGAGGAAGCCGGGCGGGTTCAGCCAGAGTTCAACCGGGAAGACTTCCGCGACATCGGGCGGCAAGGGAACCGGACTGCTCCCTGCTCCGTCCATGTACCATGCGTAGTTGCCGTTCAGCATGAAGACCTGGTGAGGGTTCTTCTGCAGGGGACCATCGACCCAGCCCACGCCGTACTTCCATCCGGCCGGGCTCAGCCCAGGCTTCCGGTCGAACTCCTCCTTCATGGTCCTGGCGTCCCAGTTTATCGTCCGCGAGTAGTTGGTGAGCTGGTCGATGCGTGGCCAGTCCAGCGTTGGTTCTTTCTGCTGGCCCACGGCTGCCGCGTAGCCGTTGCCAGAGATCGTGATGCATTTGAGGCGATCGGCGCCGATAGCTTTGATGGCCGCGTCGAGCACCGGCTTCGGATCCACATAGCCGGGCGGGAACGTCTGGGCGGCCGGGCCGCGCTGGGCGGTCAGCAACCCGCTTATCGAGACCGACAGAGCTATGACTACCCACAGTTTCTTCGCCACGGTTTCCTCCTCGTTCGGTAACGAAGCTCAGCGCTTCACACCGCCGAGTAAAAAGTCAGCAGGACAGGACGGCGACGCTTCGTTACTTGCGAGCTCGTCCCTAGAAAACGGCCAGCGGGTTGAGGGGCGAACCCGTACCGCCCTCCACGGGTAACGGCGCGAACGTCAACATGAACTCGTACCGGTTCAGACGCCGCGCGGTCTCGACCGCCCGCTCGAGGTCGAGATTCTCCACGATGCCGACGCCCAACCAGTTCAGCATCGCCTGGTGAATAGGCATGGGAGGGACGCCCTCTGTGGGACCCCAGCCGGGTCGAGGAGCCCAGTCGATGTTGAAATCGTGCCCGAGAAACGCGACGTCTCGTTGCTTGATGAACGGAATCGTGTCGGCGAAATAGCCTGCGACAGTGCCCGTCCATGGCCCCACAGATGCTCTTCTTTTCCACCGCCCGATGTACAACATGAGGACGTCGCCCGGGCCGGCCTTGACCCCAGCTTTCTTCTCCCACGCCTCGAGATCGGCCCGCGTGACCGGCGTCCCGGGTTCGAGCCACTGAACGCCCTTCAATTGAGGGATGTCGTACAGAACGGCGCGCGTCACGATGCCGTCCCTCCAGGCCATGATGTCGTCCTTCTTGCATCCGGCGTCGGTCGTGATGTTGCCGGCGACCGGATAGCCGTTGTACATCTGGCCATCGAAGACGAAGTGACAGAACGCATCCATGTGCGCCACAACGAGACCGTGGTAGCTGACCTGATAGTTGTCGACCGTGATCGTGTCGGAGACGATGTTGGTCGTTCGGCGGAAGAGCGACGCCGCCGGCACGTCGGCTTCGGCTTTCTGCGGCATCGCGTGGGCCAGCGAAACGACGAGCCCGCTCTTGACGAGTTTCGCGGCGTTCTGGACGCGCTGAGCCGTAATCAAGTTGGATGCACCGAGCTGGTCGTTCTGTCCCCAGCGGCCCCAGTTTTTCATCTCGCTCCGCCATCGGACGTAATCTGCTGGCGTCGCCGTGGAGGTTGTGGCGGCCTGGCTTTGGGCCGCCAGGTGGAGCAGACCCAGTCCTCCGGCCGACAGGAACGAAGCCACGACGGCGAAGGTGAGGCGGCGTCTCATTAGGATCTCCTGCCTTCTCGTTCGATGCTCACCCGGGGTCCGGCAAGCTGAGCGCCACAAACTCCGGCGCGTGCTTGGCCGAACCGATCGGAACGACAATGTACTGCTTGCCCTTGTGCTGGTATGTGATGATGGCACCGTTCGCGCCCGCCGGCAGTTCCATCTCCCACATCACTTTGCCGGACGTTTTTTCGTAGGCTCGAATCTTCCTGCTGTCGCCGCCGCCCGGCGGCGTCCGGATCATGAGTGGATCGCCCTGGCTGACAAAGAGGAGCGTCTTCGTCAGCAAAGGCATGTCTCGGCTCGGCTGGCCCAGTGGAGGCAGATTGAGGGCCTGGAGCGCCGGATGATCTCGCGGGCCGTCGCCGTTGGGCACCGACCAGACATGATCGCCGGTGTTCAAGTTGATCGCCGTGATGCGGCCATACGGTGGCTTGGTCAGCGGCAACCCGCGCGGGCCGAGGGGCAGTTCCCGAAGCCCCCTGGTGTACCGCAGGTTCGTTTTCGCCGGGTCCCCGGGGAGCACGTCGGCCAGCAGCGCGCCCGTAATCGACGGCACGTACATGATCCCGGTCTCCGGATCGAAGCCTGCCCCGCCCCATTCGGCGCCGCCGGTCGCGCCCGGCATCTGCACGGTCCCCTTCTTGTCGTTCGGACCACTTCCTCTGACAGACGGCGGAGTGAACATTGGGCCGAGCACGAAGTGTTTGGCAATCTCGACCGCCTCGGCGTGGAGCTCCGGCGTGAAGTCGATGAGGTCGTCGGTCGACACGCCTTGTCGATCGAATGGTGCGGGCTTGGTGGGAATCGGCTGCGTCGGCGACGTACGCTCGCCCGGAGTGGTGGAAGAGGGAACCGGCCGCTCCACGATTGGCCAGACGGGTTGGCCATTGGTCCGATCGAAAACGTAGGCCATCGCCTGCTTGGTCAGCTGGACGACGGCTTTGATCGGTCTGCCGTTCACCCTGATGTCGACGAGGATGGGTGCGACGTTATTGTCGTAGTCCCACAAGTCGTGGTGGACGGTCTGGAAGTGCCAGACCCGTTGTCCGGTGGCGCACCTGAGGCAGATGAGGGTGTTACCGAAGAGGTTGTCGCCGAGCCGATGACCGCCGTACATGTCGTTGGTCGGCGCGCCACTCGGCAAATAGGCCAGGCCCAACTCCTCGTCGGCGCTGATCATCGACCACACGTTGGCCTCGCCGCTGTAGGACCAGGAATCGGCCTCCCACGTCTCGTTGCCAACCTCGCCCGGACTTGGAATGACGTGGAACATCCAGCGAGGCTTGCCGGTGCGCACATCGAACGCCTGGATGTCTCCTGGCGGTTCTTCCTTGTTGGCGGGCGAGTCGGTCATGCTCGAGCCCACGATGAGGACGTCCTTGCAGATGGTGGGCCCGCTGCTCCACGCGTAGCTCTTGGCGCGCAGGCCAAGGCCCGACTTCAGGTCTACCCGCCCCTTGTCGCCAAAGCTCTGAACCAGCTTGCCCGTCTTGGCGTTCAAGGCCCACAGGAACTGACCGCGGACCGCCAAGATCCGTTCGTCGTCGCCGCTCTTCCAGTAGGCGATGCCGCGGCTCGAGGTGCCGCCGAGCGGCGCGCCGTCCGGTAGGTCCTGAACCCAGACGGTCTTGCCCGTGCCCGCGTCGAATGCTTCAACGAGCCCGATGCCATCAGACGCGTAAAGCACGCCGCCGACCATCAACGGCGTCGATCGGAAGTTGTTGCCGAACCGCACATCCGGATGTTGGGCGCGGAGCTCGTCGGCAACCGCCGGCCGACGCCACGCGATACGGAGCCTCGCGACGTTGTTCTGGTTGATCTGGTCGAGCGGCGAGTATTTGGTGTAGCCGCGGTCACCACCGTAGTAGGGCCACTCTCCGTCCTTCCTGGTGCCAGTCTGAGTACCAACCGTCGCGCTCCACGCCAGCACCGACACAGCGAGTAGACCGCCGGATATCCGGCCCTTCGACCTGGCTGTCATGGCCGTCCTCCGATGCTCATCGCCCGCAGACGTTACCTCGGGTTGCGGTTTCTGTGGTGTCACACGTCGAGGGGTGAGAGCGGCATCGTTCGCGCCCGCGCGACTCACCTGGACGCCGACAGTTCCTTTGCCTGCGTGTGCGGCAAGTCGGGGCGGCGGGCTCGGGAAGCCTACACGCCCGACAGCGTTTCAAGCGCCAGCCTTCCGGTGCTGTCGCCGAACTTGTCGACCCCCACCCCGGCTTTGTCGAGCAGCGTCACGAACAGGTTCGCCATCGGCGTGTTCTCGGGATAAGCCAGATGCCGCCCGGTCTTGAGCTGCCCGCCGAGTCTTCCCGCGACGAGCGTCGGCAAATTCGCGTGCTCGTGCAGGTTGCCGTCGCCCATCCCGCCGCCGTACAGAATCATCGAATGGTCGAGCAGCGAGCCGTCGCCGTCGGGAGTGGCTTGTAGTTTCTGCAGGAAATACCCCAGCAGATACACGTGATACGTATCGATCTTGGCTTTCTTGGCAATCAACGCCGGATCGTTGCGGTGGTGCGACACCGGATGGTGTTGCTCCGGCACGCCGATCTGCGGGTAGGTGCGTGGGCTCCCTTCGCGAGCCATGAGCATTGAAAAGACGCGTGTGACATCGCCCTGGTACGCCAGCACCTGCAGGTCGAACATCAACT
>JBGPJH010000176.1:0-7176 GCA_041485305.1 Vicinamibacteria bacterium | reverse complement strand
GGGTACTCGATCGAGATGCCGTCGAGCGTGTACTGGTGGGCGTCGGCATATCTCCCGGCGATCTCGGCGATCTTGGCCGGCACGAGAGCCATGCTGGCCAGATGGGTGTTGATCTCGCCGGAAATGAAATACTGGTGCCGCAACGGCTCCAGCAAGTCCCGCAGGCTCTGGCCCTTCTTCGACATCAGTTCGAGGATGAGCAAAGCCGGAATGAACCCATTGTCGGCGTAGAAATTGTCGCGAAAGTAATAGTGACCCGTCACTTCGCCCCCGAAGACGGCGTTGGTCTCGCGCATTCGGCGTTTGAAAAAGGCGTGTCCCACGCGGTTCATGAGCGACCTGCCGCCGTACTTGGCCACGATGTCTCTCACGGCGTGGCTGGCGCGCAGGTCGTAGATGACCGTCGAGCCCGGATACTTCAGCAAGAAGGCCTCTGCGAGCAGGGCGGTGATGAAGTCCCCCTAGATGAACTCGCCGCTGCCGTCGATGAAGAAGCACCGATCGGCATCTCCGTCCCAGGCGATGCCGACATCGGCCTTGTCGGCGACGACGCGTTCCACGATGTCGCGGCGGTTCTCTTCGATGAGCGGGTTGGCCTCGTGGTTGGGAAAGCGACCGTCGATCGCGAAGCAGAGCCGACTCGTCCGGCAGGGGAGGCGGTCGAAGAGCCGCGGCGCCACGAGGCCGCCCATGCCGCTGCCGGCGTCGAGGACGACGCTGAAGGGCTTCACGAGGGACGGATCGATGAAGCGCATCACGTGGTCCACGTATGCGTCCAGCGCATCTTTCGTGCTGACGTCGCCCTTGCGAACAGCGAGAGCGGGCAGCGATCCGGTGGCGATCATCTCGCGGATGTCAGAGATGCCCTCCTCGCCGCTCAGCGGCACCGCCTGGCGGCGCACCATCTTCATCCCGTTGTACTGCTTGGGGTTGTGTGACGCAGTCACCTGCACACCACCGTCGTGCTCGTCGCGCGCAACGGCGAAGTACAGCATGTCGGTCGCGATCATTCCGTAGTCGACGACCTCCGCGCCCTGGGACGTGGCGCCCTCGATGAGCGCCCGCGCGAGCTGTGGCGACGACAGCCGCATGTCCCGGCCGACGGCAATGCGCTTCGCGTTCAGGTAGGCGACGAAGGCGCCGCCGATGGCGCGCGCCGCCTCTTCGTTCACCTGATCCGGGTATGTCCCTCGAATGTCGTAAGCCTTGAAGATGTCCGGGGAGAGTGACAGCGGCATCGACGATCCTGACCCAACTAAAGGCGGCTGTAGTCGGTCAGTGCCGACTTGTCGCCGAGGACGATTCCACCTTCGATCGTAACGTGTCGGCCGATATGGCAGTGGCGGCCGAGAATCGAGCGGCGGACGATTGCTCCCTGGCTGATGCGCGTGTTGGCCCAGACGATCGATTCCTCGACTACGGCCTGTTCTTCGACGTGGCACTGGCGGCCGATGACGCTGTGGCGGCCGACGCGGGCCCCGGCCTTGACGATCGTGCCTTCGTCGACGAAACAGGGCGCGTCAAGAATCGCGCCCTCCTCGACACGTGCAAGAGGGGAGACCCACGTCGTCGACGGCGCGTCGGCAAACGGGGCTGAGCGATAGCGGCCCTCCATGATGTCGAAGTGCACCTGCGCGTACTTCTCTGGCGTGCCGATGTCGATCCAGTACCCGCGATGAATGTGCCCAATGAAGGTTTCACATCGCTCGATCAGCGAGGGGAAGAAACTGCGCTCGATCGACCACGGGGTGTCTTTGGGGATGCGATCGAAGGTCTCGGGCTCCAGCACGTAAATGCCGGCGTTGATCGTGTTACAGGTGATGTCGCCGGGTTCGGGCTTTTCCAGGAACCGCCGGACGTTGCCGTCGGCATCGGTCTCAACCAGGCCGTAAGCCGACGGATTGTCCACCGGCGTAAGCACAATTGTGGCCTTGGCGTGCCGCTCCCGGTGGAGGGCGATGACCTCGGCCAGGTCGACGTCGGTGAGGACGTCGCCGTTGAATACGACCACCGACTCGTGAAGCGCCTCGCCCGCATAGCGCACGGCCCCCGCGGTGCCGAGCGGCGCCGGTTCGACGACGTAGCGAAGGTTCAGACCGACCTCGCTGCCGTCGCCGAAGATCTCCTCGATGCGCCGCGGCTGGTAGTTGAGGCTGAGCACCGCTTCGTCGATCTCGGGGACGCGCTTCAGCAGATCGATTTGGTAGCGCAAGAACGGCCGTTCGAAAATCGGGACGATGGGCTTGGGAGTGTGAATGGTCAGTGGCCTGAGGCGAGTCCCTTTGCCGCCTGCCAGGAGGATCGCCTTCATGGGCAACCACCGATGTTATCATGACCCTCACGGGCCCCATGAACCTGCCGAACTCGCTGTCGGTTGCGCGGATTTTTCTCGTGCCGCTGCTCGTGGTGGTGCTGCTCACGAAATTCGAAGGTCGCGCGATCCTGGGGGTGCACAAGGAGCTGGTGGGCGCCGCCATCTTCGGCCTCGCATCCCTGACCGACTGGCTCGACGGGTATCTGGCTCGTCGCCGCAAGCAGGTGACCGCGCTGGGGCAGTTCATCGATCCGCTGGCCGACAAGCTGCTGACCATCGCGGCGTTCATCTCGCTGGTGCAGATGGGGCTCGCGCCCGCCTGGATGGTGGCGATCATCATCGGCCGGGAGTTTGCCGTCACGGCGCTCCGGAGCCTCGCGTACGCGCGAGACGTGCCAATGCCGGCTTCCGACCTCGGGAAGGTCAAAATGATCGCGCAGGTCGTGGCGATTCTCGCGCTGATTCTCGGGAAAGAGCAGCTGCGGGGATTCTTCGTGATCGGCCAGATCGCCCTGTGGGTCGTCGTGATCGCGGCGATTGCGTCGGGCGCCGCCTACTTCCGCCGCTTCAACCTTTCCGTCCTTCCTCGCGCGGTCGACCTGACGCCAGCTCGCGCGCCGCAGTCGGACCGAAAAGTCAGCTAGAAGGCCTTCGCCGGAGCACTCTTGAGCTCCGCAATCCGCTTGCGGGCTTCCTCGAGGTGCTCGCTCTGCTCGAATTCCGACACGAGTCGCTCGAAGTAGGGAAGCGCCTCCGCCTCCCGTTTGGCCTTGAGGAGCGATTCGCCGAGGTAGTAATACACGGCGTCACGTGCGGAGAAGTCGGGGTCCTGCTTCAGGAGCGCGGTCAGCCGATCGATGGCGCCGGGGTACCACCGGATCCTGAAGTAGAAGCGGCCAATTTCGAGCTCAGAGGTTCCAAGCCGATCGCGCGCCTCGCGGAGTTTCGACCGCACCTCCCCCATGAGCGAGCTGTTCGGGTATCGGGCCACGAAGGTCTCGAATTCCCGAATCGTATTCCTCGTCTGGGTTTGGTCGCGCTGCGGTGTTCGCATCTGCCGGAAGTACGCCATTCCCACTTTGTATTGCGCGTAGTCGGCGCGAGGATGCGTCGGGTAGAAAGACAAGAACTCCTGGAACTCGCTGATGGCCAGCACGAGCGATTCCGGCGAACGTTCGGCGAGATACGAGTCGCCGATCCCTAGTTTCGCGTCCGGACGCAACGGGCTCTGCGTGTAGGTCTCGGTCACCTGCTTGAAGTATTCGCGGGCCGTCAGCCACTTCTTCTGGCCCAGGGCCTCGGTCCCTTTGTCGAACAGAAACTTGTCGGGTTGAGATGTACCAGGCGGCGCGGTGTGGCGGCCCGAGGACACGCATCCGGCCCCTCCCGCGAGCGCGACGATCAACGCGATGCGGGCGGCGGACCGTGCACGCTCGCGGGCCGCGATCACAGCTGTTCGGCAAGCCATGTGTACTCTGCCGCCAGACCTTCATCGAGATCGACCAGCGGCGCGAACGCCAGGTCAGCTCGCGCGCGCGTCGTGTCCGCCAACGTATGTCGCATGTCGCCTTCCTGTTCGCGGTCGAGGGAAACCGCTGGTCGTTGGCCCGAGACGCAACCTATCATGTCGAGCACCTGGTTGATGGAGACACGCGATCCCCCTCCGATATTGTATACACGCCCGGCGACTCCCCGGGTTGCGGCAGCGATCGTCGCGCTCACGGCATCGTCAACGAAAGTGAAATCCCTGGTCTGCTCGCCGTCTCCATATACCGTGACAGGCTGCCCGAGCAGGGTGGCCTTGAGGAACTTGTGAAAGCCCATGTCTGGCCGCTGACGGGGACCGTACACCGTGAAATAGCGAAGCGCGACCGTTGGAATACCGTGGTTGACATGGTACAGATAGCAGAGCTGCTCGGCTGCGAGCTTGGTCACCCCGTAGGGCGAGACCGGCTGAGGCAAGGCGTCCTCTCGCATGGGCATCGCCACAGCATTTCCATAGACCGACGAGCTCGACGCGTAGACAAAACGCTCGATCGGCCGTCCGGCGCAGGCTTCCAGCAGCACCTGGGTGGCTTCGATGTTGTTCAATGTATAGACGCTGAAATCCTTTCCCCAGCTTTTTCGAACCCCGGCCTGTGCTGCCAAGTGAAACACGTGAGTCCGATCGCTCAACAGAGAAGGAAGGTCGGCATCCTGGAGGCGCGTTTCCACGAAGCGGAACCCGGGATGGCAGGTCAGCCTGGCGAGATTGCGCTCCTTGACCGAACGCGGATAGTAGTCCGTGAAGCAGTCGATCCCGATCACGTCAGCGCCGGTGCCGACGAGGCGTTCAGCGAGGGTCGATCCAATGAACCCGGCCGCTCCAGTCACGATTGCGTTCACGTGATGGCTCCCAAGATGTCTCGCACACGGTCCGGCAAGCGGCGCGGCTTTCCTGTCGGATCGAGCGACGCGTGCACGGTGTGCCCGTCGGCCAGCACGATGTCGTCTGCGCTGCGCGCCACTTCGTAGTCGAATCGCACGCGCACCGGAGACAGCATGGTTCCCCGTGTCCGGATTTCCAGTTCGTCGTCGTACCGTGCCGATTGACGGTATTCGCAGCGAGCTTCGACCACGGGAAGCGCGAAACCGTGGTTCTCCATTTCGCAATAGCTCCAGCCGGCGTGTCGAAGCAGGTCCGTGCGTCCCACCTCGAACCACACGAAGTAATTCGCGTAGTACACGACGCCCATTTTGTCGGTTTCAGCGTAGCGAACTCGCACACGTGAGACCACGCGGTGGGCCGTCACCGCGCTGTGGCAGGCGTTGGCCGTGCGCCTCTGGCTGCGGCCTTGAGCTCGCGGGTTGCGCCCTCGGGGTCAACGGTGTGAAAGATGGCCGACCCGGCGACCAGTATCCGGGCGCCTGCCGCGACCACCCTCGCCGCATTTGCCGCGTCGATGCCCCCGTCGATCTCGATCGGCGCTGCGACGTTGCCGGCCCGATCGAGCGTCGCGCGCACTTCTCGCACCTTGCCTTCACTGCGCGGAATGAACGTCTGACCACCAAATCCCGGGTTGACCGACATCACGAGCACGAAGTCCACGTCCCCGGCAATCTCGTCGAGCGCGACGACCGGGGTGGCGGGATTGAGGACGACGCCAGCTTTGACGCCCAGCGCTTTGATGGCCTGCACGGTTCGATGCAGGTGCGGCAGCGCCTCGACGTGGACGGATATCATTGAGGCGCCCGCTGCGGCGAACGCCTCGATGTACCGATCGGGATCGGAAATCATCAAGTGAACATCGAGCGGGACGTGCGCGACGCGCTTGAGCGCCCGAACGACCGGCGGTCCGATCGTGATGTTGGGAACGAAGTGACCGTCCATCACATCGACGTGAATGAGATCGGCGCCGCCGCGTTCGACGGCGGCGACCGCCATGCCAAGCGCCGCGAAGTCGGCGGAGAGAATCGACGGCGCGATTTGCACAGTCAACGGCTCACCTCGATCGAAATCGCCTCTCCTGGAGTGATTTGGAATCCCGCCTGGGGCCCCTGGCGCAAAACGATGCCGGGCATCAGGCCCGGATAGGGCGTCGAAGCAACGACGGCGACTCGAAATCCGTGGGAGCGGAGAACCTGCGCCGCGCGTTCGCCGTGGACGCCGATCAGGTCCGGCATGACATAGGTAACCGCCTGCTCGCCTCGGCTGACCAGCAGGGCGACATGTTCCCCGGCGGTGTCCGGTTCGGGATTCTGCGCCACGACCGCGTCCGCTGGGTAGTCCTGCGATCGGATCTCCGAGACGGTCGCCACTTCCAGACCGCCTTCGGCGAGGCGCAGATTGGCTGCCCGCTCGGTTCCGCCAATCAGGGCCGGAACACGCGCCACGCGTTGCCCGCTGCTCAACCACACGCGCACGCGGCGGCGCCGCCGGGCTACCGAATGCGCAGGGGGATCCTGAGAGATCACCAGGCCGGCGGCGATCTGGCGGTCTGGACGCCGCGCGTCGTCGACGGCGATTGTGAGGCCGGCATCGGTGGCGAGGGCTGTGGCTTCGCGTGCGGTTCGATTGGTCAAGTCAGGAATCTGGACTTCGCCCGCCCTCAAGGCCAACCGCATCGACGCTGCGGCAAACAGCACGTAGGTTGCCATGAGGGCTGCAACGAGGAGCAGCAGTTTGCCCGCGCTCCACACGCGGGTGCCCAGGGCCATCGGCTCCGTGATCGTACTACAAGTCGCGTTCCCGACCCTCAAAGCCATCCGCCCTCGGGCCTCACGGCGCCGGCCAGTCGGCGACCTCTTTGGCTGTTCGAGGCCGCCGCTACGCGCTCCGTTCGAACACCGCACCAAAAAACGCTTCCAACCCGTGCCGATCGGGGGCCGTGCGCAAGTGCCCGCGTGAATCGACGACCGCGACGGGCAGTGCGGGGTGGGCTAGACGGGCGTCCACGGGTGTGAATTGGGGCGCCTGTTGGAGGAATTCGTCGACGACCTGCTCGTTCTCTTCGGGCTCGCTCGAGCAGGTGGCGTAGATCAGGCGTCCGCGGGGTGCCACTGTGTATGCGGCGTGCAGCAGCATGCGACGCTGCACCGCGGCGAGGACCTCGAGGTCTGACGGAAGCCGGCGCCAACGAATGTCCGGGTCTCGCCGAAGTGTTCCTAGACCGGAGCATGGCGCGTCGACCAGCACGCACGAGAATCTGGCAGTGAAAGGAAGTCCCATTGCGACGTCCGCCCGGACGAGCCGCACATTGGCTGCCCCGGTTGCCGCGACCGTCCGGCGGAGCAGGCTCATCCGACGAACATCACACGCGACCACCCGGCCGCGTCCATGAAGGGTGGCTGCGAGCGCGGTGGTTTTGCCCCCCGGCGATGCG
>JBGPJH010000175.1:0-7179 GCA_041485305.1 Vicinamibacteria bacterium | reverse complement strand
AAGTCATCGTGGATACGGTGTTCAAGAGCATCATCGACGCCCTGCACCGTGGTGAGAAGATCGAGCTGAGGGGATTTGGCAGCTTTCGGCTTCGCAAGCGCGAGCCGCGGAAGGGGCGCAACCCGAAGACTGGCGACAAGGTCGATGTGCCACCGAAGAAGGTGCCGTACTTCAAACCGGGCAAGGAGCTGAAAGAGCTCATCAACCGCGAACCGGAAAGCGCTGCGACGCCCCAATCCGGCGGCACCCTCCCGCCGGATGCCTGGGCGCTATGACGAGAGACGTCGAAGGCCGCCGGACAGTCTAGGTCAGGGGGGCTCTCGTGCAGCGCCTTTGGTCTCCCTGGAGACTGGCATACGTGACCGGTGGGCCGACGTCAGAGGGATGCATCTTCTGCGACGCGGCCGACCGCCGTCGCGAGCCCTCGTCCGGCTCTCTGGTGCTTGTTCGCGGGCGCCTGTCCTACGTCGTCCTCAATCTCTATCCCTACAACAACGGTCACCTGATGGTGGTGCCGAACCGGCATGTGGGGTCGCTGGCCGCGGCCGCCGAGGACGAACTCAGCGAGATGACCCGGTTTGTTCGTGACGCGGAGATTGCATTGGGCGAGGCATATCAGCCTCACGGGATCAACGTCGGCATCAACCTGGGCCGCTCGGCTGGCGCAGGCATCGTCGATCACATGCACATTCACCTGGTGCCCCGGTGGGCCGGCGACACGAACTTCATGTCGGTCATCGGCGAAACGAGGGTGCTGCCCGAGGAATTGAGCGAGACGGCTCACCGCCTGCGCCCGATCTTCGAGCGGCTGCAGCAAGGCTGGGAGCCGCACGGAGAGCGGTAGCAGAGGGTGGTGACCCTTGCCACATCACAGCCATGCGTCCTGAGCCGAGCCCCGAGCAGCTGGCATTCAAGCAGACGATCGACGCGTTCGCGCGCCAGGTTGTGGGGCCGCGTGCGCCGGCGATCGATGAGAGCGGCCAGTTCCCGCTCGACGTCATCCGCGCTGCGGCAGGCCAGGGGTTGCTCGGCGTCACTATCCCGCGAAATTGGGGCGGGCTCGGGCTCGACTACGTCAGTTACGTGATAGCGATCGAGGCGCTGGCGCGTGCGAGCGCGACGGTTGCAGTGTCGCTGGTGGTGCACAATTCGCTCGTCACCGAGCTGATCTGCCATGCGGGCCGCGCGCAGCAGAAGGAGCGATGGCTGAGGGCCCTTGCAGCGGGCGACGCGCTCGGCGCGTTTGCGCTCTCCGAACCTGACGCGGGGACGGATGCGGCAAATCAGAAGGCCAGAGCGGCCAGGACTCCTGGCGGCTACCGAATCACTGGACGCAAGGTGTGGGTTGCCAACGCCGATGCGGCGTCGGTGGCGGTGGTTTTCGCGTGCACGCGCGACGGGCTGCGCGGGCAGGGCGTGACGGCCTTTTTGGTCCCCATGGATCGGCCTGGCATCACACGGACCGCGCGGGCCGATTCACTGGGCGTCCGCGGCTTGGGCTGCATGGACCTCGACTTCGATGTGGAAGTGGGCGACGACTCTGTCCTCGGCTCGGTCGATCAGGGTTTTCGTTTGGCCATGTGGGCGCTGCAGGGGGGCCGCGTCGCCATTGCCGCGCAGGCGCTGGGTATTGGCGAAGCAGCCATTGCCGAAGCGGTGGCGTTCGCCAAGCAGCGCCAGACGTTCGGCCAGCCGATCGCGAACTACCAGGCAATTCAGTGGATGCTCGCCGACGCGGCGACCGAGCTCGAGGCCGCGCGCATGCTCACCTGGAAGGCCGCCGACCTGAAAGACCGGCAGGGTCGTCTGACGGCGGAAGCCTCGATGGCCAAACTCGCCGCGTCCGAAGCCGCCCACAAGGCGGCTGACAAGGCGATGCAGATTCTCGCGTCCGCGGGCTATCGCCGCGGATCGGTGGTCGAGCGGCTGTTCCGCGACGCTCGGGCGACGGAAATCTACCAGGGGACGTCCGAAGCGCAGCGCATGATCATTGCCGCGAATGTGCTGGCCACGGCCTAGACCGCTCACACGATCAGACCGAGGCGCATAAAGCTCGGCAGCAGATTCTCCATCACATCCTTGGCGGCAGTCCGGCTGTAGGCGACCAAGTCGTCGCCAGACTGTAACTCCTTGCCGTCGCTCGCGATTCTCAGACTCCGCCGTCGAATGCCCGCTTCCACACGCGCCGCCAGGGCCTCGACGCCATCGGCGCCTCGCAGCCACTCTGTGATGGCCAAGGCCTCGATCGGGCCGATGCGCACGCCGTTGCCGAGAATCTCGCACGGGACCGCGCGCCGCGCGCGATGGTCGATGACATAGGCGATCACCCTCTCCACCATGGGATTGGCCAGTCGGTGGGGCTTGACTGCTTCGGTCGAGGTGCGTCCTTTTGCGAAGGGCATCAGCGTTCCAGCGGCAACGAGAAAGACCATGTTACGGGCGATTTCTTTCGCGTCTCTACCCTGGCCGCCCAGTGCGGTGACGGCCTCGCCGACCGTCATCGAACCCCGTGACATCAGTGTCTGCAGATCGCGGATGAAGTCGTCCTGGAACGTAATCTCACCCCGCGGCACTCTCGCCTTTGTGCTGATCCGTTCAGGGTTGCCGAGGCTGCCGATTGCGGCAGCGTTGAGATGCCGGGTCGTTGCCGATGGCCCGAGATTGGGACGGCCGCGCACGAAGACGTCACGCCGAAAGCGCTGATTGACGGCGAAATCGATCGCCAACTGCTGTTGGCGCCCCTTCTCGAGCTTCGCCACGGCTTCGGCAGCCAGAGCGTCAATGACCAGTGTCGGATGGTTCTCGACCAGCGTGGCGCTGCCCAGATAGCTGATTTCGGCTTCCGCCACCTCGTCAGCAACGTCGATCGAATAAAAGGGTTCCCAAGTCTCGTTCAAGAATTCATGCGCAACATAGCCCCTTGGACGCTTGGCATAGGATTCAACCGCCGACACAGCAGAAGGATTCGCATTGAAGTAGCGCAGCTTGCTGCCGCTCAATTGCTTCAGCGCTTGCAGTGCTTCGTGCGCACGTTCGGTCGAGCCGCCGTCTGCCGTCGCAGCAAGTTCTAGCAGCAGCTTGCGCAGCGGCGCCTCGACCGACCAACCCGGCAGGCAGTTGTAGCTGAGGTAAACCAAACCTCCTGGTTTCAACGTCTTGTAGATGACGCGGCGGATCGCCTGCCGTGCTTCGGCTCCAACCCAGCTGTAGACGCCGTGTAGCGCGATGAAATCGAAAGGCGGCAGATCCAGCGAGAGTAGCTGGTGAAACGACGCCTCGAGGAACTTGACGTTGCTGATTCCCAACGCGGCCCCGTAGCGCTCACCCCCCTCGATGTGGGCTGGGTTGAAATCGCAGGCATGGAACTCGCCCTGTGGAAAGGCGCCGGCATTGACGATCGTCGAACTGCCGAAGCCGCAGCCAAGCTCCAAATAAGTGAAGGACCGATCCAGGTTGCGTGGAATGGCGCCGTTCAGCGCGGCGACGTAGTTCAGCCAGGCGGGCGACAGCTCTCGAAAGACATTGTCCGTGTAGCTCGTGTCCGTGACGTAGCCCTGCGACCAGTCTGCTTTGCTCATCAGCGCAGGATCTGTTTCGCGATGGTCTGAAGCTGGAGGTTCGACGTGCCCTCGTAGATCTGGCCGATCTTCGCATCGCGAAACAGCTTCTCAACCGGGTAGTCCTTGACGTAGCCGTACCCGCCCAATAAGTCCACGGCGAGCGACGTCACACGTTCGGCCACCTCCGACGAGAAGATCTTGCACATCGCGGCCTCGGTAAGAAACGGTCGCCCGGCATCGTGCAGCCTCGCTGCCTCGTACACCGTCAGGCGCGCGGCATGCAGGTCGGTTGCGGCGCGGGCGATCTGATGTTGGACGGCTTGAAACTCGGCGATCGGTTTCCCGAATTGCCGGCGCTCCTTCGTGTACGCGATCGCATGGTCGAGTGCGCCGTGTGCGGCGCCGATCATCTGCGCGCCGATGCCGATTCGTCCTTCGTTCAGGGTCTCGATGGCCGCTTTGTAGCCCATGCCGACCTCCCCGAGGACGTTGCCGCGAGGCACGTGACATTCCTCGAAGAGGAGCTCGCACGTGCTGCTCGCGCGGATCCCGAGCTTGTCCTCCTTTCGGCCAACCTCGAACCCGGGGAACCCGCGCTCCACGAGAAAGGCGGTAATCCCGCGGTAGCCGGCCTCGGGATTCACGTTCGCGAAGACCACGAAGAGATCGGCTTCGATCGCGTTCGTGATCCAAAGCTTTCTGCCGGTGAGCACCCAGCTGTCCCCCCGCTCAACTGCGCGCGTCGTCATGGCGAAGGCGTCGCTCCCAGACCCGGCCTCCGACAGCGCGTACGCGCCGACCGTATTTGACGCCAGCCGGGGCAGATACCGTTGTTTCGCCCCTTCGTTCCCCCAGCGGAGCAAGGCGTTGACGACCAGCGTGTTCTGCACGTCGACGAGGACGCCGACTGCCGGGTCTACCTTCGACAGCGCCTCGACGGCCAGAATGGCATGGAAAAAGCTCGCACCGCCGCCCCCGTAGACCTCCGGAATCTCGATGCCCATGACACCGAGGGCAAACAACTTGGAAATGAGACCCCGCGGGATGCTGGCGTGGTCGTCCATCTCCCGGACGAGTGGCCGGATCTCGCGATCGGCGAACTCGTACACGCTGGCTGCCAGCAGCCGTTCATCGTCGGACAGCAGGGTAAGAGGGAGGTGGGGGGAATATGCGGTCTCGGTGCTCACAGCGCGTGATGTTAGCAGGCGATGGGTCTAAGATAGAAGCATGCGCAAGTTTCTTCGCGTCTCGGTTGGTTGCGGCCTGATCGTCGCATGTCTCACAGGCATTCGCGGTCACGCCCAGCAGCGCGACACCGGTCAGCCGGCTCAGCAGCAGCCCGGACAGCCGCAGCCGGACGCTCAACCGCCGGTGTTCCGCACCGGCATCAACTTCGTCCGGGTCGACGTGATTGTGACGGACAAGAACGGGAACCCGATCGGCGACTTGAAGCCCGAAGATTTCGAAGTCGTCGAGGAAGGCAAGCCCCAGAAGATCGAGACGTTCAAACTGGTTTCGTTGGACGACGGACAAGGTCCCCGGCCCGACGGCCCTCCGCGGGAAATCCGGACCGACTTCGATGAAGAGTCCGAAGCGGCTCGAGACGACGTGCGACTGTTCGCGATTTTTCTTGACGACTACCACGTGACGCAAGAGGGCAGCTTGAGCGCGCGCGAGCAGATCGCGCGCTTCGTGCAGACGCAGCTCGTCGATTCCGACATGGTGGGCCTTATGTACCCGCTCGATGCCACCGCGACGGTGCGCATGACTCGCAACCACGCGGCGATCGTGAAGGGCGTGCAGCAGTTCCTCGGCCGCAAGTACGACTACAGGCCGCGTAACAGCTTCGAGGAACGCTACGCGTACTATCCGGCCGAGACGGTCGAGCGCGTTCGAAATCAGGTGTCGCTGTCGGCCCTCAAGGCGCTGATCATGCACATGGGGGGCCTCAAGGAGGGTCGCAAGGCGCTCATTCTCGTCAGCGAAGGGTTTACCAATATGCTGCCGCCGCAGATGCGCGACCCCGTTGCTGCGATTCCAGGGCTGGGCAATAACGCCCGCAACGATCCGAACGCCGGCGTCAACGACCCGCTGGAAAATCGCGCAGCGTTTTCTGCGAGCATGGACCTTGAACAGGACCTTCGCGAAGTCTACGCCACCGCCAACCGGAACAACACTGCCATCTACGCCGTCGACCCACGCGGCCTGAGCACCGGAGAGTTCGGCGCCGACCGGAACATCGGCGCTCAGCTCAGCCGGCAGTATCTGAATTCGACGATCGACACGCTGCGCACGCTGGCGCTCGAGACCGACGGCCGCGCGATCGTGAACCGCAACGACCTGACGGCCGGCATGAAGCAGATCGTCCGCGACACGAGCGCCTACTACTTGCTTGGCTACAATTCGACGCTGGCGCCGACCGACGGCAAGTTCCACGAGATCAAGGTGCGCGTCAAGCGACCAGGCGTACAGGTCCGAGCGCGGAAAGGCTACTGGGCTTACACCGCGGACGATGCGGCTAAAGCGCTGGCTCCGCCCAAGCCCGGGCCGCCGAAGGCTGTCGAAACCGCTCTCTCGACCATCGCGTCGCCCGCGCGGGCGCGAGTCGTCCGCACCTGGATCGGAACCGAGCGCGGCACCAACGGCAAGACTCGCGTCACCTTCGTGTGGGAGCCGGCTCCGAAAACGCCAGGCGAGCCCGCACGGAATTCCAGCGTGCCTGCGCGAGTGTCCCTGATCGCCGTGGCGCCAGACGGCTCGCCGTACTTCCGCGGTCGTGTGCCCGGCGGCACGGCAGCCACGCCGTCCGCGCCCTCGCGTGTCACCTTCGAGGTGCAGCCCGGCAGGATGCAGCTTCGCCTCTCGATCGAGGGCGAGTCGTCGGAGGTTATCGACTCTGAGGTTCGCGACGTCGACGTCCCGGACCTGGCGGCCGGCCAGACTTCGCTCGGGACCCCCGAGGTCTTCCGTGGCCGAACTGTCCGCGAGATCCAGCAGCTGAAGGCCGATGCGCAAGCCACCCCTGCCGCCGGTCGCGAGTTCAGTCGGACCGATCGTCTCTTCCTTCGCGTTCCGGCGTACGGGCGCGACGGGACGGTGCCGAAGGTGATGGGAAAGCTCCTCAACCGTGCAGGCCAGCCGATGGTCGAGCTGATCGTCACGTCGTCCGCCGTTAGGATGGGCGTCGGGGAGATCGATGTCCCCCTCGCCGCGCTTCTGCCCGGAGACTATCTGATTGAAATCACAGCCACCGGCGACGGCGGCGACGTGAAGCAGCTCGTCGGGTTTCGCGTCGTCGGCTGATGCCATGCCGTTCGTCCTTTCGCTGGCGCTCGCACTAGCGGCCGATTCCCAAGCGGTTCGTCCTCCCGGATCTCCGGTAACGATCGACGTCGTTGTCACCGATTCGCAGGGGCGATCGGTGGCTACGCTTCAGGCGGGCGATTTCTCGGTCGACGAGCAGGGGACACCTCAGCCCATCGTGTCGGTCCGTTTCGTGAAGACCACGTCGCCGAGCGTATCGTCGGACGGCATGCTGGCCGTCCACTCACGGGAGGACGAGCGTCTGGAGGCCGGCCGCGATGACGTCCGGTTGTTCGCCATCTTCCTCGATGAATTT
>JBGPJH010000174.1:0-7265 GCA_041485305.1 Vicinamibacteria bacterium | reverse complement strand
CTTCGGGTGGATACCTTCCTTCACGGCTCTCTCCTTGGACGTTCCGGAAAACACTGATTATACCAGCTCAAGCCAAGCACCTAAGCACCTAAGCACCTAAGCACCCCAGCACCCCAGCACCCCAGCACCTAAGCACCGGGAAGCACCTCTACGCGCCCGTGCTGCGGGCGGTTTCGCGCCGTTCGTGAAAGAATTCAATGAATGGTACGGGGCACCGGCGAGTACCGGTCGGTTTCCTTGGCGCGGAGTAGGACGTCGATGCTGTGGCGCGGCGCGCTCGTGGTCCTGGCGGGCCTGGCCGCGTTTGCGCCCCTTTCTCCAGGGGCCGTCGAGAACCGTTACTCGAACCTCGCGTACCCGAGAATTCAGCAGGCCCTGACGTCGCTTTCGAACCGCGTACCGATCGCGTTGTTCGACCTCTTGCTGATCGCCGTCGTCGCCTGGTGGATGTGGAGCCTCGGGCGGGATATCGCCGCGAAGCGCCCCGTCGGGTGGCTCCGAGTGCTATCCGCCCTGGCCGTACGAATCGCGACCACTGCCGCGACCCTGTACCTGGCGTTTCTTGCCCTCTGGGGCCTCAACTACCGCCGCGAGCCGCTCGTCGACAAGCTCCGGTTCGAACCAGAAAGCGTGTCGGCGGCTGGCGCCCTCGCGCTTGCGTACGAAACGGTCGACCAGTTGAACCACCTCTACGATGCGGCGCATAGCCTGGGCTGGAAACCAGCCGGTACCATCGACGGTATGCTCGCGGAGGCGTTCCGCCGCGCGGTTACCGACCTCGGCGTCAATGCCCAGGCGACAGTCCCGGGCGTGCCGAAGTCGACCATGTTCGACGCGTATTTTCGGCGCGCCGGCGTGGCCGGGATGACGGATCCGTATTTCCTCGAGACGCTCGTGTCGAGCGATCTACTGGCGTTCGAGAGACCGGCGGTCACTGCGCACGAGTGGAGCCATCTTGCCGGGATCGCTAACGAAGGCGAAGCCAACTTCGCGGGATGGCTGACCTGCCTCAGGGGTACGCCGGCCCATCAGTACAGCGGCTGGTTGTTTCTCTACGGAGAGCTCGGCCGCGCGATAGGAGGCGCGGGCGCCGGTACGCCGGCGCCGAGGCTGCTTCCGGGGCCAAGGCGCGACCTGCTCGCCATCCGCGAACGACTCGAGCGTCACGTCAGCCCCCGCATCTCGGCGGCTGGGTGGCGCGTGTACGACGGGTACTTGAAAGCGAATCGCGTCGAGCAGGGTGCGGCGAGCTATGCCGAAGTTGTTCGCCTCGTACTGGGCGTCCGCTTCGAGAAGAACTGGGTGCCCGTGCGCGTGACCAAATGATCACATGGACAGATTCACGAGCACGTTTACTCGAGCGGGGTCGCCGCGCGAATCGGGACGCCGCGCGCGTCACCCTCGTAGAACACGCGCTCGAGAAACAGCCCCGAGGCAGGCGCCGTCAGGCGGGCAGGGACGTCTGAGCGTTCGACGAGAAACGACGCGGCCGCTTCCGGCCCGAGCTCTTTTCTGCCGACAGCAACGAGCACCCCGACGACCCGCCGCACCATCTTCCACAGAAAATGCGAGCCTTCGATGGCAATCAGCACCAGCGGGCCGCTCTGCACGATGTCGAGCGCCTCAATCAGCACGAGCGGGGACTTCTCTTCGACGGCGGCTCCTTGGTCGGCGGCGGCAAACGACGAGAAGTTCTGCAGGCCGGCGAATGCACCGGCGGCCTGTCGCATGCGCTCGACGTCAATCGATTCCTTCACCCACCACACGAAGTGTTTGGCGAATGCGGTTCGCCGTCGAGAGATCTGATAGAGATACCGGCGCGCCACGGCATCGTGTCTCGCGTGGAAGCGATGGGGAACGATTGTGGCCGAGAGAATATTGATGTCGGTCGGCAGCTCGTCGTTCAGACGGCGAGCCAGAGTGTCTGGCGGCAGGTTCGTGCTGACGTCGAGATGGGCGACCTGCGCCAGGGCATGCACGCCGGCATCGGTGCGGCCCGACCCGTACAGCTCGAAATCCTTCCGAAGGGTCACCGAGCGGATGGCCCGGTCGATCTCACCCTGGACGGTCCGGGCATTTTTCTGAATCTGCCAACCGCTGTAGCGGGTCCCGGAGTACTCGATGGTCAGTTTGAATCTCGGCACGGCCGCGCCAGGAGTCTACCGCCTTCACGCGGTGGATGTTCAAGTGAGCAGAGCTCGTCCCTGCAGGAACGGGAACCCTTTGGCGCCGGGAGTTGACTTTGGACCACCAGATGTGATTTTGTAGTGAGCGATGACGTTCAGTGGAAGCCGTTGCGCGCCTGCTGCCGCCGCTCGTGGCGGCCGCGCCGTGGTGTCGTTGACGACTCCGCCACTGCCGACCATTCTGCTTCTTGCGACCGGCAGCCTGCTGCTGCCGCCGGTCAGAGACATATCCGGGTGATGTAACCAGCGACGAACAACGACGGTAGTCGACAAAAGGGCCATCACCCAAAACCAGGGTGACGGCCCTTTTGCTTTTCAGGAGGACGGCCGTGAATCAGAGCGTGAACGTTCAGACCGAAGGTGACGCCAGGGTGCGACACGACCCGCCCGACAACCCAGACGACCCCGACGATCGCCGCGAGCGGGAGCTCGACGCCGACGACCGGACGCCGGAAGAAGCCGGATACGGCTACGGCGTGTAAATCGTGATACAAAGCAGGTCGACCTCACATCGACCACCAACGATCAGGAGATTCGCCGCGTGGCATCCAACCGAACAACTGTCGGCACACCTGCACGTGTGGCCCTGCTGGGCTTCGGCACGGTTGGCCAGGCGGTGGCGCGCATCTTGTGCAGCGGCGAGCTGCCACAGGTCCGGCTGACGTACATCTTCAACCGCAACGTGTCGCGGAAGCGTGCCGACTGGGTGCCTTCGTCGGTTGTCTGGACCGAGGCCGCAGACGACGTTCTCGCGTCGGATGCCGATATCGTCATCGAGCTGGTCGGCGGGCTGGGGCCGGCGTACGACTGGGTGCGCGGAGCCCTTCTCGCGGGCAAATCCGTCGTGACGGCGAACAAGCAGCTGATTGCCCATCATGGGAGCGAGCTCGTCGACCTGGCGCGCTCGCGCGGGCTCGAGATTCGGTTCGAGGCGTCGGTGGCGGGCGGCATCCCGGTGCTGCGTGCGCTGCAGGAGGGGCTGGCTGGCGACCGGCTCGTGGACGTGCGGGGGATCCTGAACGGGACGTGCGCGTACATCCTGAGCCGGATGCAGTCCGCCTCGATCTCGTTCGCCGATGCGCTGACCGAGGCGCAGCGCGCCGGCTATGCCGAAGCCGATCCGACCGAGGATGTCGACGGCGCCGATGCCGCCGCGAAGCTCGCGATCATTGCGGCCGTCGGACTCCGCCGGCCCATCCGCGTGAGGGACATCGTAACGAAATCGATCAGGCCGATCGAGCCCGTCGACTTCGAATATGCCCGGGAGCTGGGCTGCACCATCCGCCAGATCGCGCGTGCGTCGGTCGAGGACGGTGCCGCCGTCTTCGCGGCCGTGCGTCCGGCGCTCGTGCCGCTGTCCTCCGGCTTCGGCCGTGTCGAAGGCAACCAGAATCTCGTCACGGTGCGCGGCGTCTGGGGCGGCGAGACGTCGTTCTTTGGTTCGGGAGCCGGCGGGTCGCCGACGGCGGTTGCGGTGGTGTCCGACGTTCTGTCGGTCGCGGCGCGGAGCGGGACGACTGGAGCGAGCGCCCAGCCGACCCAGTTCCATCAAGTGAGCAGCGATTTCGTCGCTCCGCATTACGTGCGGTTCACGGTCAACGACAAGCCAGGCATCCTGGCCCAGGTGACCGCCGCGTACGCGCGTTACGGCATCAACATCGATGGCGTGCTGCAACTGCCGAAGTTCCGCAAGGATCGACTGCCCTTTGTGACAACCCTCGAAGAGTGCCCCGAGTCGATGGTCGATCGAGCGCTCGCAGAGGTGGCCAAGAGCGACTATCACGTGCAGCCGCCGCTGGCGCTGCCGATCTTTTCGTGACATGACAATCACCTCTACCTACAGCGAAGTCGTCGAGGCCGAAGGCCACCTGATCGACTCGCAGATTCTGAACGTCGTCTTCGACACGGTGGTGAAGAACCATGCGTCGTTCGACGTGCTGAAGTTCGACATCGGTCGGAGCAACGACGAGCCCTCGTCGATTGCCATGCGGATCTCCGCCCCGAGCGAGCCGGTGCTGGCTCAGGTGCTGGAGGAGCTGGTGGCGCTCGGTTGTCGTCTCGCCGATCCGCAGGACGCCCAACTCCGCGAAGCGGATCGCGACGGATGCGTGCCGGACGATTTCCATTCGACGACGAACCATCGCACGCTCGTCCGCTTGCAGGGGCAGTGGGTGCGGGTCGAACAGCAGCGCATGGACGCGGTCATTGTCATCGAGGGGGGGCGCGCGCTCTGCCGGAAACTCCGCGACGTTCGAAAGGGCGACGCCGTCGTTTGCGGTGTCGGCGGCGTGCGCGTCATCCCGGAATTTCGAGAGCGCGACCGGTCTGGGTTCGCGTTCATGGCGAACGATGTCTCGTCCGAGCGTCGCGTCGAGGTGGGCGTGGCGCGCATTGCGTCGATGATGGAGGAAGTCAAGGCGGCCGGCGGACGGATTGCCGCAGTGGCCGGTCCCGTGATCGTTCACACCGGGGGCTCCGCGTACTTCCAAGAGCTGATTCGGGCTGGGTTTGTCGACGTGTTGCTGGCTGGCAACGCCCTTGCCGTGCACGACGTCGAGCAAGCCCTGTTCGGAACATCGCTCGGCGTCGATCTGGACACCGGGAAGGCCATCGAGGGCGGCCACCGCCACCATATGCGCGCCATCAACATAATCTGCCGTGCGGGGGGGCTGAAAGCTGCGGTCGAGGAGGGCGTGCTCACGTCAGGCGTGATGTACGAATGCATCCGCCACAACGTCCAATACGTGCTCGCGGGAAGCATCCGTGACGATGGGCCGTTGCCCGACACGATCATGGACCTGCGGGTCGCGCAGGATCGCTACGCTGCCGCGCTCGAGGGCATCGGTCTCGTGCTCGCCCTCTCGACGATGCTCCACGGCATTGGCGTGGGGAACATGCTGCCGTCGTGGGTGAAGATGGTGTGCGTCGACATCAACCCGGCGGTCGTGACCAAGCTGGCCGACCGCGGGTCGTCGCAGACGATGGGTGTTGTCACCGACGTCGGGCTGTTCCTGCACCGGCTCGCTCAACGCCTGCGAGCCGCGTAGGGCCCCGCCTACGGCTTCGCGGAGGCGAACTTGATCGTGTTCAGCACCTCGGTCTGCGTCGGCAGGTCTGCCTGGCCGGCCGGGTAGTTGCTCTTGAACAGCATGAAGGACAGGATGTCGGCCACCTGCTGCCGACTGAGACTGCCCGGTGCGTTGCCGGGCATGCCGACCCGGATGCGCTCGAACAGCTGGCCGAGCGACAAGTCGTTCCAGTTCGAGTTGAACTCGCCGCCGGTCAGCCCGGGGGCCATTTCGCCTCCCGTCAGATCCGCACCGTGGCAGCTCGAGCAGTACTGCGAGTAGAGCGACTCACCCCGCTTGGCCTGATCCTGCCCGTACACCCCATCCCACTGGGACTTGGACTGCTGGGCGGCAACGGTGGCAATCGCGCCCGATGCGCCGATCGCCATCACCCCGGCCAACGCGACGAAAGCAACTGAGAACTTCATGTGACCTCACCAGCTCTTGACGTCCAAGACGTCAGACAACACGTCAGTATCTTACAGTGCGCCGCAAAATCTTGCAGACCCGACCCTATTGGGTTAGCGCACGTTGCAGAATCTGGTCTTGGGGCAGCGCGAACGCAATGTACTCCCCCGAATAGTTGCCGCCGCTGACGGCCACCATTATGTACTGGCGGCCGTCGACCGCGTAGGTCATGGGCGATCCGCTTTGCGGCGCGGGCATCCAGACGGCGCCGACCTCGGCTCCGGTCTGCTTGTTGTACGCCCGCAGCATGGCGCCACGCGGCCGTCCAGGCGGAGCAGTCACCTGCGGATCGCCTAACACGACGAGCGCCTTGGTGACCATCAGGCCGACGCTGCCGGGCTGCCCCGTCTTCGGGATGGTCATGCCCTGCAGCTTCGGATGATTGCGGACGTTGTCCGGCGTGTCGCCGTGCGGCACCTGCCACAGGATTGTGCCCTTCTCGAGGCTGATGGCGTTCAACACGCCGTACGGCGGCTTGACGATCGACAGACCCTCGACGGCCAGTTGGGGCACCTGTTGCGCTGCGGGAGGGGGCCGAGGCGGCGCCTGGGGACTTCGCCACATCGTTCGCTCCCGTGCTTGTTGACACCGATGTTGAATCGCCGCAAAAGAAACTCTACACCGGTTCAGACCATGGGAGAAAGTATTGGAAACTGCCGCGCGTGACAGCGGCGGCGCGGGTCACAATTCGCGCTGGAGTCATTGGCGGGAGCAGCCTAAGATTGGTCCTGGAGCAAAGGACAATAGGGTGCTGAGGTGCTTGGGTGCTGAGGTGCTGGGGTGCTTTTCCGAGAAATCAAGAAGAACGACGCCCTTCGCTTTTGCAGTTGTCCTGCTGGTTGGTGGTCTGTCTGCGGGCGGAACGCGCGCGGAACCGGCGCAGGGCACGAGCCAGGTTGGACGGACGGTCTGGGACGGCGTATACAGCGAGGCGCAGGCACAGCGCGGGAAACAGCACTACGTCCGGGAGTGCGGTGGCTGCCACATGGACGATCTGTCAGGCAGTGGACAGGCGCCGCCCCTTGCCGGCGACGCGTTCGCGCAGCAGTGGAAGAACCAGAGCGTCGAGGACCTCTTCGCGAAGATCCGCACTTCGATGCCGCCGAACGACCCAGGACGCCTCGGCGAGCCGGCCTCTCTCGATGTGGTCGCATTCCTGCTGCGTGCAAACGGGTTTCTTGCCGGCGGCCAGGAGCTGACTCGAGACGCCGAGGCCCTTAAGAGCATCAAGATCGTGCCCGAGAAGCGGCCCTAGATGTGCCATTCCAGGGAGACTCGTGAATTTGGTCATTTGAACATCTGGGCATTTGGCTACTCCCAATGACGAGATGAGGAAATGACTAAATGACCAGACGACCAAATGACGAAATGAGCAGTTCCCCCCGCCCTCACTCAACGATCAGTTCCGCAAGCGACCACGGGTGCTCCTGGCAGATGTACGTGTAGGTGCCCGGCTTGTCCATCGTCAGGCTGGCCGATTGTCCCGGTTTGATCGTTCCCGTCTTCCACGATCCGTCTCGGGCGGCGATGAGGTGCGTTGCCT
>JBGPJH010000173.1:0-7280 GCA_041485305.1 Vicinamibacteria bacterium | reverse complement strand
GAGGATCGGCGCGTCCCTCAATGACTTCTTGAATTTCGTCTCGAATGGCCAGCATCGCGGCGCAGAAACGATCGAGCTCCTCTTTCGCCTCGGATTCGGTGGGCTCGACCATGAGGGTGCCGGCAACAGGGAAGGAAACCGTGGGCGCGTGGAATCCGTAGTCCATCAACCGCTTTGCGACGTCGGTCTCGTCGACGCCGCTCGCCTGCTTCAGCGCTCGTAGGTCGAAGATCATCTCGTGGGCTACACGTCCGTTGGGCCGCGCATAGAGCACCGGATAGTGCCGTTCCAGACGAGACTTGATGTAGTTCGCGTTCAGGATCGCGTAGCGGGTGGCGTTGGTCATTCCCTGTCCGCCGAGCATTTTGATGTAAGCGTAGGAAATCAGGAGGATGCTCGCGCTGCTCCAAGGCGCCGCGGAGACGGCGTGGATCGCGCGCGCGCCACCGGTCCTCACGATCGGGTGTCCGGGCAGATAGGGTGCCAGGTGCTGGGCCACGGCGATCGGCCCCATGCCGGGGCCGCCGCCGCCATGCGGGATCGCGAACGTCTTGTGCAGATTCAGATGGCACACGTCGGCGCCAATCGCAGCGGGGCTTGTCAGGCCGACCTGGGCGTTCATGTTGGCGCCATCCATGTACACCTGACCGCCAGCGGCATGAACAATGGCGCAGACGTCCTGAATGCCGTCCTCGTAGACGCCGTGCGTCGACGGATATGTCACCATGACCGCCGCAAGCCGCTGTTTGTGCTCCCTGGCTTTCGCCTCGAGATCGGCGACGTCGATGTTGCCGTCTTTGGTGCTGGCGACCACCACGACGCGCATGCCGGCCATCACCGCACTGGCAGGATTGGTTCCGTGAGCCGAAGCCGGAATCAGCACCACATCCCGCGCCGTCTCCCCGCGGTCGCGGTGGTAGGCCCGAATCACCATGAGCCCGGCGAACTCGCCTTGCGCCCCCGAGTTCGGCTGGAGGGATGCGGCCGCGAATCCGGTGATCCGGCACAACGCCTGTTCGAGCTCGCGGAAGACTTGCTGATAGCCCTGCGTCTGGTCGAGGGGAACGAAGGGATGTGGCTTCGAAAACTCCGGCCAGGTGACAGGCAGCATTTCCGAGGCGGCATTGAGCTTCATCGTGCAGGACCCGAGCGGAATCATCGACGTGTCCAGGCCAATGTCCTTTCGCTCGAGACTGCGGATATACCGCGTCATTTCCAGCTCGGAGCGATGGGTATGAAACACCGGATGCGTCAGGAACGTAGACGTTCGCGCCAGCCCGTCGGGGTACGCGACGGGCATATTCGTGCCTGATCGGTCGTCTGGAGGGGCTGGCCTACCGAGCGCACGGGCGAAGACCTCCGCAATCGACCGGACGTCGCCCTCCTCCGTCGTCTCGTCGAGCGCGACGTTGATGGTTCCGTCCTCCCGGTACCGAAAGTTCATCCGAGCCGCCAGCGCCGCCTCCTGGACCCGCGCCGCGTCGGCACCCGCCAGACGGAGCGTGTCGAAGAAGACTTCGTTCAGCTGATGAACACCGAGTCGCTCGAGGGCCCGTTCGAGCCGCTGCGCGTGGGAGTGCACGCGCCTGGCGATCGCAGCAAGGCCGGCCGGGCCGTGAAACACCGCGAAGAACGCGGCCATGTTTGCCAGGAGCGCCTGCGCCGTGCAGATGTTCGACGTCGCCTTTTCGCGGCGAATATGTTGCTCTCGAGTCTGCAACGACATGCGGTACGCGGTATTCCCGCTCGAGTCGATCGACACGCCGATCATGCGGCCTGGTGCCTGCCGCACGTGCTTGTCGAGCGTCGCGAAAAACGCGGCGTGCGGCCCGCCGTATCCCATTGGCACGCCAAACCGCTGCGAGTTGCCGAGGACGATGTCGGCTCCGAGCTCGCCCGGCGGCGCCAGCAGGGTAAGGCTCAGCAGGTCGGACGCCACCGCCACCAAGACGCCGTGTTGTCTCGCTCGGGCCGTGAAATCGCGGAGATCGTGAACCCGGCCGGCTTCGTCCGGCGTCTGCACGAGGGCGCCAAAGACGCGGGGCCCAAGTGTGGCATGGTGGAGGTCGTCAACCACCAGGTCGATCCCGAGCGGTTCGGCTCTGGCACGCAGGACGTCGATGGTCTGTGGGAAACAGGAATCGGCGACAAAAAACTGCGAGGGGCCGCCACCGACCTCGTCGCGCCGGCTCTGCACCCGGAACAGCATTGTCATGGCCTCGGCCGCTGCGGTGGCCTCGTCGAGGAGCGACGCGACGGCAACCTGCATCCCGGACAGGTCGCTGACCATCGTTTGAAACGTGAGCAGCGCTTCGAGTCGGCCCTGGGCAATCTCGGCCTGGTACGGCGTATAAGGCGTGTACCAACCCGGGTTCTCGAGGACGTTGCGAAGAATGACGCTCGGCGTATGGCAGTCGTAGTAACCGAGCCCGATGTAGGACTTGAACAGCTGGTTCTGGGAGGCGGTCCTGCGCAGCTCCCGCAGGAACTGGTGCTCGGGCACGCCCTTCGGCAGATTCAAGGGTTCGGCGAGTCGGATCCGTTCAGGGACGACTTCATCGATCAGCGCGTCCAGAGAAGGTGCGCCGATGACTCGTAGCATGACGTCGACGTCCGATTCGCCGGGGCCGATGTGGCGGGATGCGAACGCGTCGGGATCGAGAAACGTCATGTGCGGGCGTGACGGTCTACTTGACAAGGTCTGCGTACTCGGTGGCATCGAGCAGGGCGCCTGCTTCGCCAGGATCGGCGAGCTTCAACACAATCAACCAGCTTCCGTGCGGATCCTGGTTGACCACTTCCGGCTTGTCCTTGAGCGTCGAGTTGATCTCGACGACCTCGCCCGACACCGGCGCGTAAATTTCCGACACCGCCTTCACCGACTCGATCGTGCCGAACGACTGGCCCGCCTTCACGGTTGTGCCGACTTCTGGCAGTTCGACGTACACGACGTCACCGAGCTGCTGCTGCGCGTAGTCCGTAATGCCGATCTTGGCGCGATTGCCCGACAGATCCATCCACTCGTGGTCTTTGGTGTACTTGAATTGTGCCGGGTAGGCCATGTCAGCTCCTCCGTCATCTGTTCCCACTTCTGGTGTAAAACGGCATTGGGACGACGCAAGCCCTTGCGCGGCGACCGCGAATGTCGATCTCGAACTCCGTGCCGGCTGCAGCCTGCTCCGCCGGCAGGTACGTCATGCCGATGGACTTTTTCAAATATGGCGTTCGCGTTCCGCTGGTGACCGTCCCGACCTTGACGCCACGGGCGTAGACCTCGCAGCCCGCTCGGGCGATCCCGGGGTCGAGCAGCTCGAATCCGGCCAGTTTCCGGCGAACGCCCTCGGCCTTCTGTTTGCGCAAAGCGTCGGCGCCGACGAAGTCCGGCTTGGTCCATCCGACGATCCATCCGAGACCCGCCTCGAGCACGGTCGTCGTCTGGTCGATGTCGCGGCCGTGCAGGCGCATCGATGCTTCGAGTCGCAGCGTGTCGCGGGCACCGAGCCCACATGGGATGATGCCGACGGCCTGTCCTCGGTCGAGGATGGCCTGCCAGAGGCGGTCTACCGATTGCGGCGGAGCGAAGATCTCGAACCCTTCCTCGCCGGTGTAACCGGTACGTGAAACCGTCGCGCGAACGCTCGCCACCTCTCCGTGAGCGAACGAGTAGTGCTTGAGGCTCCCCAGATCGATGGCTGTCAGCGGCTGCAACACCTCGACGGCTCTTGGCCCCTGGACGGCAAGCAGGGCGTAGCGCGAACTCGCGTCCACGGCCACCGCATCGCCGGCCGCCTTGATGTGGTCCACGATGTGGGTGTAGTCGGCCGAAATGTGCGAGGCGTTGACCACGAGGAGAAAGTGTTGCGGTGCCAAGCGATACACGAGCAGGTCGTCGACGAACGTGCCCTGCGGCGTCAGAAGGCCGGAGTACTGCGCCTGACCAACCTGGAGTCTGGAGGCGTCGTTGCAGGAAATACGCTGGACGGCGTCGAGCGCCTGTCTTCCCGCGATCTCGATCTCGCCCATGTGACTGACGTCGAACACCCCGGCGCGCTCGCGTACGGCGAGATGCTCGCCCGCGATGCCCGAGTATTCGAGCGGCATCTCCCAACCGCCGAACGGAACCATTTTGGCGCCTGAAGCGCGGTGGCGAGCGTGAAGCGGCGTTTTCTTGAGAGGCGCGTCGGAGGCCTGTTCCATGGAGGGCGAAGTCGTCGGTCCGAAACAGGTAACGGTACTATGCGCCTTCGGGCGCGGTCAAGGAACCGGCGCCGTTCTCGACGCGGCGTCGCTTCAGTCCGCGCAACTCCCGCCGACGACCCGAGAGGAGCCGGCCGACGTGGGCGACGACCACTGCGGCCGCCGCCCGCGCCCAACCTACTCCTGCGCTCCAGCCTGTGACGCCGAGCCGGCCGAATTCGACCAACTCGGCGTCCTCGGCCACGTTGCTCTTACTCCTTCCGACGGCCTGAGACGAACCAGCTTGCCCCCACCGTGGAGGCGACGATCACAGCGGTCGTCGCCCACACGATGCGCTCGCTACGCCAAGCTTGAGGCAGCAGCATAATGACCAGCGGTGCCACGACACCCGTGATTGCCACTCCAAGGATTGCTCCAGCCAGAATCCAGAGACCCCGCTTCATAGCTTTCCTCCTGATCAGGCGACCATCAAAACGGAAAGCTCGCGCAGGTGAGGAACTGCCACCAGTACGACTCGACCATCAGCGACCATCGGGCTGCACAGAGCAGTTGCAGCGGAGCCCAGGGGCTGACCTCGGAGAGGCAGGCTACGTAGTCGGTCCATGCGGCCATCACGTGTGCTTCCCAGAACGCGTAGCAGTTGCCGGCCATCCCGATCCGCCGAGCGCGCGACAACGCGTGGCGCGCCAGGTGACGCGCGATTCGCCGCGGCGCGCCCACGTCTCCGGTGAGCGCTCCGACGAGGGAGTCGGCCATGAGCATCGCCAGGGCCGGACCCGCATCGTCCTCGGATGCTTCGATCGCGGCGCCTGCCGCGCGGAAGAGCGCCACGGCTCGAGAGTCGGCCAGCATGCGCCGGACATCGGTGAGCTGTTCATCGGTTGCCGTCTCCAGCGTCAGCGAAATCGACTTTCTGCCGCGCATGATGCGGATCGCCTGCTCGGCCACAGACACGGCGACCCTGTCGTTTCGTGCCTGCAGCTCCAGCGTCCAGCTCCCGCTTTGCTCCACTGTTTTTCGAATAACAAGCTCTCCGCCAACCGCCTGAACCAGCAGCGCTCCGGTCGACACCGGACGAACCTCGAACGTCAGGTCCGCCCGATCGTTTCGAGTAACCTGCGCGGCGCGGGTTGCAACAGCGCTGCTGTTGGGGCGAAACGACGTCGGTGCGCTCACACTGCAGGCCGCCGGCATCGACAGCAGCGCCGGGGCAGGCATCGGCACCGCCGCGAAGACGCGACTGCACGGAGGCATGACGATGGCGCCAACAAACGCGGACAAACAACCCAGACGTCTTGGTACCGTACCCATGGGGCTCCTTTTTGGACCGTGGTCCAGACGATGTCGGTGGACACCGCCGTCAGGCACACGCGCGACCTCGCAGTACCGTCTGCCCTGTCTCGTCTGCCGTGTTTCACCGGAGACACCCGGTCACTGCACGCTTGTCAGGCGTCCGCGGCACACACCGCGGCCGCATCCTTCTCCTCGGTTGATTGGTTCAACGCTTCGTCGCTTGCGGGCTTTGCGGTGCCGGCCCCGTACGTCAAGTACGAGGCCAGTGTGTGGTAGCTAATGCCCAGAAGCCGACACGTCTCGCGCTTGTTACCTTTGCAACGCCCCAGCATCAATCGGGCATAGCGACTGCCCCACGCGCGCATGGTCTCGTTCCGGTGCGCCGAGGGCATGAGCACCGTGGCATACTCCCCGCTCACCGCCAGCGGCAGGTCGTCCACCTGGATGACGTCGCCGTCGACAAGTGCCACCGCGCCCTCAATCAGGCGCTCGAGCTCTCGGACGTTGCCAGGCCAGTCGTAGGTGAACAGCGCCTCCGACGCGGCGTCGGAGAGTTTCAGGAGACGGGTTGGACGGTGCCGTTCGAGGAAGTATCGAGCCAGCTCCAGAATGTCCGCCCGCCGCTCTCGAAGGGGAGGGACCCGGATGTCGACGCCACTCAAGCGATAGAAGAGGTCCGGCCTCAGAAGTCGCTGGTCGACCAGCGCGGCAAGGCCTTGATTGGTGGCGGCGACAATCCGGATGTCGACGGGGTGGGTCCCCGTACCGCCGACCCGTTCGACCGCAAGATCCTGAATAGCGCGCAGAAGTTTCGCCTGGGCGGGCGGTGAGAGTTCCGACACTTCGTCTAGAAACAGCGTGCCCTTGTCAGCGTGCTCGAACTTGCCGCGTCGTCCTCGCACGCCGGTGGCTGTCCGCTCTTCAATGCCAAACAGTTCCGCCTCGATCAGTGTTTCGACCAACGCTGCGCAATTGACGGCGACAAATGGACCATTTCTGCGTCGGCTGAGATCGTGGATCTGTCGAGCCACCAGTTCCTTGCCAACGCCGCTCTCACCCTCCAGCAAGACTGTAAAATCGGTGCCAGCGACGCGTTCGATCCTCGATCGAAGTGCCGCCATGGCCGGCGTCGACCCGATGAGCGGCGCGGCCCCATCCCGTCTTGGCCGGAGCGGCGCCAAGGCTCCCGTGCGATGGGGCTGCAACCTGCCCCGATCGATCTCCAGTACCAGGGCCGCGATTTGGGCGGCCATGCCGAGCGTCTGGAAGTCCCACTCGTCGAGCCGGCAGCCGGGTTCGAACGCCGTTTCCATCACGCCTCGCACACTCTGTGGCGGGCCAGGAACGTCGAGCACGAACGATTCGAGGCCCGACGCGAGGTCCGGACGTTCGACCCACCGCGAGCCTGCGTCGCGCAGACGCACTGCGCGGACCGCGAGTGTATCGCGAAGCAGATCTTCGAAGGCCCCGCGCATCGACGATGAGCCCGAGCGGTCGGTGGCATGCCGGGCCAGCGCGCTGAGAAGTTCGGTCAGGCCGCGCCGCCGGTCGCGCCGGCGCGGTGCGAACGACAGCGGTTCTTGAGTCGGACAGTTTTCTGTGACATTCATGCGGCAGTCGCTCCTCGTCTCAGTGCTAGCGGAGCAACCAAATCCGGTGCCACGAGCGTCGGCGCCAGAAATATCAGCATTCACCGACATGGTCGGATAGACGCCGTGGCGCTGCAGGGGTAGCATCCGCCCGGAACCAACGCGACGCCCGGGCTTCGGCCGCGAGAATGGGATACCCGG
>JBGPJH010000172.1:0-7326 GCA_041485305.1 Vicinamibacteria bacterium | reverse complement strand
TCGCGTCCGCCGTCGCCGCCGCCGGACAGGGCGCTTCGAGCAAGCTGGCAAACCTCCGCGACCCTGCGGCGCTCAAAGAGCAGGCGCCGGCGAGTTTCAAAGTGAACTTCGACACGAGCGCCGGCGCCTTCGTCGTCGAAGCGCACCGCGACTGGGCGCCACTCGGCGCGGACCGCTTCTATAACCTCGTGAAGAACGGGTTCTACGACGGCATCCGGTTTTTTCGGGTGATTGACGGGTTCATGGCGCAGTTCGGCATGCACGGCGATCCGTCGATTCAGCAGGCCTGGACCAGTGCGCGGCTCAAGGACGATCCGGTGAAAGAGAGTAACAAGCGTGGGTACCTCACCTTCGCGACCTCCGGCCCGAACTCGCGGACGACCCAGATGTTCATCAACTTCAAAGACAACGGAAGTCTCGACCGCCAGGGATTTGCGCCGTTTGCAGCGGTCGTTTCCGGCATGGACGTGGTCGACAAGCTTTACAACGGGTACGGTGAAGGGGCGCCAAACGGGCGCGGCCCCTCGCAGGGCCAAATCACGGCCGAGGGCAACGCGTACTTGACGAAGGCGTTTCCGAAGCTCGACTACATCAAGGCCGCCACGATCGCGAAGTAGGCCCAAGAGCATGGGGCCTGTCGGCCGGGACAGCGGCGTCGACGCCGCGCTCGAAGCGCTCGCGGAGGGGCGGCACCGCGATCCGTTCGCGGTGCTCGGCCCGCATCGGGTCGATTCGGAGAAGGTCGTGGTGGTACGCGCCATCCACCCGGCCGCGCTCGGCGTCGACCTGCGAGTCGTCGAGACCGGACAGCTGCACCCGATGACGCGCCGCCCCTCGGACGGCGTGTTCGAGCTCCGTCTGCCGGGCGATCGGATCCCCGACTATCGCCTCCGGATCGCCTACCCGCGCGATGTCATCGAAATCGACGACCCGTATCGGTACGGCCAGGTTTTCACCGATTTCGACCTCCATCTGCTCGGGGAAGGCACGCACCACCGCGCGTTCGAGAAGCTTGGCGCGCACCGCGTCCGCGTCGGGTCGACCACCGGCATCCACTTCGCTGTCTGGGCGCCCAACGCTGATCGCGTCAGCGTCGTCGGCGACTTCAACGGCTGGGACGGACGGGTGCACCCCATGCGCCTGCTCGTGCCGGCGGGGATTTGGGAGCTGTTCATCCCCGATCTGGCGGATGGCGAGAAATACAAGTTCGAGATCCGCACAACGAACGGCGCGCTGCTGAGCAAGACCGATCCCTTCGGGTTCGCCTTTGAGGCGCCGCCGCAGACGGCCGCGATCGTGCGCGACATCTCGGGGCATGAATGGCACGACGGCCCCTGGATGGCCTCCCGGCACGAGCGCGGAGGCTGGCTGGATCGCCCGATGGCGATTTACGAAGTCCATCTTGGTTCGTGGGCGCGAGCCTCCGATCAGGGGAACCGGTTTTTGACCTACCGCGAGCTGTCGCACAGGCTCGTGCCGTATGTGAAGGATCTCGGCTTCACCCATATCGAGCTGCTGCCGGTCATGGAGCATCCGTTTTCCGGCTCGTGGGGCTACCAGGTGCTGGGGTTCTTCGCGCCGACGAGCCGGTACGGTCCGCCTGAGGATTTCAAGTACTTCGTGGATGCCTGTCATCAGGCAGACATCGGCGTCATCTTGGACTGGGTGCCCGGGCACTTTCCGCGAGACGATCACGGGCTGGCCCGCTTCGATGGCACCGCGTTGTACGAGCACGCGGATCCGCGCCAGGGCGAGCACCAGGACTGGGGCACGCTGATTTTCAACTACGGCAGGAATGAAGTCCGGAATTTTCTCCTGTCCAACGCGCTCTTCTGGCTCGAGGAGTATCACGCGGACGGGCTGCGTGTCGACGCGGTGGCATCGATGCTGTACCTGGACTACTCACGCGACGAGGGCGAATGGATTCCGAACCGGTACGGCGGCCGGGAAAATCTCGATGCGATTCTGTTCCTGCAGCAGCTGAACACCCTCACCCACGGCGACTACCCGGGCACCATCACGGCCGCGGAGGAGTCGACGGCCTTCCCCGGCGTCAGCCGGCCTGCGCATCTTGGCGGCCTGGGCTTCACCTATAAATGGAACATGGGCTGGATGCACGACATCCTCGAGTACGCCCAGAAGGATCCGGTGCACCGGCGCTGGTCCCATACGCTCTTGACCTTCTCGATGCTCTACGCCTACACCGAGAACTTCATCCTGCCGTTCTCGCACGACGAGGTGGTGCACGGAAAGGGCGCCATGCTCGACAAGGTGCCGGGCGACGCCTGGCAGAAGCATGCGACGCTACGCACGCTATACGGACTCATGTACGGCCATCCGGGCAAGAAGCTGCTGTTCATGGGCTGCGAGTTCGGGCAGTGGCAGGAGTGGAGCCACGATCGCAGCCTCGACTGGCACCTGCTCGACGAGCCGTCACACGGCGCCTTGCGACACTACGTGCGGGCGCTCAACGCGCTCTACCGCGGGGAGCCGGCGCTGCACGAGTGCGACTTCGATCCGTCGGCCTTCCGGTGGATTGATTGCAACGACAACGAAAACAGCGTCGTGGCGTTCGTCCGCTTTGCGCGGAACCGCGACGACTTTGTCGTAATGATCCTCAACTTCACGCCGGTCACCCGGGCCGACTACCGGATCGGTGTTCCGGCTCCGGGGTTCTATGCCGAGCTCCTCAACAGCGACAGCTCGATCTTCGGCGGGAGCGACGTCGGGAACGGGGGCGGCGTGCACAGCCAGCGGGTAGCCTCACACGGCTTCGAGCACTCGCTACGGCTGATCGTGCCGCCGCTCGGTTGTTTGGTGTTGAAAAAGCGATAACAGGGGCGATCAGCTGTCAGCTCGCTGTTGGCGGTGACAAAGCCCAAAGCCCAAAGCCTGAAGCCTGAAGCCTGAAGCCCTGAGTTGTGGTTCTGAGACATTCCCCTATGCGTCCGGCCCGCTCCGTTTCGGTCGCGCTCGTCACCTTCGCCACGTTTACCGACATCATCGCCTACTCGATTGGTGTGCCCGTCCTGCCGGACTTGAGCCGGCGTCTGGGTGCCTCACCGACCACCATCGGTTTCCTGTTCGCATCGTTCGGCGTCACCGTGCTCGCCGTGTCGGTGCCGATGGGCGCGATCTCGGATCGCGTCGGACGACGGCTGCCGCTGGTCGGCGGGCTGCTGACCCTCTCCGCTTCGACGGTGCTGTTCGCGTTTGCCGATCGCTTGCCGGCGCTCTTTGCCGCACGACTCGTTCAGGGCGCCGCTGATGCGGTCACCTGGGTGGTTGGCTTCGCGCTCATCGCCGATCTCTACGGTCCGGAGGAACGTGGCCGCGTCATGGGGCTCGTGATGTCGGGCACGACATTCGGCTTCATGATCGGACCCACCGTCGGCGGGTGGCTGTACGAGCAGGGCGGCGCACGCCAGCCGTTTCTTGTCGTGGCGGCTCTTGCCGCGCTCGGGGCCCTCGGGTTTGCCTGGCTACCGCTTCCGCCCAGAAGCGGAGTGCACGAAGCGGTGCCCCTGCGAACGGTGCTCAAGGTGCCCTCCGTCGCCGCCTGCGCGGCGGCCGTCGTACTGGTCGGCGGCACCATCGCGATGCTCGAGCCCGTGCTGGCCCTGTTTCTGGCGGCAGACATCGGGCTCGGGCCCTCGCGCATCGGGCTGGTGTTCGGGGCGGCTGCGCTGGTCTCGAGCGCGCTTCATCCGGCCTTCGGGCGAATCGCGGATCGATCCGGCGGCCGTCGTCTTACGATGGCAGGGCTCGTGGTGATGGCCGTGGTCATGCCGGTGCTGGGCCGGATCTGGAGTTTCGAGTCTGCCGCCGCGCTCTACCTGATCACCGTCGTGCCGATTGCGATGGTCGTGACGCCGTCGCTCACCTACATGGCCGAGGCGACAACGAAGGCGGGCGTGGGCTCGTTTGGCGTGGCCTACGGCCTGTACAACGTTGCGTGGGCGATCGGCCTCCTGTTCGGACCCTCGGTCGGCGGCTTCCTGTACGAACACCTCGGATTTCAGCAGTTGCTTCTGGTATGGGCGCCCGGGGTCGTCTCGATGACGGTTCTCCTGACCTGGGCATCTGGACGGTCGCAAGGGATTCCTGAGGTGTAGAATTTCTGACTGGAGGAAACTGTCATGACCCGCTCGCGCATCGCTGCGCTTTCGTTCTGTGTGCTACTGGCTTCCGCGCAGGCCCTCAAGGCCGATGTGCGCGCCGACGAGAAAACCCACTTCCAGTTTGCCGGAGTTCTCGGAAAGGTCGTCAACATCTTCGGCGGCAAGGCCGCCCGCGAGGGCGTCACCTCGGTTGTCGCCGTGAAAGGCAGCCGCAAGAGCAGGCTGAACGACACGACCGGTCAGATCATCGACCTCTCGGAAGAGAAGGTGTACCAACTCGACGTCAAGCGGAAGACCTACAAGGTCGTCACGTTTGAGGAGCTTCGACGGCAGATGGAGGAGGCGCAGCGCAAGGCCCAGGAGGACGCGCGGAAACAGCCAAGTGCCGAAAAGCCCGCGCAGAGCGACGAGAAAGGGAAGGAATACGAAGTCGACTTCGACGTCAAGAACACGGGCGAAACGAAAAACGTCAACGGGTTCAGCACGCATCAGACCCTCGTGACGGTGACGGTCCGGGAAAAAGGGAAGACGCTCGAGCAAAGTGGCGGTCTCGTGATGACAACCGACCTGTGGCTGGCGCCGGTAATTCCCGCAATGAAGGAAATCGCCGACTTCGACATGCGGTACGCGCAGAAGCTCTACGGGCCGATGGTAGCTGGCGCCTCCGCCCAGGACATGGCTGCGGCGATGGCCCTCTATCCGATGATGAAGCCCGCGCTGGCCAGGATGAGCGCCGAGGGCGGGAAGATTGAAGGCACTCCCATCATGACCACCGTCACCATGGATGCGGTGAAGTCGGCCGAACAGCTCGCCCAGGAACAGAAGCAGGGCGACGGCGACGCCAAGCCGTCCATACCGCGGGGCGTTGGTGGGTTGCTCGGCGGTTTGGCCAAGAGAGGGGCCAAAAAAGACGACGAGCCGAAGCCGCGCGTGACGTTCATGACGACCACAAATGAGGTGCTGAAGGTGTCGACCGACGTCAGCGCTGCGGACCTGTCGATTCCGGCGGGCTTCAAGGAGAACAAATAGGAGGAGCCCGCGGTTTACTGTTCCGACTTTCGCTCGATTCGCTGCCACTCGTCGTTGGTGACGGGCATCACGGATAGTCGGGCGATCCGCACGAGCGCGAACGACGAGAAGGCCGGATCCGCCTTGATTTCGGCGAGGGTCACCCTCCGCGCGAGCTTCCCGACAGGCGCCACGTCCACGACCGCCTGCTTGCCGGTCTCGTCGTCCGGGTCGGTGTAGGCGTCGCCCAGAGCCTTCGCGATGCCGATGATCGCCTTCTCGTCGCCGGTGTGGTAGTAGAAGATGCGATCGCCGCGCTTCACCGCGTGGAGGTGCTTCTGCGCCAGCGGGTTTCGGACGCCGCTCCACACGGTCCGTTTGTCCTTCACGAGCGCGTCGAAGCTGTACGTCGACGGCTCTTCCTTGAACAGCCAATTCATGCGCGTCATTCTACCGAAATCCTCAAGGCAAGGGTCGAGGCGAAACGCGCCGGCGCCAGGGCACGAGCGCGGTAACACGAGCGCGGTAAGATGAAGTCAGGTGCTGAGGTGCTTGGGTGATCTCGGGTGCTCAGATATAGATATCGCACGAGTAATAGACTTTGTCGGATCGCTTAACGCACTCGGCTGGAACAGTGCCGCACCGCGAGCCGTGCGGAAGCGCGCGCTTCGCGCTGGACCGGAAACCGCATCGAAGGCGCCGAGATCCTAGCGGGGTGACGAAGTGGGGCCCCCGCGTAAGTCGCCGACTGGTCGCCGTAGATGCGGTTTCCCGCGTGCTGGAGCCGGTTCGCGGTGCGACACTGTTCCGGCCGAGATCGGCGATCTGACAAAGTCGTATTAGGAAGCTGTGATGGCACAGAGCCAACAAGAGAAGCTCGAACGCAGACGAGGAAAGGACAGGGGTGTGGCGAAGTCGGCTCGGACCGGGGTTGTCCCTGAGGACATCCTCGAGCTGCGATACGTAGGGCGCCCCCATCTCTCGCCGGACGGGCGTCGCGTGGTGTTCAGCCGCCGACACGTCGGCGAAAAGAACGAGTACGTCTCCGACCTGTGGATAGCCGACGTCGGCGGGCTGGCGGGGCCGAGGCCTTTCACCAACGGCGGCCGCGACTCCCAGCCGCGCTTCTCGCCCGATGGCCGGAGGGTCGCCTTCGTGCGCGCCCGCGAGAAGGAGAAGCCGCAGCTCTGGGAGATGGCCGTCGACGGCGGCGAGGCGCGGGCCCTCACGAGCTTCCCCGAAGGCTCGATTCGCGACTTCGCCTGGTCGCCAGACGGTCGACACCTCGTCGTCTCTTTCCGCGAGCAAGACGGCGCGTGGACGGAGCAGGCCCGAAAGGCCCGAGAGGAGAAAGGGCTGAGCGAGCCGCCTCGCGTTATCGACGACTGGTGGTACCGCCTCGACGGCGACGGCTACTTCAACGCCGAGCGCCACCGCCTCTGGCTCGTTGATGCCGAGCGCGGCGAACGCCGGCTCCTCTACGGCGCGGACACACTCGGGCACTTCTCGTACGCCTTCTCGCCGGATTCCGAGCGCCTGGCGATTACCACGAACCGCGACCCCAAGGCCCTCATCAAGCCCTGGAGGGACGAGCTGCTCGTGCTCGAGATCGAGAGCCGAGGACTGCAACCCGTGAGCCTCCCGGAGGGGCGGAAGGCACAGGTCGCCTGGTCGCCCGACGGCCGGTGGCTCGCCTATGCAGGCCGCACCGACGGTCCCGACGGTGCTTACGACACGGAGAACCTCGAGCTGCTCGTGTGCGATCCGCGGCACGGCGAGGTCCGAAGCCTCACGGCGGCGACCGACTACTGCCTGGCGGCAGCGACGCTCACCGACACTGCCGAGGTGGACTTCAACCCGAAGTTCGAATGGGCGCCGGACTCCAAGAGCCTCCTGGTCAGGATCGGTTGGCACGGAGAGACGCACGCCGCCCGCGTCGAGCTCGCCGGTGGAAGGGTCGTCTTCCTGACGAGGGGCGAGGCGGACCACGACCTCGGCAATGTCTCTCGAGACGGCCGGCGGATTGCCCTCGTGCGATCGACCGCGACGCGGCCGCCGGAGATCTTCGTCGGCGAACTGTCGGCCCGCGGCGCGCGGCTAAAGCCCGTCACCGATTTTAACGGGCCGTGGGTGGCTCGGCGGGCGATCGCTCCCATCCAGTCGCATTGGATCACGAGCGCTGACGGCGCCCGAGTGC
>JBGPJH010000171.1:0-7339 GCA_041485305.1 Vicinamibacteria bacterium | reverse complement strand
GGCTAGTGCGGAGGCGTGCAAGGTTGTCGTCATAACCGTGACCGCTAGTCTACAGCGTGAGGTGGAGGCCGTCGAACCCGACACGGAGTCCTCGGCCGACCACCGCCGCGCGCTCCGGTGACCGCTCCAGCAGCACCGGGTTCGTGTTGTTGATGTGTGTGTACACCTTGTGCCGGCAGGGCAGCGTCGCGAGGCGCTCGAGGCTGCCGCCGGGTCCCCCGATCGGCAGGTGGTCCATCTCGCGCGCGGTCCGATTGCTAATTCCCAACGCCAGCAACTCCCTGTCGTCCCAGAACGTGCCGTCGAAAAGCAGGATGTCGGCCGCGCTCAGACGCTCCAGAAGGTCGGGATCCAGATCGCCACAGCCGGGCACGAACGCGCATGTGCGGCCGTCTCGGTCCCGCACCAGTAGCCCGACAGTGTGACCCTCGAGGGCGCCGGGAGCAAACTGAGGCGGGCCGGCCGGCACTGTGAACGCTTCGACGGTCAGACCGCCCGGGGAGTCGTCTCGACAACGAAGCTCGCGAGGCGTGCCCAGCGGCAAATCGATGACTGGAACGTCGCCGAACGCCCGCACGACCGGCAGGATTCTCGAATCGTGTTCGAGGATTGATCGGACTGAGGCCGTTGTGTAGAGTGGGAGGTACCTGGCCTCGCGGAGGAGGGTCACGCCCAGCGTGTGATCGAGCTCGGCGTCGGTCAGCACCACGCCTTCGATCGGCACGAGGCGGATCGTTGACGGCACTCCGCTCGACGGAAGACGGTTGAGTTGTTCGCGAATGTCGGGAGAGGCGTTGAGGAGGAACCAGCGGCGACCGTCAGCGCTGATTGCCGCTGAGGATTGAGTGCGGGGCCACGCCTCGCCCGGGTTTGTTCGTGCCACCCGACAACAGGGGCACCAACAGTTCCATTGTGGGAAGCCGCCCCCGGCGGCTGTGCCCATCAGGAGGACGTGCACATCGAAAGTCTGAAGGCGGAGCTCGAATTCGAGCCCCGCCTTCGGCGGACTACCTACCGCCGCGCCGCGTACGCGGTGACTTCCAGCGTGACGGCTACTTCCTTGAATTCCGGCTTCGTCCAGCTCATGCAGCCTCCTCGAAAGTTACGTCGGCCAACGATACGCCGCAGCACAGCGTCCTGCGTGCGGACCCTGTCGGGTACCCGGATGCTACAGGAGATCTCCTCGCCGACGCAACCGAATTCGCCTAGTCCGGGTAGGCCACGAGATTTTATCGAAACCTTTACGAGATCCCCAGGTTTTTGCGGTATTTTTCCATCGGAGGGGACACGTATGCGGAGCCTGACAAGGCCACTTCTCATTGCACTCGCCTGTTCTGGTTCATACGCTGAAGGGGCGTTGTGTCAGGAACGGATGACGGTCCACTCACCGGGCGTTCACAGCGGGGCGCTCCAGCGGACAGCAGGGCCGGCCGTTCCCTACGCCATCTGGGTGCCGGCGGACTACTCGCCGGAGCGGCGCGTGCCGCTCGTGCTGGCGCTTCACTTCGGCGGAGAGCCCCGCGGCGCCGGCCGCAGCCTGCTCCAGCTCCTCGTGCGACCGGCGTTTGCGGAGCTTGGCGCGATTGTCGTCGCGCCCGATTCGCTGGCCGGCGGATGGGACAGCCCGCAGAACGAGGACGGCGTCAACGCGCTGCTTGCCGCGGTCCAGAACAGCTACGCCATCGATCCCAAGAGGCTCGCCGTCACGGGGTTCAGCATGGGAGGCGCGGGCACGTGGTACTGGGCCGACAAGTATCCGGACCGCTTCAGCGCTGCGATTCCCATCGCGGGCCGACCGACGGCGCTCGCGGCCAACTGGCGCGTCCCGGTCTTTGCAATCCACTCGCGCGACGATCAGGTCGTGCCGATCGGTCCGACTGCACAGCGGATTGCGGAGCTGAAAAACCGGGGCGTGAACGCGCAGCTCCTCGAATTACAGGGCATCAGCCACTTTGAAACGAACCGGTTCACCGCCGGCCTGCGCCAGGCCGTACCGTGGCTGAATCAGATCTGGCGGTCATCAAACTGAGATTAGTCAGCTTCAACGGGCCGCTTTCAGCACTCAAGCTGTCGGCCGTCACATAGACCGGGCTCGAATCCAGGCTGACATTTGCCGGGCGGCGCATCCTCCGGGCTGCGTTGCTCGGCGTTAACTTAGCCTAGACTACGGCGATGCGTCTCTCCGCGGCCTTTTCGTTGCTCGTGCTCTTCGCGTCGTCGCCGGCGCTCGCGCAGTCCGCGAGCGTGGCTGGTTTGGCGCGGGACGACAATGGAGCCGCGCTATCTGGCGTGTCGGTAGAGTTCAGAGGGGCCGGCGGATCGCTCGACGCGGCTGTCACAGACGCCTCGGGTGGGTACCACTTCGAAGCCCTGCCGCCAGGCCGGTACCAGCTTGTGTTCACGTTGATCAACTTCGCCACGACTCGCCGCGACCTGAATGTCCCTGCCAGCGGAGCAATCCGGCTGGACGTCATCCTGCACTACGCGGTTAACGCCGACGTGGCTGTGACGGCCAAGCGCACGTTCGCGAACCTGGCCGATGTCGCCAACCCTGCCGAGAACCTGGTCGGGGTCGCGCAATCGGCGAGTCAGGGTGCGATCACCGCGAAACAACTCAGCGAACGCCCGCTCATGCGCGACGGCGAGGTGCTCGAGACCGTGCCCGGCGTCGTCGTGACGCAGCACAGCGGCGAAGGTAAGGCCAACCAGTATTTTTTGCGCGGGTTCAATCTGGATCACGGGACCGACTTTGCGACCCTCGTGGCCGGCATGCCGGTCAACATGCCAACGCACGCCCACGGGCAAGGCTACTCCGATCTGAACTTCCTGATTCCTGAGCTCGTCACGGGCGTTCAGTTTTCGAAGGGGCCGTACTACGCCGAGCAGGGCGATTTCGGCACGGCCGGCTCCTCCAACATCAATTACGCCAACGTGCTCGATCGGCCGATTGTTCATGTCGAAGCGGGGGTGCAAGGCTACGCTCGAGCATTGGTTGCCGCGTCACCTTCTGCCGGCGCGGGACACCTGGTGACCGCGCTGGAGCTCGCCCACAACGATGGGCCGTGGGTCCATCCCGACGACTATCAAAAGCTGAACGGCGTCCTGCGGTACAGCCGGGGCGATGCGATTGACGGGTTCTCCATCACCGCGATGGGCTACCACGGGAGGTGGAATTCCAGCGATCATGTGGCACAGCGGGCGGTCTCCGACGGATTACTCGGTCGGTTCGGGGCGATCGATCCGACCGACGGCGGTCACACGTATCGATACAGCCTGGCAGGGGACTGGCAGCACGGCAGCCGCAATGCCATCACGAAGGTCACCGCATACGGGATCGGTTACGATCTCGACCTGTTCTCGAATTTCACTTATTACCTCAACGATCCTGTGCACGGGGATCAGATCGAGCAGGCCGATCACCGGTTCGTGACCGGCGGGAAAGCGTCCTACCGCCGTCTGGGCCGATGGAGGGGTCGGCCCATCCAACACACCCTTGGCGCCCAAGGGCGGAACGACTCTATCGGCAATGTCGGTCTGTATCACACGCAGGCCCGCGTGCGGCTGGACACGCGCAGCCAGGACGCGGTGCTCGAGACGACTGGCGGCGCGTACGTGCAGAGCGACATTGAGTGGACGTCGTGGCTGCGGACGATGGCCGGCGTTCGCGGTGACGCGGCACGATTCCGGGTCGACGCCTCGAACAGCGCAAATGGCGGCGTTCGCGGTGCGGGTCTCGTGAGTCCCAAGGGTGGGGTCGCGCTCGGACCGTGGAAAGCAACCGAGTTCTACGTCAATGCCGGCACCGGGTTTCACAGCAACGACGCGCGCGGAACCACTCTCACTCGCGACTTCGACGGCAATCCGGTCGCCCGCGTGACCCCACTGGTGCGGGCGAAAGGCGCCGAGGTCGGGATTCGCACGGTCGTCATCCCTCATCTGCAGAGCACCGTGGCAGTCTGGACGCTGCATCTGGACTCGGAGTTGGTGTTCACCGGCGACGAGGGAACGACGGAAGCCAGCCGCCCGAGCGCCCGCCGAGGCATCGAGTGGGCCAACTACTACAGTCCGGCCAGATGGCTCGTCTTCGATGGCGACCTCTCGTGGTCTCGGGCGCGTTTCACCGATTTCGATCCCGTCGGAGCCTACGTGCCCGAGGCCGTCGGCGCGGTTGTCTCGGCCGGAGCGACCCTTGACGGGTTCCACCGGGCGTTTGGCAGCGTCCGGTGGCGCTACTTCGGGTCGCGGACGCTCATCGAAGACAATACCGTTCGGTCGAAGGCAACCAGCCTGGTGAATCTGCAGGCGGGCTGTCAGGTTGCGCGGAACGTCAAGGTTGCGTTCAACGTCTTCAACGTGTTCAACGCAGCCGACAGCGACGTCGACTACTTCTACGTGTCCCGCTTGCCAGGCGAACCGCCGGACGGCATCGCGGACATCCACACGCACCCGACCCTGCCGCGAACCGCTAGAGTCAACCTGATCGTCGGTTTTTAAGGCCTCGAATGATGCAGCGTTTCGTCCATCCGAACGGCGGCAACCAGACCTGACATCAACGTCAAAGCGGCCACCAGCCACATAGCACCCGAAAGGCCGACTAGATCCGCGGTGAGCCCGGCGAGCAAGGCGCCGAGTGCATAGCCAGAATCCCGCCACAGGCGGTAGACGCCGACCGACGACGCTCGCCACGAGGGAAGCGCCACATCACCAATCGCGGCTAGCAAGGTGGGATACACCATGGCTGTTCCAATTCCGAGCAGCGCGGCGCCGGCTGCAAAGCCGGCGAAGCTCTTGGAGACGATCACGACGCCGATGCCAATGGCTTGGACCCACATGCCGCTGGCAATCAACCATTTCCGCCCGACGCGATCCGACAGGGCTCCTGTGGCAAGCTGCGCGATGCCCCATGTGGCCGGATAGATCGCCGCGAGCGTCCCAATGCGATCCAGACTCATGTGAGCTGCCCCGAAAAACAGCGGGAACAAACCCCACGCCATACCATCGTTGAGATTGTTGACGAGCCCCGCCTGACTGATGCTCGAGAGATTCCGGTCGGTCCATGTCGTTCGCCAGAACACATCTCGCGCCGCCGGCGCATTGGTCGAGGCGGTCCGAAGCTTCGACTCCAAGGCGACGTGCGACCGCGTCTCGCGGACAAGGAACACCGAGAGTCCCAACCCGATTGCGACAAAGATGACACCGGGATAAAAGGGAGCCGGCCGCAATCCGTAGCGCGCCGCGATCCAACCCGTCGCCAGGGCGGCACCTGCAACCGCCACGTACCCGGCGAATTCGTTCAGGCCCATCGCTAGCCCGCGCTGCCTGGCGCCCACCAGGTCAATCTTCATGATGACCGTTGTTGACCACGTGAAGCCCTGGCTGATGCCCAGCAGCAGATTGGCCGCGAGAATCCAATTCCAGCTCGGCGCCCACATCAACAGGAACGGCACCGGGGCGGCCACCAGCCAGCCAGCCACGAGCACGTACTTCCGTCCGATTCGATCGGCACACTGGCCGGCGAGGTAGTTGGTAAGGGCCTTCGATATACCAAACACGACGATGAAGGACAGAATGGCCGTCCGAGCCGCGAGGTGGAAGTCCTGTTCGGCGGTCGCCGGCAGAATGGTGCGCTCCATGCCCACCATGGCGCCGACGAACGCATTGACGACGACGAGGAGCGCGAACTGCGAAACGTTTTCCCGCAGACCCAGGCGGACGACCACGCGGCCGTCATGCACCATGGTCGCCGTCATGCGCCCGCCTCGACAGTCGTGTGGCCGCGATTGAACGCGAGAATGCGTTCCATCTCCTCCGGCTTCGGCGGCACGTCCGCCAAGGCCTCGATGAAGGCCTGCCGATCCAAGGACAACATCGGATTCCAGCGCCGCTCGAACGCGATGGTGCTCGCGGGCTTCCCGCTCAGACCCGTTCCGCAGACAGACCCTGAAAAGTGCCCCGGATAGATCTCAAGATTCCCGGGCAAGTTGAGCAGCTTTTCATGGAGGCTTGTATATAGGTCAGAGGCATTCTCGCGGGCGCGACCCGGCAAATCGGGTCGGCCGACGGCGCCGACGAACAGCGTGTCGCCGGTCAGCACAAACCAGGGATCGGCACCGCGTTTGAGGTCGGTGACCAGCAGGCAGATGCTATCGGGAGAATGTCCTGGTGTGTGAAGGACCTTGACGCGCGTGTTCCCCAGCTCGATGTCGTCGCCATCCTTCAGGGGCGTGAACGGGTACGCGACATCGGCCGATTCGTGCAAGCAATACTGCGCACCCGTCCGCCGCGCCAGCTCCGCTCCGCCAGAGCGATGATCGGCGTGCACGTGCGTGTCGATCACGTGCGTGAGACGCATTCCCTTGGTGGCTGCAAACGCTTCGTACGACTCGACGTCGTCAACGCGCGCGTCAACGACGGCACATCGGCCGAGCGTACCGCAGCCCAAGAGATACGCGGCGCAGCCGCGATCGAAGTAATAGTAGGGACGGAGAATCATTGGCAGGCTCTCCTCACAAACCGACCGCACCTGAGAGTTCGACGCGAGATCGCTCTGCAGCGCGCTTGCGGACCAATGCCGGTTGGGCCGCCACCCCGGCCAGGAGACCAGCCCCGACGATCAGGCCCGCGAGCTTCCCTTCGCCGATCATCGCCGCGACGGGTCCAGGACAGGTGCCGAGCACGCTCCAACCGGCGCCAAAGAGCACGCTGCCTACGACATGACGACGTTCAGGTCGTTGAACGGCCCATCCGATAGGCTCGCGCGTGAGCAACGATCTGAAGCCTGCTACGCGGAGAAGCCTGACGCCTATGGCGGCGACCGCGATGGCCGACCCCATGATCAGGAAGACATGCGCCTCTCGAAGGAGCAGCATGTTGCGGATTACCATCGGGTCGGTGAGCTGAGCCCACGACATCACGAACCCGAAAATCACACCGGCTAGGAGGCCGGCCAGTTTTACCCTCACGACGTCCCTCCCAGCAGCCACGCGAAGGCCTGGGCCAGTGCGACGGCCGTCATGAAGAAGGTACTTGTCGACACCGCGCTCGCCGGCGATCCGATCGAGACGCCGCACAAGCCGTGTCCAGAGGTGCAGCCGCCGGCGGTCCGCGCGCCGATTCCCATGGCGAAGCCGGCAACGAGAAGCGCCGCAAATTGCCATCCACTCTTCAGTGGAAGGCCTGTGCTGTAGAACCACGTTGGTGAAAACGCGCCGGCGACGTTCGCAAGCAGGGCTCCACCAAGCACGATGCCAAGGAGCACGAAGGCGCTGAACCCGGGCCGATTCGGGCGCAGACCGTGATCGACCAGGTCGATGTAACCACCGAGCGCGCCGAGCGGCCG
>JBGPJH010000170.1:0-7360 GCA_041485305.1 Vicinamibacteria bacterium | reverse complement strand
GGTTCAGGCAGGACCGGAGTACAAGCTTCTTCGCAAGAACTCGCTGAACGAGATGCCCCTCGCCACGCCCGCCGTCGCTCGAGGCAGTCTTATCGTCAGGACGCAGTCGAAGCTCTATCGAATCGCAAGGCAGGCCGGACGATGACCCTCTGCGCTGCCACCCGGAAGCCCGTCCCGAAGAGCTGTCCCACAACAACGCCGAAGGAATGCGGGGCCGGGGCTTGAGAAGATGTCTGGTCGCCGGCCTGCTGGTCTGTGCCGGGTGGATGGGCGTGCCGGGTCCGGCGATGCTGACCGCACAGGCGCTGCGATTCGAAGCCGTCGGCTCGATCCCCGGGCCGGTGGAGGCGATGCGGGTCGACGGCACGCGCGCGTACGTCGCTTCAGGGCGGACGTTGACGATCTTCGACGTCTCCAATCCGGCCGCGCCGAAGCGTTTGGGTGCGTATACCTTCCCCGAGCAAGTCTGGTCGTTCCGTGTGAGCGGCACGACGGCTTGGATCGGTGTCAACTTTTCAGGCCTGGCCATCCTTGACGTGTCGAACGCGTCGGCACCGATGCTGCGCGGGTCGTTCAAGACGCCGGGACAGGCCAAGGCGGCGGCCGTCGTGGGCGCCAAGGTCTTGGTTGTCGACCACATGGAGGGCCTCGTGCTGGTCGACGTGTCCAATCCAGCGAAGCCCGCCGGTCTCGGCTCGTTCTTCGTGGACGGATATGCACGGGACGTTGTGGCTTCCGGCTCCTACGCCTATGGCGTGGATAGTCCGACCGGGCTCTACATCTTCGACCTCTCGAAAGCCGGTCCGCCTGAGCCACTTGTCTCCCTTCAAACTGGGAACGCCCTTCGCAGCGTCGAGGTGTCGGAGCGCGGGAATCTCATCGTTGCGGTAGGTGGCGGATCGCTGCAACCGTACGACGTGTCGAATCCCGCAGCGCCCGTTCAGGTGCCGCCCTACCGGACACCCGGGGGAGCCCAGCGCGTCGCGCTACGGGGCGCGCTCGCTTACGTGGCGGATGGTCGCGAGGGTCTTCAGGTCGTCGATCTCGCCCAACCCGCGGCACCGCGCGTGGTCGGCAGCTACAAGACGGAGAGGATCGCGCGGGACGTCGCCGTCGGCGATTCCATCGTGCTCGTCGCGCAGGGCGGCCCAAAGGAAAAGCAGGACGTCCTGATTCTGCGACAGACACCCTGACAGTTCACTTGGAGTGGCGAAAAGCGTGGACGAACCTACCGTCCCGCGCAACGCGGTCGAGCGGCCCGTCGTGGTCTTCGACGGCGACTGCGGCTTCTGCCGACTCTGGGTGGCGCGCTGGCGCCACCGAACGGGCGACGGCGTCGAGTACGAGCCGTTTCAGAACCCTGAAATCGCGGCGCGTTTTCCAGCCGTCTCGCGCGTCGACTTCGCACGAGCGGTACACCTGATCGAGCCTGGCGGTCGAGTGTCCTCCGGGGCGCTGGCGGTACTTCGCCTCTTCGCGCTCGGCCGTGCGGAACCCGAGAGGGAGGGGAGACCCAAAATACTGGGCGCGGCGCTCCTCGCGGCATACGAGCGCGTTCCGGGCGTTGCCTCCATCACTGAAGTCGGCTACCGCTTCGTCGCGGCGCATCGACCCCTTTTCACGCGTCTGACAACCCTGCTCTGGGGGCCGACGACCGAGCCGTCCACGTTCGCCCTTCCCGCTTGGTGCTTCCGTCGTCTCCTCGGCCTCGTTTATCTCGCGGCATTCTGGTCACTTGGGCGACAGGTGCTCGGCCTGATCGGGCACGATGGGATTCTCCCGGCCAGCCTCTATCTGGACGAGGCTCGCTCCTGGGCCACCACCGCGCAGGTTGGTCTCGATCGGTTCCGCATCGTCCCGACACTTTGCTGGTTCAGCGTCAGTGACGCGTGGCTGAGCGGTCTCTGTTTCAGTGGCGCTGGGCTCGCCGTCTTGTTGATCCTCGGCATCGTGCCGCTCCTCGTCCTCCCTCTGTTGTGGCTCATCTACCTGTCGCTGTCTGTCGTCGGCCGCGACTTTCTTTCCTACCAGTGGGACGCCTTGCTGCTCGAGGCGGGGTTTCTGGCGATCTTCATTGCTCCTGCCGTCGTCCGCGATCGCCTTCGCGACGCTCCCGAACCACCGCGCCTCGGCGTCTGGCTCCTGCTCTGGCTCCTCGTCCGCCTCATGGTCGGCTCGGGTGCGGTTAAGCTGGCGAGCGGCGATCCTACGTGGCGGAACCTGACCGCGCTGTCGTTCCATTACGAGACCCAGCCCATTCCAACGCCCGTCGCGTGGTCCGCGCATCACCTGCCGCTCTGGTTCCACAAAGCCTCGGCGGTGGCCGTGTTCGGCATCGAGATCTTCGCTCCGCTTCTCGTCATCGCCCCGCGGCGGCCGCGCCTTGCGGCGTTCGTGCTCCTCGCCGGGCTGCAGGCGCTCATGGCCCTGACCGGTAACTATGCGTTCTTCAACCTGCTGTCGGCATCTCTCGCGATCTTCCTGATCGACGATGCCGCGCTCGCGCGGCTCGTGCCGGCCAGACTCGAGCGAGGGGCCGCCGGCCCGAAGGCGGCCCACGGATCCGGTCCGCAGTGGAATCGCCCGCGAGGGGTCGGCGCCCGCCTTCAGCGTGGCGTTCTGCTGGTTGTCGCCGTTGTGACCTTGCCTGTGTCGGTGTTGGCGTTCGGACGGAGCGCCGGCGTCGAGCTGGCAGGGCTGCCGCTTTTGGCAGAAATGGCGGCAATCGTCGAGCCGTTTCGCAGCGTCAACACGTACGGGCTCTTCGCGGTGATGACCACTACGCGGCCCGAAATTGTCATCGAGGGGTCCGATGACGGCGTAACGTGGCAGCCGTACGAGTTCAAGTACAAGGCCGGGGACTTGGGGCGGCGGCCGCCGTGGGTCGCGCCCCACCAGCCGCGGCTCGACTGGCAGATGTGGTTCGCGGCGCTTGGGCAGTACGAAAGCGAGCGATGGTTCGAACCCTTCTGCCGCCGTCTCCTCGAGGGATCCCCAGCGGTTCTGCGCCTGATTGCTCACGATCCGTTTGCCGGGCGCCCGCCGAGGTACGTGCGCGGCGTGCTCTATCGCTATCGCTTCTCGGACGGCTCCGCTCGACGCGCGAGCGGCGTCTGGTGGACGCGCGAGCGGCTGGGCTACTATTCGCCGATGCTGTCGCTCGCACGTCGTGGTGCGGAGTCAGGCCGGTAGTTCGTCTGATCCCGGGCAGAAGTGCTCCACGACGGTTCTTGAGGCACAGGCATTCGGCCGTGGCCGGCGGCGAGAACGCGGCAAAGAGCCTGCTCGGAGATTGCCGAGCGATGTTTCACAGTGGCCGATCGTGTTTCCGGAGGGAGGTTCGGGTGCGCCTGCGAAACATATACACAGTGGCTTGTCTCCTGCTGTTTGCCGTGGGCGCAGCCGGCGTCGCAGGCCAGGCGCCTGGGGCCGTGGCCACCGTCTTCGAAGGTGCCCGGCTCATCGTGGGAGACGGCACCCCGCCGATTGAAAACTCGGCATTCGTCGTCGACCAGCGCACCTTCGTGGCGATCGGCAAGAAGGGTCAGCTCAGAAGCCCGGTTGGCGCGCGCCATGTCGATTTGACCGGCAAGACCGTGATGCCCGCGCTCGTCGACGGTCATGTGCACATGGGCTACCGGAAGGGCCTGAGCTTCTCGGCAGACAACTACACTCGCGAGACTCTCCTCGATACACTCGACCGCTTTGCGTATTACGGGGTCGCGGCGATCTTCGAAGCAGGCACGGGCAGAGGCGCGCTGCCCTTCGAGGTACGACAGGACGTCCGCTCGGGGGCGCTGTACCGAACGGCCGGCAGTGGGTTTGCGATGCCGAACGCCGGCCCCGGTGTTCCGATGCGCGACGCAGCCTATGGGGTGACGACCGAGGCCGAGGCTCGAAAATACGTCCAGGAACTGGCTGTGCGGAAGGCCGACATGGTCAAGATCTGGGTTGACGATAGAAACGGAACCGTTGAAAAGCTCCGGCCGAATCTCTATAGAGCGATCATCGAGGAGTCGCACAAACACCGCCTGCGTGTGATTGCGCACATGGCGAAGCTGGAAGACGCCAAGGATCTCCTGCGCGCAGGAATCGACGGCTTCGCTCACCAGGTTCGTGACAAAGATGTCGACGCCGAACTGCTGGACCTGCTCAGGCAACGGCCGGACGTGTTCTTCATGGCGACGTTGTGGAGCGAACGGCGGGCGTTGTACGGCGGAAAGCCGGCGTGGATTGACGAGCCGATCGTCGCGGGCACACTTTCTTCCGAAGAGATCAGGTTGCTGGCCAACTCGTTTTCGACCGTCTCATCGGAGACGACCGCAGAATCGCAGGAAGGGGTCCGGAGGCTCCTGCGAAACGTGGCGGCACTCAACCGCGCTGGGGTGACGCTGGCGCTCGGTACCGATGCGGGCGGTGTGTCGGGGGGCCAGTACTTCGGGCTCGCCTCGCTCATCGAGATGGAGCTGATGACGAAGGCGGGGATGACGCCGGCTCAGGTGATTGTCACCGCCACCCGCAACTCGGCCAGGATTTTGGGGCTCGACCAGCTCGGGACCATCGGTGCGGGCAAGAGTGCTGATTTTCTCGTGCTCGATGCGAACCCTCTGGACGACATTGCTAACACGCGGAAGATTTCGAGGGTGTACCTTAGAGGAGCCGAGATCGACCGGGTATCGCTCCGGGCCAGGTGGAGTCGTGGCCCGTCTCACTGAGGAAGCTACTTGGCGAGGGCTGCGGTCCGATCAAGCGCGCTCGCAAAGCCCATGAGCGAAACACTAAAGGCAACCTCCTTCGTGTTGTCACCCGTCGCCGTCACGACAAGAGTCCTGCCCGTTCTCAGCGCGGCGATGGCCTTCGCATCGAACGATACGGCGACGACACAGCCCGCCGGCAGGCAGGTTCTGAAATGCAGTGTCGGGCCGGCTCCGGTCTCGTCGACCTGAAGCGTGATCCCCCGGTCCAGCGCCAGTCCGAAGGGCAGTACGAGTGCGCCCTCGGCTTGGCCCTGCGGAGAAACCATGAGCTCAATGGCGAGGATCCGCTGACGGCTGTCCCTGTCCACGAGCTGCTGCGAGAGCGTGCACCGTCTCTGGTCGTTCTGCTGCCCGCACGCCACGCGCCAATCGCCATGTGCCTCCTGCAGCGAATTCGCGCCGCCGGGAAGCGTCTCATTGGCACTGCCGGCCTGGGCGACCTGCACCGCCTCGCCCGACCGCTCAGATCTGGATTGCGCTGCAGCCACACCCGACGCGCCGATGATCCCCAAGAGGACCAAGGTGGCGCGGCAGCCGGCTCGATGTGATCTCGCTGTGCGGTTTCCCATACACGCGCTTCGCCTTTCGCTAGAATCCTACGCCAAATTGAATCGCCTGGCGCGTCTGGCTGGGAGCATGCCTTGCCTCGTACGCCAGCGACACGTCGAAACGGCCGGTCTGGAACGTAAAGCCCGTTCGAGCCGTGAGCGCGTTGCGTGGGAAGAGCAGGCCATTGACGACAAAAACCCCGTCGGCGTGATCCGAGAGCTGAAGCGTGGTCGCCGTCCGCCCCTCGGTCAGTTCGCGGCGATACCCGGCCGATGCGTTCGGTCGGAAATGCCCAGCCGCACGCGACACGTGCAGGCCCACGTCCGCCTGCGCGGAAGCGAGCGCCTGATCCGGAGCTGATAGTGAGAGAGCGTCGGCCCCGGTTTCGGTCCAACCGCGCCGGGCATAGCGGGCATAGCGCAGTCCGGCGGTCGGCCGGAACGCCCACGCGCCAAGACGAACGGGGAACGCCCAGTCGCCCCAGACCTCGGTCGTCACTCCTGCGGACCTGCTCGTCGCTTCCCGATCAACACCACCGAACACCGGTCGGCCGCCGAGGGCCTCGGGCAACCGCGCTGTGAAGAGGAACGTCCGGCGAATGTCAAACGTGTTGCGCGCGAGGCTCGCACCGACGTGCGCGTTCCAGCGGCTCCGCGCGTAGCCGACGTAGCCGAAGGCGCGCGGTGCCGTGTGGTCGCTCGATTCGGCGAGGCCGTGGAGGGCGAGGTTGCCTTGGGTGTAGCCTCCCCCGAGGCCGAAGCCCCAGCGATCGGTCAACGTCCAGTCGGCCCCAAGCACGAACCCGGAGGTCCGCGAATCGGCGCCGTGTGCTGCACCGGCCGCAAATGCAGTGCGCTGTGCCTGAAAACGTGCCCACGCCCGCCGGTCCGCGCCCCATTCCCATCTGGTCGGAGCTTGGGTGTCTTCGATTGGGTCGCGCGGCGCAATCTCATCACGGATCAGATCCGTCGTGGCTTCGCTATCGATCGCAGCGAGCTGCACGGCCGATGCGTGAATCTCGCCGGCGACGGCGTCGAGTGCGCGGCCCAAGCCGGCATCGTCCAGCGCCGTCAGTTCGCGCGTCACGGCGGCGAGGTCGCCGGTCGCGTGGGCCCGCAGCCGGTCGAACGCGCCGCCAATCGCCGCGCCGTTGGTCGTCGCCGCGTACGACGCGAGCGGCAGCTCCGTGTTCAGGAGTGTGAGGACCAGGAGCTTCGGTGTCAAAGTGGCAAAGGGCTGGAGCGCGGCGCTGTTGGTGGCGGCCATCGGAGTCCCGCTGAGACCGCCCTCCGCGTAGAGCACCGGATAGAAGGTCACGCGGTCGTACGAGCCAGCCTTGGGATCGACCGCGATCGACGCCCCGCCAAACGCCACCGACCCGTGGACCACCAGCAGGGAGTGGTTTCCCGCGGCATCGATGGTGACCAGGTCGCGTGCGCCGGCGGCGAACGTCACGTTCCCGCCGACCTCCAGCCTGCCAAATGGGGCTTCCGGCGATCCCACCGAAAGAGTGCCATTGACTCCGAGCCCACCGCCGATCGCGCCCGTGCCGGCGAACGTTGCGCCGGCCGCTACGGCAACCGGACCAGCGAGCGCGCCGTCGAGTGCCAGCAAGCCGGCGTTCACGAAGGTGCCGCCCGTATAGGTGTGCGCGCCCGACAGCGTGAGCGTGCCGGTGCCGGCCTGGGTCAGGGTGCCCGAACCGGTGATCTCGTAGGCCACTGCGACGGCATCGCTGCGGTTGAACGTCAGGGCGGCGTTGTCGACCACTGCTCCCGCGCCCAACTGGCCCGTGGTGCCGCCGTCGCCCACCTGCAAGGTGCCGGCGCTGATCGTCGTGCCGCCGGTGTAGGTATTCGTGCCCGTCAGAATGGTCGTGCCGGAGCCGATCTGCGTGAGCTTGCCCGCGCCGCTGATGTCGCCATTGACGGTCAGCGCATCGCTGCGATTGAAGGCGAGCGTGCCGTTGTTGACCACCGCGCCCGTGCCGAGCGTGCCGGTGGTGCCGCCGCTGCCGACCTGCAAGATGCCGGCGCTGATCGTCGTGCCGCCGG
>JBGPJH010000169.1:0-7364 GCA_041485305.1 Vicinamibacteria bacterium | reverse complement strand
TGGTCGTCCATCATTCTCGGCATCGTCAAGAGCGCGCCGTTTCAGATGCGGAGGGCAGAGTCATGATCATCACCAAGAAGGCGATTCCCAGACGGACCGTGCTGCGCGGTGTCGGTGCCACGCTGGCGCTGCCTCTGCTCGACAGCATGATCCCGGCGTTTGCCGGCGCGGCCCACGCGGCCGCGACGCCGGTGCGCCGGTTCGGCGTCGTGTACGTGCCCAACGGCATGGTGATGAAGAGCTTCACCCCTGAGGCGGAAGGCGCGGCGTTCGAGCTCACGCCGATTCTGAAGCCGCTCGAGCCGTTCCGGAATCAACTGCTCGTCCTGAGCGGCTTGAGCAGCAGGCCGCCGGTCGGAGGGTTGGCCGGCGCCGCATCCGGCGTGCACGCCCGAGCATCCACGCGGTTTCTGACCGACGTGCCGCCCAAGCGCGGCCAGGGAATGGAAATCGAAGCAGGCGTCTCGGTGGATCAGATCGCCGCAAAGGCCCTCGCCCAGTACACACAGCTGGCCTCTCTCGAGGTGGCGCTCGAGGGTCGGGACCTTGCCGGGTCGTGCGATGTGGGCTACAGCTGCGCCTACACGAACACGATCGCATGGCGCAGCGCGACAACGCCGCTGCCAATGGAAAACGACCCGCGCGCCGTCTTCGAGCGGCTGTTTGGAGACAGCGGCACCACCGATCCGGCGGCTCGCGTCGCTCGCATCAAGAAAGACCGCAGCATCCTCGACTCGGTCACCGAGCGCGTCAATCGCCTCCATCAACGCATCGGGTCGCGCGACCGCGCCAAACTCGGCGAATACCTCGAGGCGGTGCGCGACGTCGAGCGACGCATCAGTAAGGCCGAGGAGCAGGGTGGCGGCGAGCTGCCGCTCGTCGACCAGCCGGCCGGCATCCCGGCGACATTCGAAGAGCACTCGAAGCTCATGATCGACATGCAGGTGCTGGCGTACCAGACCGATCTCACGAGGGTCATCACGTTCATGATCGGCCGCGAGCTGAGCAGCCGAACGTATCCACAGCTCGGCGTCTCGGAATCGCACCACCCGATCTCGCATCACCTGAACGACCCCGCGAAACTGGCGAGCCTGGCGAAGATCAATACGCACCACGTCGCGCAGTTTGCCTACTACCTGGAAAAGCTGCGATCGACGCCCGATGGCGACGGGTCGCTCCTCGACCACGTGCTGCTCGTCTACGGCGCCGGAATGGCCGATTCGAACATGCACGCGCCTAACGGCCTGCCGGTGATCCTGGCCGGCGGCGGCGCGGGCCAACTCAAAGGCGGCCGGCACATCAAGTATCCGGCCGACACGCCGTTGGCGAACCTGCACTTGACGATTCTCGACAAGCTCGGTGTGCCAACCGTGGAGAACATCGGCGATAGCAGCGGAAAGCTCGAGCATCTTTCGATCGGATAGTTCGACTCCTACTTCTACCTTGTGAACCGACAGCTTGTCTCGCTCGCTGTGGCGCTCGCCGTCGCCGCAATCGCCGTCGCCGCGGCGGCGCCTCGAATCTCTCGAACGCTCTCGCCTCCGACACAACCAGCACCAACGAGCCGGGCGCTGCTAGGTCAAACGCTCTCAGCGGCGGCTTCAGCAGGCCGGAATCTTGATGTGGTCGAGAAGTCGATCTTCGAGCTGCAGGACGCGATGCGGTCGGGTCGAGCGACGTCGAAGGGGCTCGTCGACGCGTATCTCGGTCGGATCCGCAGGTACGACAAGGCGGGGCCCGAGATCAACGCATTCATCGCCCTCAACCCGCGCGCAATCGAGACGGCCCAAGCTCTCGACGAGGAACGCCGGACACGGGGTTCGCGCGGCCCATTGCACGGCATCCCGATTGTCGTGAAGGACAACTACGCGACGGCCGACCTGCCAACCACCGGCGCTTCGAAGGCCCTCGAGGGCTTCGAGACCGGACGCGACGGGTTCATGCTGAAGAAGCTGCGGGACGCGGGCGTCGTGATCCTCGGAAAAACCAACCTGCACGAGCTCGCGTACGGCATCACGAGCGTCAGCTCGATGGGCGGGCAAACCAGGAATCCTTACGATCCGACGCGCAACCCGGGCGGGTCGAGCGGCGGCACGGGCGCGGCGGTCGCCGCGAGCTTCGCCGCGGCGGGAATGGGAAGCGACACGTGCGGATCGATTCGCAATCCCTCCGCCAGCAACAACCTCGTCGGTCTCCGCGGCACGATGGGCCTGTCGAGCCGAGATGGCATCATTCCGCTCTCGCACACGCAGGACATCGGCGGACCGCTGGCAAGAAGCGTCACCGACCTGGCGATCCTGCTGGACGCGACGGTCGGTTTCGACCCCGCCGACCCCGTCACGCGCGAGGGCGCCGGCCACATCCCGCGGACCTATCTGTCGGCCGTTGGCGACAGCAGACTGGGCGATGTGCGGATAGGCGTGTTCACGCCGCTCTTCGGTTCCGCACCAGAGGACGCGGAGGTCGGCCGGATCGTCCGCAACGCGATCGACTCCACGCGCCGCCTTGGCGCGAACATCGTCGACGTCACGATTCCCGGGTTCGACGAGCTGCTCATGGGGACGAGCGTCATCAATGCCGAGTTCAAGTTCGATCTCATGGACTTCCTGGCCCTCTTTCCAGGCGCGCCGGCCCACACCCTCGGCGAGATCGTCGACAGCGGTAAGTACGATGCAGCCGTGGACGGGGTGCTCAAGCGAGCCAACGCCGTGGACTCCCGGACCTCGGACGCGTACCGGCAGTCCCTGGAAAAACGCGAGGCGGCGAGACGGACGGTGCTCGCCGCCATGGCTGAACGAGGCGTTACCGCCCTCGCATACCCGACGCTCCGCCGCAAACCGGCGACAATTGGTCAGCCGCAAGCAGGGTCGAACTGCCAGCTCAGCGCCACCACAGGCCTGCCGGCGATCAGCATTCCTGCCGGGTTTACCGACGATGGGCTGCCCGTGGGTTTGGAGTTGCTCGGCGGAGCCTTCAGCGAGCCGACACTTCTGAAGATTGCCTTTGCGTACGAGCGCGAGGTGCAGCCGCGTCGCCCGCCAAGAACGACGCCGTAGGGAGAACGTCTCACGGCTCGACCACCCACGGTCGTTCCCACTCTTTCAGAGGTCGCTGCCGCAGGAGGAGCGGCAGATCAAGCTGTTGAAGCTGCAACAGAATGCGGACCTTCTCTTTGAGCGGGAGCGCGACCTGCCTTTGATGCCATCGCGCCTTGGTCTCGAACGCGCGCCGTGCTGCCGATTCGCCGTGTGGATCAGACATCGTCTGGGATTGTGCTGATACCCACTCCTTCGGAGGCTCGCTGCCGCTCCAGGAGGGGCAGATCCAGCCGGGAGTTTCGCCAGTAGATCGTGAGCACAGGCCGACGTGACACCCGGTTCAGGTGCGTTTTAGTGCGGCTCGTTCTGGCGTTTTGATAAGTTGTTTTTTGATTCAACCATCGACCGCTCGGCCATCCCTCCGCATCACAATCTGGCCTGACTCGAGCGATCTGCGTCATGTGGAGCCGCGAACCGGCGCGAGTGTAACCATGAAGAAGCCACCGCCATCCGCGCACCTCGCCAGGTCCGGAATGGTGAGCAGTTGGCCGGTCGCGACGCGGATCCGAGGGACGCGTACTCGACTTGTGCTGTCAGCTCTGCCGAACACATGCCTGCATGCGATAGTCGTGTCACGTATGGCAGCTCATGTCGCAAACGCCGCCTTCACGATCAGAGCGTAGCCGCCCGCCGCGAGCGCCTGCGCCCCCACACCAGGCCAACGAGGAGTCCCAGCACGACCCCTGCGCCGGCGCCAATACCTGCGGTTCGGACGATCGCGCGCCGCATGAACTCACGCACGAATGGGTTGTCGACCGGATCCATTGACCCGTGGACACGGCGGATCCTCCACTGCCCGTCCTGTTTCTGCAGGACTGCCGTCCAGAGACTCCCGAATCGAAACTCCTGTCGATCGCCGGTCACGACGACGTCATCCGTCGTGCCGCGCGCGACCGCGAAGTCGCCGACGATCTCGCTCAGTTCAGGCTTCAGCGTTGTCGTGTAGGTGCCCCCTTCCCCGATGAGGTCCTTGATGTCGCGCCAGTACTTCTGAAGATCTTCGAAGCTGTCGACGGCGCGTCCCGTTACCATCACGCCGTGGAACTCGGCATGCAGATAGGGACGCAGCGCCTCGACGCGGTTCTCGCGGATCGCCTGCTCGTATATCGACTTGAGCCGGCGCAGCGCGTCGTGATCAGCCTCGTTCCCTGCCACCGCCGGGGATGGTGCCGGCTGAGGTGAGGCCGGGCTCGCGCTCAAGAACAGACACAGGATCCCAATGCATGTCGACACGATCCGATGCGGCTTCGGCATGAGCGATTCTCCCTTCGCGAATAGGCACCCTCGACCACGTCCAGCGGTGACAGACCCAGGCGAGCAGGGCGCCCGCGAGTACATCCACGGCGAAATGTTGCTTCGTCGCGATCGTCGCGTAGTCGATCGCAGCCGCCCACGCGACGGCGATGGCAATCAAGACCCCGCGCGCCCAGGCCGGAAGTCGTCCTCGCGAAGTCCGGACGCCGAAGAGCACGGTGTATGTCGTCAGGCCCACATGCAAGGACGGGAACGTGTTCGTCGCACGGTCGTAACGCAACATGAAACGGTACAGTGCGTCAGCCGGAGCCTCGACCGGTCTCGGGCCGGCGACGGGCCAAAACAGAAAGCACGCGAAGCCGGCGCACGACAGGAGCACGAAGCCGCGGGCATATCGTTGCAACTCGACAGGTGATTCGGCGACCCACGGGATGATGGTCAACAGCAAATACGCCGACTGGTAGGGCCAGATCCATGTTGGATTGAAACCGATCATCAGGTCGAAGGTGCTGGACGAAAAGGTTTGTGCCGGGACAAGGGCAACGTGTTGGAGGGTGAAATAGAAGACGCAGAAAAACACCGTGAGCCGGATCTGTAGGCGCAGCTTGAGCCTCCAATCGGCGCGGGCGGAGGCGGCGATGTGGGGAAAGGACGACTTCAGCGGGCCTCCTGATCGAGCTGGTCGAAATCGTGGGAGGCGCCTGGGACGCGGCGGCCCCCTTCCCAGCGAGTGAAGGCATGCAGCGAGCGAAACGGCGGCGTGACCTCGCCGGCGGCGACGGAACAGCCAGCAAGCAGGACCGAGTAGCCACCAACCAGGACGTCGTCGCCGACGGTGACCGGCGCGATGAAGAGCCGGGTTGAGCCGTCGCCATCCGGTGCGATCACGTGCGGGTTGATGCGCACTCCCATGCCGAACACGACACGGCTGCCGACCCGCACCAGCGATCGGTCGAGGATCGCCACGCCCGGTGACCAGTAGACGAACGATCCGATTCGGCCACCCCATAGACGAAGCCACACCGAATAGAGTCCCGGGACAAGCCTGAGCAGCTCCTCGAGAAACGGAAGCCGCGCGAAGACGATCTGCCACTGTGCGGTCAACCACCAGCGCAGGAACGCCGACGAGCCGAGATCGACGCGGCCCGACGGCAGCGGACGGATCCACGTCATCATCCGGACGACCAGAGGCGGCAGCAGGTACAAGGCCAGCGGTGACAGAGCGGCGACACGTGGCTCACAACGGTTCAGCATCACGAGCGCGACGGGCGCGAGCGTGGCGATTACATGCACCGCCGGCACGAAACCGAGTGCCACCATCACGGCACGGGCGGCGGCCGGCACGTCGAACGCACGGTCAGCGGATGACACGCCCTGCATACCGATTTTCCACGTGATCCGTCGCTTTTCGGGGACCGCGCCACATGCGCGCGTAATACAGAGGGAGAAATCCCCGATCCGGATTCTCTCCGTTTCCCATCCGCCGCAGATGGATCCACGGCACCGTGGGGTGCTTGTGATGCGTGAGATGCCAGTTGTGATTGAGCCACACGCGATCGAGCGGCCCCCAGATCCACAGATTGCGCGCGCCTTCGAGGACGTGGCGAGTGGTGCCGAAATGATGGACGTACTGCATCGCCGACCACGAAGCGCCGAAGCCAGCGTACATCGCGAGGTAATTGAGCAGTGGAATCTTCAGGCTCCAGACGATTGCGACATGCAGCGCGATCGTTAGGACGGCCTCGATCTGAATGAGAGGGAGGTATCGTGGATTGAGTGCCTCCATGAACGCCGCTGACGGGCGGTCGAATTCGAAGGTGTCGCGCCTGAGCGCGTGCGGAAACGTCAGAACTGCAAGGTTGGCGAGGACAGTGACGAGCCAGTAAAGGCCGGTCAGGATTCCGTAGAGCTGCAGATGCTTCCAAACCGGATGCTCGCCGTCGAAATACAGATCGAACGCCTCGTCGTCGGACCGGTTGCGCAGGTGATGGCCGATGTGGCCCTGGCGCAGCAGATGGAATGGCGCCGGGAAGAATGCGGCCATGAGCATCCCGGTCGCGTCGTTCGCGCGCCGATCGGCAAACAGCATCCGATGCTCCGCCTCGTGGATGACTGCATACACCGAATTCATGAGCACGCCAAAGCCCAGAGCCAGCAATAGCAGACCGGGAATGGTGTGCACGACGCGAGAGGCGTTCATGCAGACTCCGATTGCGACGAGCTGGATCGCAATGATTGCGACATTCAGCCGCGTGGGAATCGAGTACCCCACGCTCATGATGCCCTCCCCGCCGTCATCGGCTTGTACGCGCGAAGCACGCGTTGCATCCGACGGAACTCCGGGAAGCGGTCGAACAGCTCGAAGGTCACCGGAGTCGTCGCGCGGGAATACATCATCCGGTGGTAGTCGTCGTTCCAGACGAGTGCTCGAAGCTCCTGGAGCATGCGAGGAACGAGCGGGCGAAGCTCGGGGCGCTCGGCCGCCAGCACCTCGATGACGCGGGTTGTCGAGTGGATCGGTGGCAGAAAGAACGCGCCGACCAGGCTCTTGAGCAACCCGGCGGTAAGGCGCTGGACGGCCGCCGATCGGCCCCGGTAGAACCGATCGATCAGATGCCAGTCGATCTGCACATGACGCACTTCGTCGTGCAGGTGCGCACGATACGCCGCGGCGAACCGCGGTTCAAGCCGCCCCGCCGGCTCCTGAACGCAGCGGCGCGACATCTCGACCGACCGTTCTTCCTGGGCGAGCTGGATCCATAGCACGACCGGAAAAGCGATTGGATGTCGAGCGACGAACCCGAAGATCCCGGCAGCGGCGGGCGGCACGCGCATCAGGTGCCGGTCGCTGCCTCCATACCACTCAGGTTCGCTGAGCCGATTCAACCGCCGCCACACATCCGCGTGCTGGCGCTCGTCGTCGCTGAAGTCCAGAACTGCGGCGACCAGGCCATCGTCCTCCGGAACGCGATGAGTTCGGGCAAGCGTCTGCAGGACGGCGTTCAAGAATTC
>JBGPJH010000168.1:0-7398 GCA_041485305.1 Vicinamibacteria bacterium | reverse complement strand
CGGGCCATGGGCCCATGGCCGCAAGCTCCTCGACGGTGGCGACGAGCATCCCGTCGTCATCGAGGTTGCCGATGATGGCTTCGCCAATCTCCCGCGTCAGCGGCTCGTCGGTCTGCATCGACAGCTGCCACACCAGATGGTCGGATAGCGAGCTCGTCGTCGACAGCGTGTTCTCGATCGGCGGAAGCTCTTTGATTTCCTGCGGGGCGCGCGGGCGGTACCCGTCGTCCAGGTAGTCGCCGAAGAAGTACTCGTAGTCCTGGTCGTCCCAGGTGTCGGTCTTTCCGGCGGGCTGCTCGGGCCCCGGCTTCTCAGCGGTCGCCGCTGCATCGGCGGGCTGCAGCTCCTCGGTCGGGACCTCCTCGAGCAGGGGGTTCTCGACCATCTCCTGGTTGAGTAAATCCGAGAGTTCGAGCGTGGACATCGGCAGCAGCTTGATGGCCTGCTGGAGCGATGGCGTAAGAATCAGCTTCTGGACGAGCCTGGTGTGAAGTTTTTGCTGAATACCCATGAAACAACGCGTCAGCTAAGTCTTCTGAATCTAGACACTTGAGTGAACCTCGAGCGCCTTCGCAGTCGAGGAGGTTCTGACACGAGCCCAAAGCTCATGCAATTCCCAGGCCTCATTTTAGTCCAACCGGAACTCGCTCCCCAGATAAATCCGACGAACCTCCTCATCGGTTGCCAAGAGTGTCGGCGTGCCGCTTCTGAAGATGACGCCCGTGTGCACGATGTACGCTCGATCGGTGATGCGGAGGGTCTCGCGCACGTTGTGATCGGTAATCAGCACCCCGATACCCCGATCCTTCAAGTGGAAGATGATTTTTTGGATGTCGGCTACGGCAATGGGATCGATGCCGGCGAAAGGCTCGTCGAGAAGAATGAACTTGGGGGACATGACGAGCGCGCGCGTGATTTCGGTCCGGCGCCGCTCCCCTCCCGAGAGCGTGTGGGCCGGGGCACGGGCGAGCGACGTCAGGTTCAGCTCGGCCAGCAGATCGCGCAGCCGCGCGCGGCGCGCGGTCGCGTCAAGATTCATGGTTTCGAGAATGGCCAGGATGTTCTGCTCGACGGTGAGGCCCCTGAAAATCGACGCCTCTTGAGGCAAATATCCGATTCCCTTCCGGGCCCTGACGTACATCGGGTCGTCCGTCACGTCGACGCCATCGAGCTCCACCCGACCCGAATCGGGCGCCGCCAGCCCGACCGTCATATAGAAGGTCGTCGTCTTGCCGGCGCCGTTGGGTCCCAATAGTCCGACGACCTCGCCCGAGGCGACTTCGAGGTTCACGCCTCGAACGACCGTTCGGCCGTTGTATGACTTGGTGAGATCGAAGGTTCTGAGCGTGGCCATCTGGGCTTGCCCTGGCTACGAGCCAGGACAGTTCGACTTACCCTTGGTCTGCGTGCGGACCTGCTCGTTGCCGTCCACCACCACCCTATCGGCGGCCTTGTAGAAGGTCAGCGTGCGGCCGATGGTCTCGCGGCCGCATTCATCGACGATGGTCACCGGCGTACCCGTGACCACATAGCGCTCGTCGGCGTCGAAATACGTCAGGCGACTCCCGGTCGTTCTTCGGTGCTCGACCCGGAGCGCCACCCCATCGTATCCTTCGGCCCGTTCGAGCTCGTCCCCGGAGGGCTTCAAATACAGCTCGATTTTCGGCGCGGTCATGTCCCCTTGCGGTCCGCTCAGGTGCGCTTCGCCGGTGTAGGTGGCTCGACGTCCCTCTTCCTCGTACTTGAATGCCTGCGCGGCGCCCACCGATCGGACACGCTCTTTCTTCCCGGTCTTGTCCTTCTGCGACAGCACCGTCGTCGTGGCCACGGACCCTGACGCGATCAAGTCGCCGCGCTTGCCGTCGATCGTGAGCGCCGCCGCCTTGATGGTTGTATCGCTCTGCCAAAGTTGCACGTTTCCTTTGTAATCCCCCCGGGAGGTCGGTCCATCGTAGCTCAGGTCGTCGGCGGTCACGTTGACAGGTTGGTCCCTTTTGAGCATCGACGGCACGCGGACATCGGATTCAGCACTCCGGTCTCCCTCGCCTCCCGGTTTCTGAAGCAGCACGCTCCTGACCGCTCCGGTCGCCTTGACTGACGGCCCACCGAGCGTCACGTCGATGTGCGTCGCGTCGACTTGGATCGCATCGTTGACCACGTGCGGCGCGGGACTGGCGGGTTCGGTCCCACCGAGCTCCAAGGTGCCGCCGGCCAGGGCGTATCGCGCCGAAGCGGCCGTCGCAGTCATTGGGCCATCGACGAACCGGACGCCCCGCCCGAATCGGGCCACGTCAATCGAGCCAAAGCCCGGGGCAAGGGCCGCCTCCAGCGTGGCCGAACGACCGGCTCGGTCGACGCCGGGACCGCGCTCGGCGAACTGGACGTTGCCGGAGAAGCGCGCGCTCGTAAGACCCTGCGTCGCGTCTCCCTGGCCGTCCAGCGTCTGCGCGCCGATCGTCCTCGCGACTCCGCCCGGCTCGGCGGGAATCGTCAGCTTGACGTTGTCTCTGGCTGCCAGGGCCGTTGGCGTGGACCCGTCCGGTGCCAGCGAAATATCGACGGCTTCGGCGGAGACTTGCCGGGCCGGCTGCCCGGGTTGCCCTGCGAACTGTACGACCGCACTGCCGGTCAAAACGGCGCGCTGGAGGGTCTGGCCATCCGCCGCGTACGTCAAATCGACGTCCCGACCGCCGAGTGCCCGCAAGCCCCCGACGGTCTCGCCCGGAGCCGTCATCCGTGAATGGCCGCGCAGTTCGACCGCCTCGATCTGATCCTCGTCGGGCCTCAGACGAGCAACGGCGCTGTCGGCTTCGACGACCTGCAGTTGGCGAGTGACCTTCACGTTGCGCTCAAACCGGATGATCTTCTCGTCTCGCCTGAACTCGAGCGCCCCGGCCGCGATGTCCATGGCCCCTGTGCCGGATCGGTCAGCGTCCATGTGGACGGTGGCCCGATCGGCGATGAACAAGACGTTCTGGTTCTTGTCGTATGTGGCCCCGATCCCCGTTCCGCTGATGCGGCCCCGCGAGAACTCAAGAGGACCCGGCACGCGAACCAGACTGTCGGCTTCGGTGAACGTCGCTCGGTCGGTCTTCACGATCATGCCGTCGGTAGCCGTCACCACCACATCCCCGACCACCGAGACGGTCGAATCGTGCTCGCCGACCTGACCTTCCTTCCCGGCAATCGTAAAAACCCGCCCGCCGGCGCGCTCGGTCGTCACCTTTATCCCGAGCATCTTCGTCGAGTTGTTCGCGTAGGTCAGGAGTCTTTCGTACTCAATGCGAATGTCTTCGTGCTCCCGATTGATCCGAAAGCTGCGGAGGCCCGCACCTTCGACAACCGCCGATGGATCCGTGCGGGCCACTGGCGCTTCGATGGCGGGCGGCGTCCGGCGCTTCAGCGTCAGCGCTACCATGAGCGCGAACAAGACCGCCGCGACAGCGATCACGAGCCGCGCCGTCTTCTGCCACTTCGCCATAGGTTGAAACGCGTGGGGCTAGCTCAGGTCTTCGGACTTTCTCAGATCCGCCACGGTGAGCTCGACGTGGGTCTCGCCCCTGTACTGATTCTGCTCCAGCGAGAACGCCACGTCGAGAGCGGCCTTGTGCTCGCTCGCGAACTCGAGGCGCTCGGCGGCCCGCCAGGCAATGGCGCGAAAAATGCGGCCGTCCTGCCGCAGCGTCATCTTGAGGTGACGGTCTTTGAGCTTCTGCGGTCCGTTGACGATCTCCACGCCCCTGGCGGCGAACACGGGCCGCGGGTTACCGGTGCCAAAGGGCGCGAGAGCCGCCACACCGGCCGCCACGCTGCCGGTGATCCCGCGAAACATCAAGTCCGCGTCGATGCGCAGACTGGGCATCAAATCCTCCGGTCCGAGCGTCTCATCGGCCACATCGTTGACGGCGCGGCGGAATTCCTTGATGCGCGTGGCGTCCATCGTGAGGCCGGCCGCCTGCTTGTGGCCGCCGAAGCGGACGAACAGATGAGCGCACCGCTCGAGCGCGGACAGGAGGTCGAAGCGGGGAATGCTGCGGCACGACCCGTGTGCCACCCCGCCATCGATCGACAGCACGATAGCGGGCCGATGAAAGGCGTCCACCAGTTTTGAAGCGACGATGCCGATGACGCCTCGGTGCCAGCCTTCGCCCGCCACCACGAGAATCGAGCGCGCGCCGATGTCTGGATCGGTCTGGACGATCTTCTTCGCCGCGGCGAGGATGTCGGCCTCCTCGGCTTGACGGCGGACATTCTCTCCGTCGAGCTGCAGGGCGAGCGCGCGTGCCTCGTCGCCCATGGCCTCCTCGCTTGCCAGCAGCAACCGCGTGGCGAGGTCCGGCGTGCTCATGCGCCCGGCTGCGTTGACGCGAGGTGCGAGCATGAACGCCACGTGGTAGCTGTCGATCGTCTTGCCGGCCAGCCCGGCCACGTCGAGCAGCGCGCGGAGGCCCACTTTGTGCGGGCCGCGCGACAAGAGCTCGAGACCAATCTTCGCAATCACCCGGTTCTCTCCGACGAGCGGCACGACGTCGGCCAGGGTGCCAATCGCCGCGACCTTGATGAACCCCGGCAGCCAGCTCTCGCGGTGCATGTGGCGGCATAGCGCCTGCACCAGCTTCAACGCGACGCCGACGCCGGCCAAGTGCTTGTCGGGATACGTGCAGTCGGAGCGCTTGGGGTTGATAACGGCCAGAGCCGGTGGCAGCTCGGCGTCAGGCTCGTGATGATCGGTGATGATCAAGTCGACGCCCAGCTCTTTGGCTCGAAGCGCCGCATCTCGACCACGAATGCCGCAGTCGACCGAGATCACCAGCGTCACTCCCTCGGTGTGCAGCCGCTCGATGGATGAGGGCTGCAGGCCGTAGCCATCCTTCAATCGTTCCGGAATGAAATGGACCACGTCGGCGCCGAACAGCTCCAGCGCACGTCTCAGAATGACCGTGGACGTCACGCCGTCCACGTCGTAGTCGCCGTGGATCGCGATCCGCTCCTTCCGGGCGATGGCAGCCAGCACGCGCTGGACGGCCACGCCCATGTCGGCCAGCGCCATCGGGTCGTGAAGCTGATCGATCGATGGATTCAAGAACCGTGCTGCCAGTTCGGGGTCGTCCAGTCCGCGCTGGCAGAGCAGGCGCGCGACGAGGGGTGGGATGGCCAACGCCGCCGCCAACCGCTCGACGGCGGGCTGTTGACACGCCGTGGTCTCCCATTTGAGGGCGGCAATCGTCATCGGCTCGAGCTCTGCAAGAGGCGGTCCTTCGCTTCTAGCGACATCGCTGGGCTCCGTGTTTCACGGTCTCAGGCGCTCACGATCGCGACTCGACGAAATCGACCCCAAGTTTCCCCATGTTCCGGAACTTCTCGTGCCGCTTCGCCAGCCGCGCGTCGCTGTCCAGTCGGCCGACCTCGGCGAGCGCGACGCCGAGGGCTTCGTCGACATAGTCGGTGGCGGCGTCGGGATCGGCATGAGCGCCGCCGACGGGTTCCCGGATGATTCCGTCGATGATTCCGGCCTTGAGCAGGTCGGGCGCCGTGAGCTTGAGGGCCTCAGCCGCCTCCACTTTTTTCGCGGAGTCGCGCCAGAGGATCGCCGCGCAGCCCTCCGGCGGAATCACGCTGTAGATGGCGAACTCCTGCATCAGGACGCGATCCCCGATGGCAAGACCGAGGGCGCCGCCGCTGCCACCTTCGCCGCTCACGACCACGATGACCGGCGTGTCGAGCATCATGATGTCCCGCAAGTTGGAGGCAATCGCCTCGGCGACGCCGCGCTCTTCTGACTCGATCCCCGGATAGGCGGCGGGCGTATCGACGAAGGCGACGACCGGGCGGCCGAACTTCTCCGCCAGCCGCATCGCTCGCAGGGCCTTGCGGTAACCCTCAGGACGCGCGTATCCGAAGTTGCGGAAGATCTTCTCCTTCGTGTCGCTTCCCTTGACGTGTCCGACGAGCAGCACCCTCTGGCCGTGATACTCGGCGAAGCCGGTCACGATCGCCCGGTCGTCGGCAAAGCGTCGATCCCCGTGGATTTCGACGAACCCGCTGAACAGGCGGTGGATGAAGTGCTCGAGGCCGGGTCGGTTCGGGTGACGCGCGACGAGGACGCGCTGCCACGGCGTGAGCGACGCGTACAGCTCAACTCGGACGGCTGAAACCCGCCGACCGAGCGCGTCGACTTCGCGCTGGCTCCCCTCGGTGGTGGGAAGCAGCGACAACTCCTCGATCTGCTTCAGCAGGGCGGCAATCGGCTCTTCGAAGTCGAGCGTCTCAGACGACATCGATCACCGGAGTGTTACGGCGCCCTGGCCGACCACCTGCTCAACTTCGGCGACGAGCGAGGATGACGGCTGCACACGGAACGCGGCGGATAAGTCCGCCCTGACGCGAAGGCGCCTGGCGTCGGACGGCAGCTCGATTTCGATCGACACACGGCGGTCGCCACGGTGTCTCGCGAAGATCTCGCCGAGGGCTTCGAACACGGTGCGGTCGGCAGGCATTCGCACGCGGATGGCCACCTCGTGCGCGAGCCGCTCAAGTATGCGTTCGATCGGCAGAATCTCCGATGCCAGAATCCTCACCGATTCGTCGTCCCGCTCCAGCTTGCCGCGCACGAGCAGCAGCGTGCCGGGTTCGATCAGGCCGGCCGCTTTCCGATACGCCTCGGGAAACGCGATCACCTCGACACCGCCCTGCGAGTCCTCGAGCGTGAACACCGCCATCCGCTCGCCCTTGCGGGTCTTGAGCTGGCGGCACGTCGAGACGATGCCTCCGATGGCCGTGTCGGGCTCGATGGGCTTGGGCCCGCCCGGTCCCCACGCATCGGCGCGCGGCCTGGTGGTCTGCAGATCGGCACACTCCGCGGTCGAACGGGCACCGAACGCCTTCAGCTCGGGTGCGTACCGATCGACCGGATGCCCGCTCCAGTACAAGCCGAGTGTTTCTTTCTCGTAGGCCAGCTGCACCGACTCGGCCCATTCGGGCGCGTCCGGCAGCGGTATCGAACCCGCGGCGCTGTCCCGGTGGGCGTCCCCGGCCGAAGGGCTGGCGAACAGCTGCGCCTGGCCTTCGTCCCTGTCGCGCTGAAGGCGGGCCCCGTGCTCGCAGGCCGGGTCGATCGCCGCGAGGAGCCGCGGACGAAGGACCGCCGGCGCAAGGCCCTCCAGCGCCGGATCCCCCTGCGCCAGAGAATCGAACGCGCCAGCTTTGACGAGGCTCTCGAACACCCGCTTGTTCACCTGCCGCAAGTCGAGATCCTCACACAGACCGTGAATCGACCGGACGGGTCCGTGCTTGGTGCGCACCTCGATCAGCGACGCAATGGCGCCCTCGCCGACATTCTTGATCGCGGTCAGGCCGAAACGGACACCGGTGCCGGGTTCGACGGTAAATCGCAGCTGG
>JBGPJH010000167.1:0-7526 GCA_041485305.1 Vicinamibacteria bacterium | reverse complement strand
GGGGGTTGATTATATGCAACTCAACTTTTATACTTAAGACGTTATCACCTTCTACATGCAAACTGACGAGGTACTCAATGAGCAAGATTATCGGAATCGATCTTGGCACGACCAATTCGGTTGTTGCGGTGATGGAAGGCGGCGAGCCCGTCGTGATCACGAACCCTGAGGGCAGCCGATTGACGCCCTCGGTCGTGGCGTTCACCCGGACCGGCGAGCGCCTTGTCGGTCAGGTCGCGAAGCGCCAAGCGGTGACCAACCCGGAGAACACGGTTTTTTCGATCAAGCGGTTCATGGGCCGAAAGTTCTCGGAGGTCTCCGAGGAAATGAAAATGGTGCCCTACCAGGTGGTGCGCGCCACCAACAACGATGCGCGCGTCACGGCCACCGGCAAGGAGTACTCGCCCCCGGAGATTTCGGCGATGGTGCTCCAGAAGCTCAAACAGGCGGCGGAAGAGTACCTCGGTCAGCCGGTCACGAAGGCGGTGATCACCGTGCCCGCGTATTTCAACGACGCGCAACGGCAGGCCACGAAGGACGCCGGCCAGATCGCGGGGCTCGAGGTCATGCGGATCGTGAACGAGCCCACGGCGGCGGCGCTCGCCTACGGCCTCGACAAGAAGAAGGACGAAACGATTGCCGTCTACGACTTTGGCGGCGGCACCTTCGACATCTCGATCCTGGAAGTCGGCGAGGGCGTGGTCGAGGTGAAGGCGACCAACGGCGACACCCACCTGGGCGGCGACAACATCGATTATCGCATCATCGACTGGATCATCGGGGAATTCAAGAAGAGTGACGGCATCGATCTCGGTAAGGATCGGATGGCGCTGCAGCGTCTGAAGGAAGCCGCAGAGAAGGCGAAGATGGAGCTGTCCACGGTGATGGAGACCGACATCAACCTGCCCTTCATCACGGCCGACCAGACCGGACCGAAGCACCTGCAGATGAAGCTGACGCGCGCGAAATTCGAGCAGCTCGTCGACGACCTGCTGCAGAGGACGGTCGGTCCCACCAAGCAGGCCCTGGCCGATGCCGGCGTCGACATCTCGAAGATCGACGAGGTCGTGCTGGTCGGCGGCTCGACGCGCATTCCGAAGGTGCAGCAGATCGTCAAGGACCTGTTCGGCCGGGAGCCGCACAAAGGCGTCAATCCCGACGAGGTCGTGGCGATCGGCGCAGCGGTCCAGGCCGGCGTGCTGGCCGGTGACGTCAAGGATCTGCTCCTGCTCGACGTGACGCCCCTCTCGCTGGGCATCGAGACGATGGGCGGGGTGATGACCACGCTCATTCCCAGGAACACGACGATTCCCACGCGGAAGAGCGAGATTTTCTCGACCGCGGCGGACAACCAGACGTCGGTAGAGGTGCACGTGCTGCAGGGCGAGCGCTCGCTCGCGCGGGACAACCGTACGCTCGGCAAGTTTCATCTGATCGGCCTTCCCCCGGCGCCCCGCGGCGTGCCGCAGATCGAGGTGACGTTCGATATCGATGCGAACGGTATCGTGAACGTACAGGCGAAGGATCTGGGAACCGGCAGGGAGCAGAAGATCACCATTACCGCGTCGAGCGGCCTCAACAAGGACGAAGTCGACCGGATGATGAAGGAGGCCGAGTCGCACGCGGGAGAAGACAAGAAGCGGCGCGAAGAGATCGAGGTCCGCAATCGCGCGGACCAGGCAGTCTACGGCGCCGAGCGGTTCGTCAAAGATACCGGCGACAAGCTGTCCGCTTCGGATCGAGAGGCGATCGAACACGCCAGCGAGGCGCTCAAGAAAGCCATCGAGTCGAACGCGGCGGATGCGATCACGCGCGCACTCGACGACCTGACCCAGGCGCAGCACAAAGCGGCCGCCAGCCTGTATCAGCAGGCGTCAACCGCCGGAAGCGGGCACACCGGTGGTGACGCTGCCCCCGCCGGTGGGGACCGCACCGGCGCGCCGGGCGGCGCCGGGAAGGGCGGCGATGTAATTGACGCGGAGGTGGTCGACGACAAATCGTGACGGTCCCGGGTGGCAGACCATGGATTTCTACATTGTGCTCGGCGTAAATCGGGAGGCGACGCTCGACGACATCAAGCGCGCGTACAAGCGGCTTGCGCGCAAGTGCCACCCTGACATCAACCCGGGCGACCGCGTGGCGGCGGCCGAGTTCCGGCAGATCTCCGAGGCCTACGAGACCTTGAGCGATCCGGATCGCCGCCGCGGCTACGACACAACAGGGCTGTTGCCTCAGGACATCGATCGCGCGACGTTTGGCTTTGAAGGGTTCGATTTCTCGGTCACCGCGAGCGGACCCTCGGCCTCCACGTTTGGCGACCTGTTTGCCGACGCGCTGCTGCGGCGGGACCAGAGGAGCCCGAGCGCACCGGGGCGCGGCGCCGATCTGCACCACGCGCTGACCCTCAGCTTCGAGGAGGCCGTGCGAGGAGGGCAGCGCGAGGTCGCACTGACGCGTCAGGAGCATTGCCGCCGGTGCGGGGGGGTGGGCTATCTGCCCACGGCCGAGGTCCGGTGCGGGCACTGCCAGGGGGTTGGTGCGGTGAAATCCTCCCGCGGCCACATGGTCTTCTCAAAGCCCTGCGCGCCCTGTGGGGGCACCGGACGCCAAGCGCAGAGCCGTTGCCCGGCGTGCGGGGGCCAGCAGTTCGCGATTCGGACCGAGCCGCTGACGATTCAGGTGCCGTCCGGCCTGGCCGATGGCGCACGCATCCGCGTGCCCGGGAAAGGTCACGCGGGAGCTGGTGGCGGCGACCCCGGCGATCTGTACATTACCGTTCGCGTCGAGCCGCATCCGATCTTCAGACGCGACGGCGACGACCTCCATGTGGTCGTGCCGATTGCCGTCCACGAGGCGGCGCTTGGCGCCAAGGTGGACGTTCCCGCGCTCGAGGGCCACGCGCGACTCCGGGTTCCGCCTGGAACCCAGTCGGGTCAGCGCTTCAGGCTGCACGAGCGTGGCGTACCCTCGCCCCGCGACGGCCGGCGCGGCGACCTCATCGTCGAAGTGCGGCTCGTGCTGCCGCGGCTGATTGACGAGCGGTCGAAAGAGCTGCTGCGTGAGTTCGGGCGCATCAACAGCGAAGACGTCCGGCAAGAGCTGATCAGAAGATAGCCCATGAAGAAGAGCGGGAGAGCCTACTACATGATCAGTGCGGTGGCGCAGAAGTACAACATCCATCCGCAAACCCTGCGTCTGTACGAGCGCGAGGGGCTGCTGAAGCCGTCTCGGACCGAAGGCAACACGCGCCTGTACTCGGAAGAGGACCTCGAGCAGCTGGAGACGATCCTCTCGCTCACCCGAGACCTCGGCGTGAACCTGGCCGGCGTGGAGATCATCCTCAACATGCGCAAGAAGATCGAGCGCATGCAGCACGAAGTCAACGAATTCATGGAGTACGTCAAGCACGAGCTCGCCCGCGGCATCGACGACTGGGAGCAGCGACTCTCGACCGCACTCGTCAAGTCGTCCCCCACTGATCTGGTCCGCGCGACACCGCAGGGGTCGGCCAAGAAAGAGACCGATGGTTCGCGCGCGTCGGGTCGCTGATATACTTCGTCCTCGGCGCTAGGCTCGCGTCTTCGAAGTCCGGGTTGCCCGGCGCCCGCCCTGTTCTTTTTCCTGTCGACGGCGTGCATGCCTTGTGAATGGTGCGACGGCACCGGGTGGAAGCCCGCTGAGCGGAACGGCGTCCGCCAGGTGGTGCGATGCGACTGCTGGCGCGAACGCGCCGGACAGCAGCGGCTCGCCGACGCCAATATTCCCCAGCGGTATCAGCACTGCACGATCGCCACCTTCGCGGCCTACAACGAGTCGCTCGAGCGCGCTGCGGCTCACGCGCGGCGAGTGGCCGAGACGTTTCCAGCGATCGCAAAGGGGCTCTTCCTGGAAGGGCAGCCCGGCGTCGGCAAAACCCATCTCGCGGTGGCAATTCTCAAGCAGGTCATCCAGGCGTCGGGTGCGCGAGGCCTGTTCTACGACACGCGGGACCTGCTGCGCATCATCCGCAGTACGTACGATCCGTCGATTCGCACGACCGAGCTCGAAGTGCTGCGACCGGTGATGACCGCCGACCTGCTCGTGCTCGACGATTTGGGCGCCGAGAAGACATCCGAGTGGGTCGAGGAAACGATGAACCTGATCGTCAACACCAGATACAACGAGCGACGCCTGACGATTTTCACGTCCAACTACCCCGACATCCCCAACGATGCGGAACCGAACTCTCTGCTGTTCCGTATTGGCAGTCGGATGCTGTCGAGGCTCCGCGAGATGTGCGAGTTCGTGGAGATGGACGGCGCCGACTACCGCGAGCTTCCCACCAACGGCGGAGTCGACGACCTCATCGCGCTCTGGAAGTTGCGCCGAAAAACGCCGCCGACCTCGGCCCGCACCGGGCGCCAGGCCCGGGCGCAGCTGCGCGACCCGTCGGTACGAGACGGAAAGGCCGATCTGAAATGGCCCGGGGGTCGGGCGGGTTCCTGATGCTCGGCCTCTACATCCACGTCCCGTTCTGCTCGGCTATCTGCAACTACTGCAACTTCAACCGAGGTCTGCTCGATCGCGCGCTCAAGGCTCGCTACGTCGCGGCGCTGCTCGGCGAGATTCGCGAGTCGCCGTACGCCGGTGCCGCGGCCGACACGATCTACTTCGGCGGGGGCACGCCTTCGCTCCTGGAGCCCGACGAGGTCATGGCGCTCATCGAATCGTGCCGCGGCGCGTTTCTGCTGCCCGCCGACCCAGAGGTGACGCTCGAGGCCAATCCGGAAACCGTCACCCTCGACCGGCTCGCGGCCTTCCGGCGGGCCGGCGTCAACCGCCTCAGCTACGGCGTTCAGTCCTTTCGAGACGAGGAGCTCGGGAAGCTGTCTCGGCTTCACAGCGCCGACCGGGCCAAGGCGGCGTATGCCGAGGCGCGCGAGGCCGGCTTCGACAACGTCAGCCTCGACTTGATGATGTGGCTGCCCTCGCAGCGCGTGGATCAGTGGCTCGAATCGGTCGATCAGGCGATCAGGCTCGGCCCCGAGCACCTCTCTTTGTACATGCTCGAGGTCTACCCGAACGCACCGCTGAAGGATGCCATGGCACGCGGGGCATGGTCCCAGGCGCCAGACGACGACGTGGCCGACATGTACGTGACCGCAATGGAGCGCCTCGAGGACGCCGGCTACGCCCAGTACGAGATTTCGAATGTGGCGCGGCCCGGCCGTCCGTCGCGACACAACCTCAAGTACTGGACCGACGGGGCCTGGATTGGGTTCGGCTGCGGCGCGCACTCGACCCGTGACGGGATTCGGTGGAAGAATGTCGCCGCCACGGAGGAGTACATCGACCGCCGGGCTCGGCGCGTGCCTACCGCGGTGGATGTCCGGCGACTGACGACGACCGAGCGCCTCGGCGACGCCCTGTTCACCGGCCTTCGCCTTACGGAGGGCATCGATCTGGCCGCCCTCAACGCGCGCTACGGTGTAGATGTTCTTCGACAGTTCGGCGCAGATCTGCACCCGTTTGCGGACGTCGGCCTGCTGGAACCGCTCGGCAATCGGCTTCGCCTGACGCGCCGCGGAATGCTTCTTGCCCACGAAGTGATGGCGGTTTTCGTGTAGGAGTCCCCCGAGTACGCTACAGTAGTCAACCTTTCGCGAAGGAGGCCTCGATGTTTCGAATTCACGTGCCGGCAGCCGGGCGCCGGCCAGCAATGGCGGCTCTTGTGGTGACGGCAGGGTTGCTCGTCGCCAGCCCAGCGCAGGCCCAGGCCGCACCCCCGCAGCAGGCGCAGGCGGCACCCAACGTTCGTCAATTTCCGAATGACGGCGGGATGGTCTTGAACTTCATCAAGCCGGACAAAGTCGCCGAGTTCGAGACGGTGATGGCGAAGCTGAAGGAAGCGCTGCAGAAGAGCGACAAGCCCGAGCGCAAACAGCAGGCGGCAGGCTGGAAGGTGTTCAAGTCGCCGGATCCCGCAGGCGCGAACGTCCTCTACGTGTTCGTCATCGATCCGTCGGTGAAGGGTGCCGACTATCAGGTGTCGAACCTTATCATCGAGGCCTTTCCTGTGGCCGAGGCGAACGAGATCCTGAAGAAGTACTCCGAAGCGTACGCGCAGGGCATGAACATCGTCAACCTGAACCTGCTCCAGAATCTCGGGAAGTAACCCTTCAGAATTTCAGATTCAGCCCTGCGTAGATGCGGTGCGCTGGAGAATACAGCGCACCGCTCCCCAGCTTGAACACCCGGTAGTCCACCCGCAGCCTCAGCGGACCGACGAGCGACACTTTCACGCCAGCGCCTGTGTTGGGGGCAAAGCCGGTCTGCTGGTGGCTGCCTAGCGTCTCCCTGTACAAGCCGGAGCCCATCGTGACGTACGGCTGAAAGCCGAAGATCGCAATCGGCGTCTGCAACAGCATGTTGCCCATGAACGTCCGGAGGGCGGGCGTCGGCGCGGCCGGATCGTCCGGTGTGTTGGCGTACTCGATCTCCCAGCCGACCAGGAGCAGGCCCGAGCCCATTGCGAAGCCGCGCACGAGTCTGTTCTCGGGAGTCGTGCTGGCGCCAACGAAGCCGGTCAGATCTGCTCGGGCTGGTGTTGCCCAGGCCAGGACCCCTGCAAGTGTCAGCGCGATCACCCGTCCACTGCTCATCACCCCTCCTACAGCCGATAATATTACGAACCTTCTTCCGAGGAGAACGACGTGGAACGTCAAGAGACGCTGGCGTGGACCCTGATGGCTGTGCTTGGGCTGGCTGGAATCGTTGAGGCCGACACGTTGGTGCTGCGCGACGGCAGGCGCGTCCAGGGAGACTTGGTGGCGGTCCGCGACGGGATCATCGAATTCGACGGACAGCGAGGTCTCTTCGGGGGGCGTGAACGCCTTCGCGTCGACCGGGCAGACGTTGCGCGCATCGAGCTCGACGCCAACGAGCGCTTCGACCGCGATCGTGATCGTGATCGGGATCGCGACCGCGATGGTGCGCGCGACAGAGGGCGGCCCTCCGGCATGCGCGAGCGGGAGGTGACCGTCAATGCCTCCGAGCCGTGGAAGGACACGGGCATCAGCGTCCGCGCCGGTGAGGCGCTGTACTTCGAGGCGAGGGGTCGCGTGCGCTGGGGGCCGGGGCGCCAAGACGGTCCGGCGGGCGAGCGGAACTCGCCTCGCAACGACAAACGTCCGATGCCGGGCCGACCAGCAGCCGCTCTCATCGGACGCGTCGGCGAGCCGGATGACTATTTTTTCATCGGCGAGGAGACAGGTCCGGTTCGGGTGAGAGCGGCCGGACGGCTGTACCTCGGGCTCAACGACGACTTCCTGCAGGACAACTCCGGCGCTTTTCGCGTCACCATCTTCTACTAGTGCGCCGGGGCCCCACCCCCGGCGCGAACTGACGCCGATGCCTCGCCTCGGCGTTGCATGGCCTCGGCTCCGCATGGCCGCAGGCGCAGCGTTATCTACTAGGCGCCGGGGCCCCACCCCCGGCGCGATGCCTCGCCTCGCCTCCGCATAGCCGCAGGCGCAGCTTCATCCTAG
>JBGPJH010000166.1:0-7606 GCA_041485305.1 Vicinamibacteria bacterium | reverse complement strand
GCATCGAGGCGCCGGGGCCTGGTCTGCTCAACGGGATCTTCATTCGGGCGTAGGTCCCTCGTGGGCGGGTTCTGAGGCACGGCCTTGTCGCCATGCTCTGGGCGCGTGTCGAAGCCGTACGCCCACAACGGCTCGCGATCGAATCGGATGGGCGGCAAGGTGATGTTGCCGTTGTCTTCGGCAATCCGAGTCTCGGTGCCCGGCAGCGGCTTGACCGTCTTGACCGTCTGGACCGTTTGCGGGGAGGGCGGTCGACGGAGGTCGTAGAATCTCTGGAGCGCGGCTCCCAGCGCGAAGCACGCAATACCGAGAACGATGGCACGGACACGTTTCTTCACGACGCCTCCCCACATTCAGCTGAGCGCCCGACACGGTCCCTCGCGCCGCGCCAATCAGGCGCCATCAATCGATCGAGGACAGTTCGCCAATTTCACCGCTTCGACGACGGCGGGACGATCGGCACGGCTGGTTCCCGTATGCCCGGGTGCCCCGCGTCGATTCTCTGGCGTGAGACGAGGCTCGCGGCTTCCACGGCGGCCTGCTCGTTGGCGCGGCCCGACTTGAGAAGGTTCATCATCGCGTAGTTCCCCTCGTGGCACGCGTATTCGTAAAGCTGGGTCTCGCCGGGAGCCTTCCGCATGGGAATCGCGACGGTGTAAGGCCTCGTAAACGTCTGCGGGTCTTCAACCGTGAACCGGTAGTCGATCGTGTCGGCGTCGATACGCGTGAAGCGCTCGATCAGGCGCAGCGTCTTTCCGGATCCTCTGTGCCCCGTCTGGATCACGTGAGACGGCTGCAAATCGCCGCCGTCCAGCTTGTCGTTGAAGTTGATGGTTTCAACGACCAGCGTCTGGCCCTCCCAATGACCCCGCGAGTCGCCCAACCACTGGCGGATGCGGTCGGACACATGCGGACGGCCGTCCAGAGGGATGACGCGCGCCTCGTGGATCATCTCCATCTGAATCACGACATAGTCAGAGGTCTGCAGAATCTGGTAGTTGTTGTTGTAGAGATTGGGAATCATCGCGACCGGCAGCGTTCGCGAGATGCAGCGCTCCCAGGTGTTCCGGTCCAGCCATGAATCGGCCTCGCCGCGTCCGCTTCTCCCTTCCTCTCTCGCCACCAGTCTCTGCACCGCCTCGGCCTTCATCGGGATCCTTCCGTCTGGCGGATCGACAACCAGTGACGGCCGCTCGAGCCGTCCACCGGTCTCCGGCCAGGCGGCGCCGGTGCCGTCGGTGGCCTGGCGCACAGGTTGCTGCGCCAGCCTTCCCCGTTCTTGCTCGTCGGCCGTCATGCGTTCGAGCGGCGTGTTGGTCGAGTTGTTCCAGACGCCCTGCAGATCCGGATGGCCCCACGGCGTCATCGGCACAACGTACGAGGCCGAGGCTGCCTTCTGAGCCTGGGCGGCGTCGGCGGCGTTGGCAACTGCGACGAAGCCTGCCGCAGAAGTCGGTCCAGAGGCTGGCGCCAGCGACACGACCGCTATCAGTCCTGCCAGAGCTCCGAGTGAACCGAGACGTCGGTGCCTCATCCGATCCCTCCTCTTCGTGGACCTCACTTCTTGCTCTCGTTCCAGATCGCCTGAGCGTTGGCCTTGACCTGCTGGGGGTCTGCCAGGAAGCCCTTGTACTTGTCCGGCACGCGGTACGCCTTGACGAAGTCGTCCACGCTCGTGCCCTTCTTCATGCTGTCCTGCGCGCCGGTCAGGAAATCCTTGTAGAAGTCCGTGTAGGTCTTGAAGTCGTTCCACGTCACTGGCGACGGCGTGTGCCCGCCGACGACGGTTTCAACGTTCTTGATCGTGGACACCGCTTTCTGCAGCGTCTGGCTGAACTCGACCGCGCTGCCGCCGCTGGCCGCCACGTCGATGAACGGCATGTGGGCGCGCGGGAACATGTCGCCGCCGTGCATGACGCGGGCGGCGGGGAAGACCACGAAGGAATCTCCGTTCGTGTGTCCCCGCCCGAAATAGTACAGATCGATCTGGTCCTTGCCGCTGAAGAGCGACAGCTTGTCTTTGTAGGTGCGCTTGGGCAGGTATTTGGCGTTCTCGCCCTTGAACGCGTCGCAGTTGGTCACCGGCGGGCATGTCGCTCTCGCCAAGTTCGCCCTCGTGTTCTCGTGTGCCACGAACTCGACGGTCGCGGGGAACTCGGTATTGCTGCCGGTATGGTCGAAGTGGGTGTGCGTATTGATGATGGTCGTCACCGGTTTATCGGTCACCGATTTGATCTGAGCGAGAATGCCTCTTCCGGCTGTAGGCAGCATGGTATCGACGAGCACCACGCCCCTTTCGGTCACGAACACCACCGTGTTGCCCCCCGTCCAGGTGCTGCGATCATAGGTGTCGCCGCCCGACAGGAAATACAGGTTGTCTCGTAATTTTTGGATCTCGCGCACGGCTGGCAGCTTTTGCTGCTGCTGCAAGCTTGCCGCGGCGATGGACAGGCCGCCGACCGCCACAAGCGCCGTTCCCAGCACTACTCGTTTCATAGCACTCCTCCACGGATCGTGATGTTAACCGAATCTTCATCCCGGAAGCGCGAAGCGGGCAAACTGCCCGCCGCCAGTTTCATTTGACGTACCCGAGGCTGCGCAGCCGCTGGAGCTGCTCTTTGCTTAGCCCCTGGGTAGATTCACTATCGGATTTCACCCGCGCGGCGAGCGCGGTCTTGTGCCAACTCTCCAGCACCTGCGCGAGCCGCGCGACCACGTCGCTGTGCTGGCTCGCGATGTTGGTTTGTTCGTGCGCATCGGTCTTGAGATCGTACAGCTCGAATTCGATGACGTGCGGCTTGCGTGCGCGGTTGTGGATCAGCTTCCAGTCGCCCTCGATGACGGCGTAGGCTTCAGTCACGTCCGGATCGACCTCTATGACCTCGGGTGCGGGCCGCTCCGAGATGACCGGTCGTTTCGGTCTCGACGCGGCCGGACCGCTGTCCAGCAGGAGCGGTCTGAGGCTGCGGCCTTGGAGCCCCTTGGGATGCTCGAGGCCGCTCAGGTCGAGGAGCGTGGGCATCACGTCGATGAGCTGTACGTAGTCGTCGATCACGAGGCCCTTCTTCAGGCCTCCGGGCCAGCGCATGATGAGCGGCACGTTCATCAGCTCGCCGTACACGCTCTGACCGTGCCACATCGCGGCGTGATCGTGGAACTCCTCGCCGTGATCGCTGAGAAACACCAGCAGCGTCCGCTCGTCGAGCCCCAGATCTCGCAGCGCTTCGAACAGCCGCCCGAGCTCCACGTCGAGGCCCCGGATCGAGCTGTCGTACAGCCCTCTGGCGCGGGTGATGTACTCGTCGGGATCCACACCCGCCTGCCACAACTCGTCCCGCGTCGCCATGCCGGTGGCCTGCCGCCCCGGCGCGGCGATGAACGTCCTGACGGCTTCGGCGTCCCGCCGTTGGGCCTCTCCGCTCGCGGCGTCAACCCACAGGTTCTTGTACGGGCCGCGCGGCTCGTACGGCGCATGAGGATCGTTGACATGTAGGAACGCGAAGAAGGGATCCCCGCGGTGCCGCGCGATCCAGTCGATCAAGCGGTCGACATACTCCCGGGCAGTCTTGGAGGTGTTCGGCGCGCTACGCTCCAGGGATCCGTCCTCGTCCACCTCTTCGAACCCGCGATGCAGGTTGGTGAAGAAGCCGGTGAACGAATTCGACGAGAACTGGACCGTGGCATAGCCGCCGCGCCGGTAGACCTCGGCGAGCGTCGTCGCTGAGCTCGGCAGGCGATCGCCGATCCGATGCACGCCGTGCGTGGTGGCGTACAGCGAAGTCATGATGGACGGCGTCGACACCTTCGTCCACGGTGCCTGCGAAACCGCGTGCTGGAAGAGTGCTCCCTCGGCCGCCAGGCGGCGTACCGTCGGGGCCGTCTCACGGCCGTAGCCGTACGCGTCGAGGTCGTCGCGCCGCAGCGTGTCTGCCTGGATGACGATGACGCCTTGCGGGCGGGACGCGTTCGCGGAGGATGCCGCGGGGATCGCGCCCCGGCTCCGGACGACGGGCGTTCCCCACAACCCGATGGTGCCGGGCTGAGAGGACGCGAGCGACAGCGAGACGGTCACATCGGTGCCCGCGTAGGACGACAGGTCTATGACGCGCGGTTCCCACCTGAACGGCGTGCTCACGGTGCGCTCGAAGACGACCGCAGGCTCCCCGGAGCCGAGGCGACCAACCATCACCCGGAACGTCACGGGGGTTTCGTCGATGGTTCCCACCGCGACGTCGAGCGCCGGATGCTCAGCCAAGCGGAGCGGGAAACGCAGCGTCTCGGGCGCGCGGGCGACCAACGATTCGCGGTAGATTTCGCGAAGCCCCTGCCAGCCGACCCCTGACGGAATGCTCGCCAGGTATTCCTTCCGCGTGATGAGGCGAACGGACTCGATCGCGAAGGCGGCTCCCACCGCATCAGTTGGCCGGATCAAGAGGTGGCGAATTCGAGAGACGGGCAACAGAGACGGGCTGGTCACGGTGTAGGTCTGAAATTCCGGGCCGGCGACGATCGGCGTCGCCAGCCGCCAGGGGATTGCGCGCGCGCGCCCCTGCATATTGGGCATGTCGACCCGCTCGGTACCGCTCGTCGTCACCTCGAGGTTGGCGCCCGCGGAAACGCGGAGCCTGATCTCGATGGCGTGCAGCTGATCAGGGTTGTCCAGGCCCGATGAACGCTCGACCCGGATCATGGGGAAGTCGCTCGTGGTTCGCCCTTCGAGACGGCCATCGGCGACCGCCAGGTTCGCCACGCCTGGTCCGGCTTCCCAGCCGCGCGTGGCGGTAAACGCCTTCGCCGGCGGCGCCGGCGGAGGGCCATCGAAGCGCCACTCGGTCCGTGGGCTCGTGAAAGGGCCTGGAGCCACGGCACCCTCGATGGCGGTGGGCGCGAATCGGTCAACGAGGCGAATGACGGCCGGACGCTCCTGGCCGCGACCGCCGCACGCCGCCAGCATGGCGACGACAACGAGGGTCAGCGCCGCTGCGAGGGCCCGACCAGCAGCCGCAGCTTGCCTTAGCAAGAAAGCTGCGGTGATCACGGCTTCGCAGTCGCCGCCTTCTCTGTTGCGCGTTGCCCGGCCAGGATGTTGGGCATGCTGTAATTCCCTTCGTGACACGCGTACTCGTAGGGCGGAAGGTTGCTCCGCCGCATCGGAATCGACGCCGTCCACCGACTCGTCCACGTCTCCGGATCGGTCACGGTGTATGTGTACTCGAGCGTGTCGGCGTCAACGCGCTTGAAGCGTTCCACCAGCTTCATGTTCTTGGTAGCACCCCTCCACCCGCGCGCGTCATTGAAATTGGACGTTTCGACGACCAGAGTCTCGCCCTCCCAGTGGCCGCGCGAATCCCCCGACCACTGGCGGATGCCGTCGCCGAGTGGTGGACGTCCATCCAGAGGCACGACGCGAACCGTGTGGATCATCTCGGTGACCAGCGCAATGTGGTCTGGGGTCTGAAACACGTGCATGTTTTGGTTGTAGCCACCCGGCGAGATGGGGGGACCGGCGTTGAACCCCACGAGGCACCGATCGGAGGCGCTTCGGTCCAACCATGAATCAGCGGGGTGCTCCTTCAGATAGTCTCGTCTCGCGTCGGTCCTCTGTTGCGCGCTCGCCGTCAAGGCCGGGACCCTTCCGTCCGCCGGATCGACGATCAGCGAAGTACGCCGGGTACCAACGGGTTTCGTTCCCTGGTCCAGCCAGAAATTGTTGTAGAACCCCGGCGACCCGTCCGCCCGCCTGTCCACGTTGCCGCCGGCAGTCGTTCTCTCGGCGGCGCGACTATCCAGTTGGGTGTTCCGGTTGACCGTTTCTTGTTCGAGGTTGGCGGCCTCGTCCTCGGTCAGGAACTCTTTACTGGCGAGATTCCCGGGTCGTTCCAAGGGTGTAATGGTGCGGAAATCCCAAATACCTTGCAGGTCCGGTTTACCCCAGGCAGTCCGAGGCACTCTGGTTTGGGCGGCCGCAGACCCCGACAAGACAAGCGCGACCAGGCCGGCCGCGGCACTCACGGAGACGAGAACTCGATGGCTCATCTGATCCCCCTCGGCAGTAGTTCCAACTCGCTGCATCGTAGCCGCCTGGCACGGTCCAGTCAACGGAGCCGTCGATGGGGTAGTGTTGGTATTCTCTTCGTCATGCCGTACGCGAAGACCTGGTCGGCCGGGTCCCAGACGTGATGCGACCGTCAGCGCCTCGGTGAACGGAGGAGGTCCGCGCCGCAGCCGATCGGTCAGGGTGATCTGGAGGAGACACAAGGAGAGCGGAATGAGCGGAAGAATCGTCCGAACCATGCGCGTCCTCGTCGTGAGCGCGGCCCTTGGCAGCTCGGTCCTGATCCGGCCGGAGGCTGCGCCGGGGCCAGGGGAGTGGCCGGCGTACGGCGGCAATAAAGGCGGCGCGAAGTATTCCCCGCTCGATCAGATCAACAAGGAAACGGTCAAGAATCTTCGAATCGTCTGGCGGCAGTCGGCGACGCCCCAGGAAGTGAGGCAGGGCCGATCCGATGCGCCGGTGCCGGTGAGCTACGAGCACACGCCGCTGATGGTAGGCGGCTTGGTCTATATGAGCACTGGCTACGGAACGGTTGCGGCCCTCGATGCGACCACGGGCCAGGTCTCGTGGTTCGATCCACCGGTTGGCAATTCCGCCGGCGCGCCGGGCGGGCAGCCCCCACGTGGACCCGCCAGTCGTAGTCTGGCGTACTGGACGGATGGAAAGGACGCTCGAATCATCGCCGTGACGGGTCAATCGCTCGTGGCGCTCCATGCGACGACCGGCAAGCGCTATCGGGATTTTGGCCAAGGCGGCCAGGTGGATCTCGCGAAGGGCTATCGCCGAGTGACCGACGGCGGCTATCGCTGGAGCGGCCCACCTCTCGTCGTACGCGATGTCATCATCGTCGGAGGACTCCCCGGCGGAGCCAGTGACATCATCAGCGAGACGGCGCGGGCGCGCAAGGAAACGCCTCCTGGAGACGTTCGAGGCTACGACGTTCGAAGCGGAAAGCTGCTGTGGACGTTCCATACGATCCCGGAGCCTGGTGAGTTTGGAAGCGAGACCTGGTTGAACGACTCCTGGTCTTACTCCGGGAACACCGGCGTCTGGGCATCGATGAGCGCCGACGAGGAACTCGGGCACGTCTATCTTCCGATCGAGACACCCACCGGAGACTACTACGGGGGCACGCGGCCCGGCAGCAACCTGTTCGCTGAAAGCATCGTGTGTCTGGACGCAAAAACGGGCAAACGAGTCTGGCATTTCCAGGCCGTTCACCACGGTATCTGGGACTACGATTTTCCCGCCCCGCCAATCGTGGCGGACATCACGGTTGACGGGCGCCACATCAAGGCGCTGGCACAGATATCCAAGCAAGCCTTCGTGTACGTGCTCGATCGCGTCACCGGCAAGCCTGTCTGGCCAATTGTCGAGCGACCCGTTCCGAAAGGAGACGTACCAGGCGAGTGGTACGCTCCGACGCAGCCGTTTCCCACCAGGCCGCCGGCGTACGCACGCAACATGATCAAGGTGCCGGACGATCTGAGCGATTTCACGCCGGCGCTCCGTGCCGAGGCGATGACGCTGACCGAGCGCGACAAGTTCGGT
>JBGPJH010000165.1:0-7617 GCA_041485305.1 Vicinamibacteria bacterium | reverse complement strand
GTGCTACGACCGCGTGGAGCGCGCGATCGAGTCCGCGCTTCAGATCGATCGCGCTGGCGCCAGCGGCGATGTTCCTGACGCCCTCAGCAAAGATGGCCGCCGCCAGGAGCGTCGACGTCGTCGTCCCGTCGCCGACCACGTCCCCCGTGCGCTCGGCCGCCTGCCGAATGACCTGCGCACCGAGGTTCTCCTCATGGTCCTGTAGCTCAAACTCTTTGGCGATCGTGACTCCGTCGTTGCAGACAATGGGACGACCCCATTTCTTCTCGATGAGAACACACTTCGATTTCGGACCAAGCGTCACGCGCACGGCATCGGCGAGCGCCGACGCACCGCGCAGGATTTTCTCGCGCGCCGCGGATTGCATGAGCAGGCGTTTATGGGGCACAGCAAACCCTCCGTAACGTTCAGTGACACCAGGGTGCCGGATTTCCGGCACACCGCCTTGCCACGCAGATACCAATTGCAAGTACCCTGCTCAAAGCGGGTCCCGTCCGATCCAGCATGTGCGAGCCGTTGAAATCCCACGCGAGGGCCTGGAGCGACAGGCATCCGACGCGCACATGATTAACTGGCGGTGGCCAGTGGCCGGCCGGACTTCGCCTCCGCCGCCGCAACACGAACCGCGGTCGCAATCGCCACGTCCGGATTCAGCGAGATCGAGTCAATGCCCTCCCCAACCAGCCAGGCGGCAAACTCCGGGTAGTCTGACGGCGCCTGTCCACAGATGCCAATCGGCTTCCCAAGGCTCCTAGCGGCCGCGATGGCGCGCGCGAGCATCCAGCGGACGGCGTCGTTGCGCTCGTCAAAGAGATGCGCCACGGTCCCTGAATCACGGTCGATGCCGAGTGTGAGCTGCGTGAGGTCATTGGAACCGATCGAATACCCATCGAACACGCGGAGGAACTCCTCCGCGAGTACCACATTGGACGGAATCTCGCACATGGCGTAGATCTCGAGGCCCGCGTCACCCTGCCGCAGGCCGTGCTTGGCCATCGCGGCAACGACGCGTCGTCCTTCCTCGACCGTGCGACAGAACGGGATCATCAGTTTGACATTGGTGAGGCCGAGATCGCGGCGCACGCGCAGGAGCGCCGCGCATTCCAACGCAAATCCTTCGGCGTAGCGTGGATCGTCGTACCGTGACGCCCCCCGGAAGCCGAGCATCGGGTTTTCCTCAGCCGGCTCAAATTCGCGCCCGCCCACGAGCTGAGCGTACTCGTTTGTCTTGAAATCGCTCGTGCGAACAATCACGGGCTTCGGGTAGAACGCCGCGGCGATGCGCGCCACGCCCTCGGAGAATCGGCGTACGAAGAATTCGCGCGGGTCCTCACTGCCAATCCGCGCAGCGATCTCCTTTACGGCTTGCGGGTCCTTCAAGGTTGGGTAACGCACGAGCGCCATCGGGTGGATGCCGATCTGGTTCGTGATGATGAATTCCGTGCGCGCGAGGCCGACACCCGCATTCGGGATGAGTGCATGACCGAAAGCACGGCTCGGATCACCGATGATGAGCATCACCTTCGTCCTGGTCTGGGGTACACGCGACGCGTCGATGTGGTCGATCGCAAATTGTAGGCGGCCAGCATACACGTGCCCTTCGGCGCCTTCGGCACAACACACCGTCACCTCGTCTCCGTCGTGAAGCGTACTTGTTGCGCGCTCCGTCCCGACGATGCAGGGGAGCCCGAACTCCCGCGACACGATGGCCGCATGTGCCGTCCGGCCGCCTCTATCTGTGATGATGGCTGCCACACGCCGCATGACCGGTTCCCAATCAGGATCTGTCATCTCGGCGACGAGCACTTCGCCAGCTTGCACGCTGCCGAGCGCACTAGCGTCTCTCGCGATGCGCGCGCGTCCGACGCCGATCCGTTCGCCGACCGCTTGCCCTCTCAGGATTGGCACACCCGGCACGTCAGTCAGGCGGTAGATTTCGGCGACTGCGGTGCACGGTTTTGCGGAATGGACCGTCTCGGGCCGTGCCTGCACAATCACCAGCTGTCCGGTGATGCCGTCCTTCGCCCACTCGATGTCCATCGGCTGCGGGTGGCCGGCGAGCATCGAATAGTGGTCTTCGATCGCACACGCCCACCGCGCCAGCGTGAGCACGTCGTCGTCGGTCAGGGCGTAACGTGCGCGTTCTTCAATCGGAGTGGCTTCGCTCCGTGTGCCTTTGGTCCCGCCGGCGTAGACGAGCCGCACCTCTTTCGTGCCCAGCCGCCGGCCGATGATCGCGCGGTGTCCAGTCGCGAGAGTCGGCTTGAACACGGTCCACTCATCCGGCGTGATGACGCCCTGTACGATGAATTCACCGAGTCCGTAAGTGCCCGACACCGTCACGACATCGCGAAATCCGGATTCGGTGTCGAGCGTGAAGATCACGCCGGAACTCGCCTTGTCGGACCTGACCATCGGCATGACGCCGACCGAAAGTGCGACTTTCAGTTGGTCGTACCCAAGGCGGGCGCGATAGCTGATCGCCCGATCGGTGAAGAGCGACGAGAAGCAGGCGTGCACGGCCCGAAGCAGGCCTTCCCGCCCGCGGACGTTGAGAAAGGTTTCGGCCGCACCTGCAAACGACGCTTCTGGCAGATCTTCCGCGGTCGCGGACGAACGCACGGCCATCTCGGTTTCGCGCCCCAGACGGGCGCACAGCCGCTCATATGCGGTCAGGATCGCCGCCCGCAGCTCATCGGGCAGCGGCGTCTCGAGTACCGCCGCTCGGGCAGCCTGACCGCGACGGGCAAGCTCGTCGAGGTTCTCGGCATCGAATGCGCTGAAGATCGATCGCAGCGTGCCTTCCAGACCGGCTTGCGCCAGCAATCGGCGATAGCCATCGGCTGTCGTCGCGAACCCGTCGAGAACGCCGACGCCCTTGGGTTTGAGGGCACGGAACAGTTCTCCAAGTGACGCGTTCTTCCCTCCGACGCGTGCGAGGTCCTTCAGCGAGACCTGCGCGAAGTCGAGCACGTACTCCTGAATGCCCGCGGAAGTCTTCATCGCGGTCGCCTGCAAACCGCTACCGAGAGTTGCTTCAGTCTCCATAAGTCTTGGCCTCTATTGCGGACGTGAGCTGTGCGCCTGCACGACCAACGCCGCCGCGTCCCGCATTTCGATCGGTTTGTGCACGACTCGGCAGGCGCCAAGCTCCAGCGCACCTTCGGTCACCTCAGGCGCTCCGTACGCCGTCATCAGGACGACCTGACTGCGCGGCGACAGCCGCCGCAGCGTCGAGAGCAGCGTGAGGTCGTTCGAATCGGAAAGGCGATAGTCGAGGAGCACGACATCGATAGGTTCCCTTGCATCGGTCACGGCTCGAATCGCCGTGTTCGCATCGCTAGCTTCGATCACGACATGGCCAGCGTGGGCAAGTGTTTCTGACAGAGACCAGCGAATCAAGCGCTCATCATCGACAATGAGCACTCGAAGCGCTGTGGAGTTTTCCTGCATAGAGGGGAATTTCCCACACTGAAATCAAGACGTCATCGCCTTCGAGACGCGCGCGGCTGCGCCTGTCCTACATACCAGGGCCGCCTGTTTCACCGTTCGCAAGATTCAGGCCCAGACCGGTCGTGGTTTGCTGTTTTCGGTCACTTTTCAATCAATTTTCGAAACGCCGCTACATGACACGTGTTCACCACATCCTTGGTTTCGCACCAGCCACGCCGCGCCTGATCGACGCCGTACCGCATGCAGTCGAGCTCCTGGACACGGTGCGCGTCAGTGCTGATGACAAGCTTCACTCCTACCTGCCTCGTCATCTGAATGTGGAGATCGTTCAGATCGAGCCGGTCCGGTTGTGCGTTGATTTCAAGAAGCACGCCGTAGTCACGCGCGGCCTTGATGACTTCGGCGATGTCCACGGGATAAGGTTCGCGCTTGCCGATAAGGCGCCCGGTAGGGTGGCCCAAGATGTGAACCCGCGGATGCTGCAGCGCGCGCACGATGCGACGGGTCATCTCCGTCTTGGACATATTGAATCGTGAATGGACCGCGACAACCACGATGTCGAACTGGGCGAGGGTGTCGTCATCGAGATCGAGCGATCCGTCTTCCAGGATGTCGACCTCGGCACCTTTGAGAACGACGGGCTTCGACACATGCTTCCGAAGGGCCTCAATGGCCCGTGACTGTTTGTGAAAGCCGGCTTTGGTCAGGCCACCGGCCACGCGCACGGCTTTCGTGTGATCCGTGATCGCGATGTACTCGTAGCCGCGCGCCGCGGACCCAGCGACCATCTCGGCCAACGTGTTGTTTCCGTCTGTTGCGTTAGTATGCATCTGCAAATCGCCTCGAATGTCGCGGAGCTCCACCAGCTTCGGGAGTTGCCCGTTTTGGGCCGCTTCGATCTCCCCGCGGTTTTCTCGCAGCTCGGGCGGAATCCACGGCAGCCCCACGGACTCGAAGACCTCGGTCTCCGTACGACCGCCGATCTGGCGCTTCCCTCGGAAAATGCCGTACTCATTGATCTTCAGCCGCCGCTTGACGCCGAGTCGTCGCACGGCGATGTTGTGAGGTTTCGATCCGGTCAAGTAATGGAGTGCCGACCCATAGGATGACGGCCGCACGATCCGGAGATCAACCTGAAGGCCCGAGCGGAGCACGATCGAGCATTTCGTCTCGCCACGCGCGAGCACCTCCTTCACGTCCGGGTAACCCAGAAATGCGTTTGCGACAGCCGATGCATGGTTGGAGGCCACGAGGACGTCGACATCGCCGACCGTCTCGGATCGGCGCCGGAAGCTCCCGGCCACCTCCACCTGCTCGACGCCCGGCGTGGCCCGCAGCGCATCCAGGAGCGGCCGGACGTACGCTTCGGCCTCGGCCAACGGCACCCGTGCGATGTGCGTCTTGTCCTGCTCGATGCCCCGGAGAATGGCCTGCTCCAGAGTCCTCCCCATCCCGCGAAGTTCAGCGAGTCGGCCAGCCCGCGCCGCTTTCCCGAGTTGCCCGATCGTCTTGACGCCGAGTTTCTTGTAAATGAACTTGACGCGCTTGGGTCCCAAGCCAGGGATCCGGAGCATCGCGACGAGGCTTTCAGGGGTCTTGTGCGTGAGCTGTACCAGGAGTGGAAGCTTCCCCGTCCGGCACATTTTCGTGATCTTGCCGGCGAGATCAGCACCGATTCCCGGCAGCTCCTCGAGCGCATCGCCGTCGTTCTTCAGGATCGTTTCGACCGGCGTGCCGAGCGTGCCGATGGTGCGGGCGGCATTCCGGTACGCTCGCACGCGGAATGGGTTGGCACCCTGGATCTCGAGCAGGTCGGCGACCTGTTCGAATGTCTTGGCGATTTCGATGTTCTCCATGGGGTGGCTCTTTCACGCGTGAGCGCCGACTAACTTCTCAAACTGTCGTTCGTCAACGATGCGGATGCCGAGGGCTCGGGCCTTGGCGTACTTCGAGCCCGGATCGGTGCCCGCGACCACGAGATCGGTCTGCGCGCTGACACTGCGCGCCGTGCGGGCGCCGCTGGCCCGCGCGCGCTCCTCGGCATCTTCCCGAGTCATGGACTCGAGTCCGCCCGTGAACACAACGGTTTTGCCGGCCAACGGTCCACGACGGGTCGCTGCCGATTCGACAACCTGAAGCCCGCGGCGGCGACACGAGTCGATGACGCGGCGGTTGACCGACCGGCGAAAGAACTCAGCCACGTCGCGGGCGACATTCGGACCGATGCCTGGAACCGTCATCAACGCGTGTTCATCGGCTGACTGAATGCAGTCGAGCGTGCCGCAATGCTCCGCCAGATCGTGGGCGGTCTGAGCGCCAACGCTCGGAATGCCGAGTGCGTTCAGAAACCGCCACAGTGGTGGGCGGCGGGCCTTGTTGATCGCATGCAACAGATTGGCGGCTGAAAGATCGGCGAACCGCTCCAGCTTGACGACGTCGCGGGCGTTCAGCGTGAAAAGATCGGCCACGGAGCGGATAAGCCCGCTGGACACGAGCGCCTCGACCGTCTCGGGGCCGAGGCCACGGATGTCCAGCGCCTCGCGCGAGCCAAAGTGCTGGATGGCGCGCTTGAGCTGGGCGGGACAAGCCAGGCCATTCGGACAGCGATCGAACGGCCCTTCGTGCACCACAGGCGTGTGGCAGACCGGGCATCGGGTCGGCATGACAAAAGGCCGACGCCGGCGCGCACTGGAAGGCAACGCACGTTCAACGATGTCCGGAATGACGTCACCGGCACGGATGACCCGCACGCGGTCGCCGATGCGGAGATCCTTGCGGGCAATCTCGTCCCGGTTGTGGAGCGTCGCGCGGGTGACCGTGACGCCGCCGATCTGCACAGGCCGCAACACGGCGACTGGTGTGAGCACGCCAGTCCGCCCCACCTGCACCACGACGTCCTGGATCGTGGTCTCCTCTTCCCTTGGCGCAAACTTGAACGCCAGTGCCCAGCGCGGATGGTGCGCTGTCGTTTCGAGGCGCGCGCGTGTGGCAAGGTCGTCGACCTTGACGACGATGCCGTCGATTTCGTACGCGAGCGAGTTCCGACGGCGGCCCATCTCCTGGTGATAGCGAAAGATGTCGTCGACGCTCGAACCAGCGCGCGCGTAGGGGCTCGCGTGGAGTCCCCAGCTCGCCAGTGCCTGAAGCAGGCTCATGTCGTCGGCCAGGCGCGGTCCGCGCTCCATGTGCAAGATGTCGTAGAAGAAGACGTCCAAGCGCCGCCGGGCCGTAACGCGCGGATCCAGCTGCCGGATCGATCCGGCGGCCGCATTGCGCGGGTTGGCGAAGCGGGGTTGTTTCTCACGCTCGAGGCGTTCATTAAGCGCCGCAAAATCGGCGAGCCGCATGATCGCCTCGCCGCGGATCGCGAGGAGTCGCGGCGGCGATGTGCCGTGTAGCCGCTGCGCCACGGACCGGATCGTCTTGATGTTTTCCGTCACACCCTCGCCGCGTTCACCATCCCCACGCGTCGACGCACGGACCAGAACGCCATCGCGATACACGACCTCGAGGGACAGCCCATCGAACTTCGGCTCGAGCACGTAGCGCACGGGTTTGCCGCGGAGGCTCGCACGGACTCGCTCATCGAAGCGCCGCACCGCGTCCCCGTCGGTCACCGATTCCAGGCTGAGCATCGGGGCCAGATGCTCGATCGTCGGAAAGACCGGAAGCGCCGCGCCGGCCACGCGCTGCGTCGGCGAATCCGACGTCACGAGCTGCGGGTGAGCTGCTTCGAGGCGCACCAATGCCGCGAAGAGACGCTCGTACTCCGGGTCGGAAATCGCCGGCCGATCGAGCACGTAATACCGGTAGTCGTGTTTCCGGATCGCGGCCCGCAGGTTCTCGACGCGTCGGCGGGCGACGGCGATGCTCCCCTGTCGACTCACGCGGATCGACTCACGCAATCACCCGATCCCACACGTTTTCATTCGTGAACGTCATGGCCATGCCTCCATATCTCAACGATCCACATCAAGACTCGCGCTAAGCTACTCGCGCGAGGTCGTGCGAAACGACGCTCGCCAATTGACAGACTCGCGCCGGGGCCTCGTGGCCGCGGCACAATCCGCATACCGCATCCGAATCGCCTCCGTGCTTCGAGCAAGGCAATTGCAATACCACTATGCAAGAGACGAAAGGCCCTCTGGATAGACCCACAAACTG
>JBGPJH010000164.1:0-7619 GCA_041485305.1 Vicinamibacteria bacterium | reverse complement strand
GACCCGGTGTTTCGGAAGTACGGCGTGACGCGCGTCTGGTGACCATCACTGGCCCCGTTCGCGCGTTGGGCCACACATCCCGCGTTGATCTCGTAAGCGAACGCCTCGTTTCGACTGGCCCGCATGCCAGCCATCGTCGGGTTGGCCGGCCCTTGCGAACGCCGGGCGCCCAGGTACATGATGCCCACGACCTGTCCGCGGAGCCACAGACGGCGTTCGCGGCCGCCCGGCACCGGACAGTGTTCAACCAGTCGAGTCATCGTTATGCGCTTTCTGCCGTACGATCAGGTCGCATCCCTACCGAACATCATCGTGGATGGGGCCCCTGGCCGACGAACTGAACGGTGAAGGGGGCGGAGCGGCCCACCGGCCTGGAACCCGTACGACTGATTGGATATCGGGAACAATACGAGTCGTTGATGCCAGAGAACCTCTCGATCCTCGTCGTCGGACAGGTGATCGCGGTCATCAGGGAGGCGTTCGAAGGCGCAGGGGGCTCGAGCTACTTCACGGACCACGGCGCGGATGCCGGCTGGTTCGGCACGCTCGGCAAGTTGAGCGCCGTGGAGGCGTCTCGGCCGATCGGCGGAACGTCGATTGCCGCCCACGTGCACCACATGATTTTCAGCCTGGCAGCCTCCTCGGCCTGGATAGCCGGCGATCGGAGTCGACGAAACTGGGCGGATAGCTGGCGCGTGAGCGAGGTGGACGAAGCCGCGTGGACTCGGATGCGCACAGAGCTTCGCTCTGGATACGAGAACCTCTGCCGGGCAGTCGAAGCTGGCGCGATGTCAAGCGAGGACGCGGTGGGAGGAGCGGTCGCGGCGGTCGCCCACGTGGCGTACCATCTTGGCGCGGTCAGGCAGAAGGCCTTGACTTTGATCACATGAACTGCGAGCGGCTGTACTTCTAACCACGTGGCCAAGTTGTTGGCTGCTTCACACTTCTTGATCCCCTCGCATTGATCCTCTCGCGTGCGCGTAGTAGCGTCCGCGCGTGATCGAAACCCCCTCAGCCCTCTCCGTCTTGTGCGTCCATGGCGTTGGCCACGGCGATATCGACAGCGAGCTCGTCCCTTCGTGGACAAACGCGATTGGCGAGGGCATCCACCGATGGAATCCCAATCTCGATCTCCAGTTCGAGTTCATGAACTGCGACGATCTCTTCGATCGCGCGCCCCGTCATTTCGGTATGTACGGCCGAGCGCTCGCACGCTTGCTCGCCAGCGGAGTCGTGCACGGAGCTGGCGATCTATTGGTCGGCACGAAGGGGCTGTTCGACATTCCGGAGCACATTCGGTGGACCGCCGGCATGCTGGCCCAGTGGGCGTCCGACGCGGATCTCCGCGACCGCCTCAGGAGGCGCGTGCTCGACACGATGGCCAGGGACAACTACCGGCTCGTGTGCGCGCACAGTCTGGGGTCGCTCGGCTGCTACGACGCGCTCCGCCGTCACCCCGACGTCGCGGCCGGCCGGATCGTCGTGACGTTCGGCTCCCAGATCGGCAGTCCATTTGTCCGCGGCTGCCTTGCCGGCCGGATCGAACCGCTCGGCGCGCGCATGTGGTACCACCTGCACAACTCGCAGGATCATGTGTTCACGGCGCGCATCGGGCTCGCCGCGCCGAATTTCACCGAGGTGCTGACCGAATTCGACAAGCCGAGAGACGTCCTGAATCACGATCCGCTCTGGTACTTCGGCCACGCCAGCACGCAAGCGCGGGTCTGGCTGGAAGTCGCACGCCCTGCTCGCGTCCGATCGTTCCGACGCCAGATCGGAGCGATACGCGCCGTGGCGGGCCGTCCGGATCGTCGGGCCCTGCTGGTCGGCATCAACACTTACCCGAACCCGGCGAACAGGCTCGAGGGCTGTGGCAACGATGTCTTCCTCATGAGCTCGGTTCTGCAAGAGTGTGGCTTCGAACCCCAGGACATCCGAGTCGTGCTCGATGACCGGGCGACGACGACGAACATTCTCGATCGGTTCCACTGGTTACTGGACGATGTGCCGGGCGGTGCCCAACGGGTGCTGTTTTATGCCGGCCACGGAGCTCAGATCCCGACCTACGAGGTTCATGGAGAGGTCGATCACCTCGACGAATGCCTGGTCCCCTACGACTTCGATTGGACCTGGGAGCACGCCATTCGGGACAAACAATTCGTCGAGTTCTACAGCAAGCTCCCGTACGACAGCCGCTTCGTGGCGATCTTCGACTGCTGCCACTCAGGTGGGATCGCTCGAGAAGGGCGACGACCGCGTGGACTCGAGCCGCCGGACGACATTCGGCACCGGGCGCTCCGGTGGAACATCGACCGTCGCATGTGGGAAACGCGGACGCTCAGGTCCCCGAGCCCTCGGCTTGCCCGATCCACGGCGGCCGCGCCTTACATGGGCGGGAAGAAGGTCACGAGTCGGCTGGGTCGCGGGGTGTCTCTCCGCGGTTTACCCGACGCGATGTACGACCGCGAGCGTCTGGAGCTTCGGCACCTGGGTCCCTATCTGCCGGTCATCTTCGAGGCGTGCCAGGAACACGAGCTGTCGTACGAACATCGAGACGGCGCTGCCTCGTACGGAGCCTTCACCTACACCCTCGCGAAGATTCTGCGCGAAAGCCGAAGCGCGGGACGGGCCCCGAGTTTTCTTGCGTTGGCGCGGCTCGCGGCTGATCGACTGGCCGCGCTTGGCTACGAGCAGAGGCCGAGCGTGGTTGGGCCGCGTCACGTCATCAGGCAGAAGGTGCCTTGGATGCGGAGTCACGCGGGCCGCGCCGGGGACCGGCGCTCGCGTCGTTGAAAGACTTCACGGCAACCATGCAGCAGACGAAGGGAGTGGGCGTCATGAACGGAACCGCGCAGTGGACCTGGCTGGTGTACATGGCTGGCGACAACAACCTCGAAGGATTCGGTCGCGCCGATCTCGCGGAAATGAAACGCGTCGGCTCGACGAGCGAGGTCAATATCATCGTCCAGTTCGATACAGAGGAGAGGCGGACGACGAGATTTCGGGTCGAGAAGAACAAGTTGAGGATGCTCGAGGAAATGCCGGGCCTCGATTGCGGAGATCCGAGGGTGCTGACCAGCTTCCTGAAGTGGGGAATGAAGAACTTTCCGGCGACGCACTATCTGCTCGATGTCTGGAATCACGGCGGCGGCTGGGAAAATCTGCCCTTGGACTACGACTACGACGCGATCCGCGCGCTGAAGCCAATGGCGGCGGTCGGACGGCACCAGCTGAGGCGCGCCCTGTTCCGGACGACCGTCAGGAAGAACCACAGGCGAGCGGTTCATGCCCGGGCGGTCGCCATCGACTGCGGATCCCACGACTACCTCGACAACCAGGAGCTGCGCAGCGCGGTCGCGCGGGCGCTGCCCCGGGGACGCAAGCTGGACATCCTCGGGTGCGACGCCTGCCTGATGAACATGCTGGAAATCGCGTACGAGATGAAGGACACGGCCCGTTTCATGGTGGGGTCAGAAGAGACCGAACCGGTGGACGGCTGGCCGTACGCCGAGATTCTCGACTCGCTGGTCCGACAGCCAGTGACCGCCCCCGTCGATCTCGCCCGCCTGATCGTTGACGAATACGCCCGGTACTTCCGAGGAGAAGGCGAGTCGGTGACGCAATCGGCCCTCGATCTGGGTCACATTTCGACGATTGCCTCGGCCGTGGACGAGCTCGCCGACGCCCTGTCTGGCGACCTGAACGGTGTGGCCGGTGCCGTGAGCCTCTCCCGCGATCGAGCGCAGAAGTTCGATATGCCCGAGTACGTCGATCTGGGCGACTTCGCCGCGCAACTGGCCCAACGTCTTCCGCGCCATACGGACGTGCAAGCGGCCGTGTCGCACATCCAGGCCGCGCTCGATCCGGGCGCGCCCGACTCATTCGTCGTCGACAACGCGACCTGCGGCGCCAAGATGGCGCGAGCCACCGGGGTGTCCATTTACCTTCCGCACTCCGCGGACTACTCGCCCGACTACAAGGACCTGCGCTTCAGCACCCAGAGAAAATGGCGGGCCTTTCTCGAGGCTCTGTTCGTGGTGTAGTCCCACGTGCCAGGCGTAAACCCATCGACGTTGTCAGGCGCGCGAAGGGCACGGCGTTTTCCATCCCAGATGGGCGATCTGATGAAGTCGTCCGGCGCTACAATCGCACGAGACGATAAGGTGGGACCACGTTGAGCCGGACTGCGTGTGCGCTCGGCGCGCTTGTTGTTGCGGGCGCCATATCACTGTGCTTCCCCGGCGCAGGGCCTGCGGCCGACGCCCCTGCGCGTCCGGTCAAACTGACGAAGGCTGCTGCCGACGCGGCGAGGAAGGACATTACACAGGACCGCGAGGATACGCAGAAGTGGCTGCGGACCGATCCCACCTCCTACCTCGCCACCGTCGTCCGGCGTGATTTCGAGCAAAGGAAGACGCTGACGCTCGGTCGGGCGCCGGACAACGACGTTCGCCTGGACGACGCCACCGTCTCGCCTCATCATCTGCGGGTCACCGTCGACGGCGATCGGTTCCGCGTCGAAGGCGTCGACGCCGACGCACGCTTCGGGGTTGGCACCGATCCCAAGCGCGAGGCCACGGTGGAGCCTTCCAACATTCAGGTCGGGCGTTTCGCGGTGCGGCTCTCCCATCAGCGGTTTCCAGCCATCATCGTCTTCGATCCGAAGAGCCCGAGGTTCAAGGAGTACAAGGGCCTCAGCTACTTTCCGATCGATCTCAACTACCGCTTCGAGCTGCCGCTGACGCCCAATCCGAAATCCGAAACGGTCACCATCATGTCGACGCGCGGCAGTCAGCGGCGGGCTCAAAAGGTTGGCTGGTTCGAGTTCATGGTGGGCGAGACACCGTGCCGGCTCGAGGCGGTTCGGCTGCTGGAGCCGGGTGTAGGCGAGAACGACATCAGCCTTTTCTTCCGCGACGAGACGACGGGGAAGGCGAGCTATTCGCTGGGGCGGTATGTCGACGTGAAGAAGTTGGCGGACGGCCGTTACCTTCTCGATTTCAACTTCGCGTACAACCCGGCCTGCGCGTTTTCGGACCACTACAATTGCCCCATTCCCCCCAAAGCCAACGCCCTCAAAGTGGCCATCCCGGCCGGCGAGATGGATTCCCACTACCACTGATTCAGGCGCAACCATCCAGTGCCGAACTCAAAGGGCCGTCCGGGTTTGGAGGATGTGCGGGTGGTGCCTGAGCAGGAGGGGCGATTTCATGGTACGCTCGTTCCACGCTCACGAACGTGTTCAGAGGAGATCGCATGGCAAAGAAGACTGGGAAGACGACCACGGGCCGAAAACCGAACGCGGCCTTCATGAGGCCGGTGACGCCAAGCGAGACGCTGGCGGCGATTGTCGGCGCGAAGCCGATCCCGCGCACCGAGGTGACCAAGAAACTGTGGGCGTACATCAAGAAGAACGGCCTGCAGGACAAGAAGAACAGGCGCATGATCAACGCCGACGCCAACCTGAAGGCCGTGTTTGGCGGCAAGGCCTCGGTCAACATGTTCGCGATGACGAAGCTCGTGAGCAAACACCTGAAATAGCCACCGCTCGGCAGCCGCGAGAGGTTCTACGATGGGCGACGGTCTCCGGGCCGCCGCCCTTTGTTTTGCTATGACGAACACACTCGAGACCAACGGCATCGACATGTTCTTCGAGGCCGACGGCGAGGGCGAGCCCCTGCTGCTTCTCCACGGCTTCACGGGCTGCGGCCGAGACTGGCAGTATGTATTCAAGGAACGGCCACAGGGTTATCGCACGATCACCCCCGACCTGCGGGGTCATGGCCGATCGACCAACCCATCGAATCGGTTCACCCATCGCCAGGCGGCGTTGGACGTCTTCGCGCTGCTGGACCATCTCGGCGTCGACCGCTGTCGGGCAATCGGCTTGAGCTGCGGCGCCAAGACGCTGCTCCACATGGCCACCGAGCAGCCGTCGAGAATCGAGGCGATGGTGCTGGTCAGTGCGGCGCCCTACTTTCCGGAGCAGGCCCGGGCATTCATGCGTCGGGCGACGGTCGAATCACACACCGAGGGCGAGTGGCAGATCATGCGGCAGCGCCACGTCCGCGGAGACGATCAGATCCGTGCGCTCTGGACCCAGGGTAACGACTTCAAGGACAGCTACGACGACATGAACTTCACGCCCCCGTTGCTGTCCACGATCACGGCGCGGACGCTCATCGTGTCGGGCGACCGCGATTTTCTCTATCCGGCGCATCTTGCTCTCGAGCTGTACCAGGCCATCCCGCGGTCGTACCTGTGGGTGGTGCCCAACGGGACTCACGGACCAATCTTTGGCGACCTGGCGCCGGCCTTCGTCGAGACGGCGGGGGCGTTTCTGCGGGGCGACTGGGATCGCGCAACGGGATCATGAGGTCGCGGCGTTTCCTGCCGGCGCTTCTGCTGTTGTTTGCCGGCAGCGGATGCGCGGCCCTCATCTACGAGGTCGTGTGGTTTCAGCTGCTCGAGCTGGTCATCGGATCCTCGGCGGTATCCATGGCCGTGTTGCTCGGGACGTTCATGGGCGGCATGTGTCTCGGCAGCCTGTTGCTGCCGCGCCTTGTCGGACCCGACGCGCACCCGCTGCGGATGTACGCCTGGCTCGAGCTCGGCATCGGGGCGATGGGTCTGCTGATCCTGTTCGGCATGCCCCTTGTCGGCGGCGCGTACACAGCGTGGGCCGGCAGCGGAGTCGTCGGCATTCTCTTTCGGGGACTCGCGGCAGGGATTTGTCTCCTCCCACCCACCATGCTGATGGGGGCGACGCTTCCGGCCGTGGCGCGATGGGTTGAAACGACGCCGGAAGGTGTCTCGTGGCTCGGCTTCTTTTACGGCGGCAACACGGCCGGCGCCGTCGTCGGTAGCCTCCTCGCTGGTTTCTACCTGCTGTCGGCCTACGACGTCTCGATCACCACCTACGTCGCGGTCGGGTTGAACCTGGCGGTCGCTGTCTCGGCAATGGCCGTCGCCTCGTGGGTACCTCACGAGCCGGCGACCGAGGCTGCGCAATCGACCGTCCGTTCCAGCGGCGTCTACACCGTCTACTTCGCGATCGGGCTGTCGGGTCTGACCGCGCTCGCCTGTGAGGTGATTTGGACGCGTCTGCTTTCGTTGCTGCTCGGGGCAACGGTCTACGCGTTCTCGCTCATTCTGGCGGTGTTTCTTGCCGGGCTCGGTCTCGGCAGCTCGGTCGGCTCGGCGTTCGCCCGCAGACTGAAACGCCCACGCCTCGCACTCGCCTGGTGCCAGCTTGCGCTCGGTGCTGCCATGGCGTGGACCGCCTGGACGCTCGCCCAGTCGCTGCCGTACTGGCCGATCAATCCGTCAATTTCGACCAACCCTTCCTTCCAGTTTCAGCTCGATCTGGTGCGCTGCCTGTACGCCATCTTGCCGGGCTCGATCTTGTGGGGCGCGAGTTTTCCCCTGGCGCTCGCATCCCTCGCGTCGGGCGACGAGGATTCTGGCAGGCTCGTTGGCCGCGTCTACGCTGCCAACACCCTTGGCGCCATCATCGGCTCGCTCGGTGCGAGCCTGATCCTCGTCGTCTGGCTCGGAAGCCAACGCACGGAACAACTCCTTATTGGCCTTTCCGCCCTTTCGGGATTGGTGCTGCTGGT
>JBGPJH010000163.1:0-7654 GCA_041485305.1 Vicinamibacteria bacterium | reverse complement strand
TGGACAAGGTCGTCTTGCCGGTCCCTGAGAGGCCGAAAAACAACGCCACGTCGTCTGTAGACCCGACGTTGGCTGAGCAATGCATCGGTAGCACACCGCGCAGTGGCAGCAAGTAGTTGAGCGTGCTGAACACCGACTTCTTGATCTCGCCCGCATAGCTGGTCCCGCCGATCAGGACCAGGCGCTTGGCGAGGTTGAGCACCACGACGACCTCGGAGTTGGTGCCATGCCGCGCGGGATCGGCGCGGAAGCTGGGCGAATCCACGATGGTGAGTTGAGGGGCCTGGTGGCCCGGCACCGCGTCGACCAGGAACAGGTTCCGGGCGAAGAGCGAATGCCAGGCATACTCGCTGACCACTCGGATCGGGAGGCGGTAGACGGGATCGGCTCCCGCATGACAGTCCTGTACGAAGAGCTCGGTTTCGCGCAACGAGGCGAACAGGTCGCGCTGGAGGACGTCGAAGTGCTCGACACTCATGGCACGGTTGGGACCGCCCCACGCGATATGCTTCTCGCTCGACGGCTCCCTGACGAAGAACTTGTCGTTTGGGGATCTCCCCGTGTGCTGACCGGTTCGACAGACCAACGGCCCGTCGGCCGCGATCAACGCTTCCTCACGCCGAACGGCCTCTTCGTAGAGAACAGGCTCTGACAGGTTCCAGTGCAGGCGAGCGCCTCCGATGCCCAGTTCGCCAAGAGAACGACCCTGCTCAACGCTCGAACTCATGGACAGCTCCTAGCAGCCGGCGCACGGCTGGCGGCGTTCGGCGATCCCGGCGCGTCAGGTTGCCACTCCGGATGCTCCGGTACTCCAGGTATGCTCGGCCGACGCGCCTGCCCGGCCGGGCGGCTCGCTCCCTGCGGGCGCGACGGGCTTGCACGACGGGTCACTGATATGCGGAGGGCCGGCAGGATACGCCAATTTAGCATCATTCGGTCCCGTCAACGAGCGGCGTGATGGCCAGGAACGCGGTAGACTGTAAACGTGCGTTGGGTTGCGTACGTAATCCTATGAGTGAACCGCGCATTCTTCCCCAGGCCGAGGGCGGCGACTCGTGGTCCCCTGCTCCCGATCCTCCCCCCAGCGGACGGCGTCCAACCCCGGCCCAAGCAGCGGACGACACGCGGCTGGCCATCGAGATTCGCGAGCTGGTTGGACGGGGCGCCATGGATCAGGCGCGCGAGCGGTTCTCCGCGCTGGTCGCGCTGCACCAACGACGAGCCTCGCGCATCGCGTTCCAGTACCTCCGCGACGGCTCAGAAGCCGACGAAGCGGTTCAGGATGCGTTCGTCAAAGTCTTCAGCCACATCACGTCCTATCGCGAGGCGTGGCCGTTCGAGGTGTGGTTCACACGGATTCTCATCAATGGCTGCCTCGACCGGCGCAAGGCGCGCGCCCGGCGCGAGCGCTGGTTCGTCCCAGCCGATGAGGGCGGCCTCGGCGAGTCCCAGCGTTCACTGGGCGGTTCCTCCCCACCCGATCCAGAGCAGCGACTGCTCGCCCGCGAGCGGCGCGCGCGCCTGGCTTCAGCGGTCGACCAGCTCGACGGCCGGCAGCGCACGGTCTTCATGCTGTGCCACTACGCCGACTGCACGGCCCGCGAGGTCAGCGCGATGACCGGCCTGAACGAGTCCACCATTCGCGTCCATCTGTTCCGGGCCGCACGGAAACTTCGCGCTATCCTCGAAGGCAAGGCGTGACCATGCGCACGCGTCACCTCCACGACGATCGACTTCTCGAGTGCTACGCCGCGGAGCGCACCGGCGAGCCGTTCGACCCTCCAACAGCAGAGCATCTGGCCGCTTGCGACGAGTGCGGCGGCCGCTACACGACCTTGACGCAGCTGTTGGACACGATTCGCACGGACGCCGAGGCCGAAGCAGACGAGCTCTTCACTATCGACCGGCTGCGGCAGCAGCAGCACCAGATTCTGCGTCGCATCGAGCACATGGGACGCCAGGCACGCGTGATTAGTTTCCCGGGGCGCATCGGTCGGACAATCGGCGGGGGGTCCCTCCGCGTCGCCCCTCGGTGGCTTGCGGCCGCCGCGGCCGTCGGGCTGTTCGTGGGCGTGGCGGTTGGCGGAATGTTCTCCGACGGTAGCGGGCGGCGCAGATTGTCGCTGACGTCCGCCAACCCACAGTTGGGCTCGCCTCATCCGTCGCTTGCGGCCGCCGGACGGGCAGGCGTCCCGGCAGCCATCAGAGAATTGCCCGACGACGATGCGTTTCTCTCGGACCTCGAGCTAGCACTGGAACGCCCGAGCACAGGCGAGCTGGTGCCCTTCGACGCGTTGACTCCGCACACGCGGGGTATCAGCAACCAGCTGCGCTAAGTTGGCGTCTCTGATCTTCCGCAAGGGTCTCGACCTCAAGAACGCCGTCGCCGGCATCCTGGCCGAGAGCTATCACAGCGACCTCGTCGACCGCATCAAGGCGAACGATTTCACCCATCGTGCGGGCCGTCTGACGATTCATCTCGCACGGGAGTTCGGGTTCTGCTACGGGGTCGACCGCGCGGTCGACTACGCCTATCAGACGCGGAAGCGGTTCCCCGACCGGAGGGTCTGCCTGACCGGCGAGATCATCCACAACCCTCATGTCAACGACGAGCTCCGGGCCATGGGAATCGGCTTCTTGAGTGATGCCCCCGACAGCCTCGACGAGCTCCACCCCTCCGACGTCGTCATCCTGCCGGCGTTCGGCGTCACCGTCTCCATGCTGCAGAAGCTCGAACAACGCGGCTGCACGTTGATCGACACGACGTGCGGGTCTGTCTTGAATGTCTGGAAGAACGTCAGGCGCTACGCGGAGGGCGGCTACACGTCGGTCATCCACGGCAAGAAGTGGCACGAGGAAACGCAGGCCACCGCATCCCATGCTGTCGGCTACGGGGGACACTACCTCGTCGTGTTCGACGACCGCGAAACCTCGATCGTCTGCGACTATATCTGTCGCCGTGGCGGTCGCGAGGCGTTCCTCGGTCGATTCGCCGGCGCCGCATCTTCGGGATTCGATCCCGATCGCGACCTCAACCGGGTCGGCCTTGCTAATCAAACGACGATGTTGATGTCGGAATCGCTGGCCATCGGCGACATGCTGAGAGCCGCGATGCTCGAGCGCTGGGGCGCTGACGACCTCGCCCAACACTTCCAGGCGTTCGACACGATCTGCAGCGCGACGCAGGATCGTCAGGATGCGGTCGTCGCGTTGCTGCGGGACCAGCCAATCGACCTCATGGTCGTTATCGGCGGGTACAACAGCAGCAACACGGCCAACCTCGCACGAATCTGCGCCGCGTCCTGCCCAACCTTCCACGTGGCCGACCCAGACTGTCTGGTGTCGCGAGACCAGATCCGGCATCGGCCGCTCGGGTCGAAAACCGAGGGGACGACGACGAGCTGGCTGCCCGCGTCGGGCGCCGTCACGGTCGGGCTGACCTCGGGTGCCTCGACCCCTGACAATCTGGTCGGAGCCGCGATCGCCAAGCTCGTGGCCTTCTCCGGCGGATGATGATCCCGCGGCTTCTCGCCTCCATGGGAGCGTGTGCCGCGGTGGTCATGGTCTCGGCGGCACCCCGGGGGCTCGAACCTCGCATCCCAGCCCCTCAGTCGGTTCTGGGCTTTGAGCCCTGCGCCGACTACAAGCTGGCCACCTACGAAGCCATCGCAGCGTACTTCCGCGCCCTGGCTGCCGCTGCCCCCGACCGCGTGCATCTGGTTGACATCGGTCGAACGGTCGAAGGTCGCACCGAGCTCATGGCGATCGTCACGTCCGAGAAGAACATGCGCCACATCGACCGGTACAAGGAGATCTCGCGCTCGCTCGCCCTCACTCGCGATCGCGAACGGCCGCTCACCGACGAGCAGGCCCGCGCCCTGGCGCGCCAGGGGAAAGCCGTCGTTTGGATCGATTTCGGCCTGCACTCCTCCGAGGTGGCCCAGGTGCAGACCGCACCGCTCGTGGCCTACAAGGCGGTGGCCGACGAATCGGCGGAAATGCGCGCCATCCGCGACAACGTCATCTTCCTGCTCGTCCCCAACATGAATCCGGACGGCACGACGATGGTCGCTGACTGGTATATGCGGAACGTTGGCACAGAGTGGGAAAGCCGCCTGCCCGAGCTGTGGCATGTGTATGCCGGCCACGACGACAACCGCGATTGGTACATGATGACGCAGCCCGAAACGCGCAACGCCGCGCGGCAGCTGTACGCGGAATGGTTTCCGCAGATCGTCTACGACCAGCACCAGTCGGGGCCATACCCCTCGCGCATCTTCGTTCCACCCTTCGACGATCCGACGAACCCGAACATCCAACCGGCTGTCATGCACGGCGTGAATCTGATTGGCGACGCCATGCTGCGCCGGCTGGATCGCGAAGGCAAACGGGGGGTCATCTCCCGAGTCGGCTTCGATGCGTGGTGGAACGGCGGGATGAGAACCGTACCGTATTTCCACAACATGGTTGGCATCCTGACTGAAACCGCGCACCCGTCCGCAACGCCAGGGATGAACGACCCGAGTACGTTCCCGCGTCAGTTCGCGAACGGGGCGTCAACTCTGTCGCCCTCGCCCGGCTACCCGAGCCCCTATCAAGGTGGTACGTGGCAGATGCGACAGAGCTGCGATTACATGGTCACGACATCGACAGCCGTGCTCGACATCGCCGCAAAACGTCGCTCGGACTGGCTCTACAACGGCTATCGGATGGGGCGCGACGCCGTGGTGGCCAATCAGCACGAGACGTTTCTGATTTCGGCGGCTCAGTGGGATCCGGGTACGGCCGTCAAACTCGTCAACACGCTCCGTCTCGGCGGCGTGGACGTGGACCGAGCGACCGCGCCGTTCCACGTTGGCCAATCGCACTATGAGGCTGGAACCTTCGTGATTCGAGGGGCGCAACCATTCGAGCCCTACGTCAAAGATCTCCTGACACCCCAGGTTTATCCGGACGTCCGGCTCTACCCTGGCGGTCCGCCCAAGGCGCCGTACGACATCACCGGCTGGACGCTCTCGTACCAGATGGGGGTGAAGGTCGATCGAGTCGCCACGCCGGTCGTGGTCCCGACCGAGCGAGTTGGCGTCGCGCCGGTGCCGGAACCGAGGATCCCGGCGGCGACAGGGGCCGCGCTGGCGCTGGATCCACGAGCCAACGACTCCTTCATCGCCGTCAACCGCCTGCTCGGCGCCGGAGAGATAGTGTTTCGTGTCCCTGTCCCCTTGGAGCTGCCCGGCGTTCGATGGCCGGCGGGCGCCTTCGTGGTCCAGCCCCGCGCGGGAAACGCGACGCGGGTGGAGGCGGCCGCGCGTTCGCTCGGCCTGACCCTTGCTGCTGTCGAGGAGCGCCCATCGGCGGCTGTGCGTGTGACTGCGCCTCGCATCGGCGTGTACCACCAGTGGGGCGGCAACATGGATGAGGGCTGGACCCGGTGGGTCCTCGAGCAGTTCGAGTTTCCCTATGCTCGCGTTCATGACGCCGCTGTCCGAACGGGTGGCCTCGCGGACAAGTTCGATGTCCTCGTGCTCCCCGATGCCACCTATCGGCAGATGCGCGACGGGCTCCGACCGGGCACCATGCCGGCGCAATACACCGGAGGAATGACCGAACGCGGCGTCACGAACCTGCGAAGCTTCGTCGAAGGCGGGGGGACCGTTGTCGCGCTCGGCCGGGCGGCCGAACTGCCGCTCGCCGCGTTCGGCTTGCCGGTTCGCGACGTGACAGCGGGGCAGCGTGCGTCGGACTTCAACGTGCCAGGGGCGATTCTCAGTGTCAATGTCGATCCGACCCACCCGATCGCGTACGGGCTGCCGGCACAGACGCAGGCGTTTGTCGGCGACAGCCCGGCGTTCGCCCTCGAGCCGGGGACTCGGTCGAGCCCACTGTCGCCGCGGGTCGTGGCCCGATATCCGGCGAGCGGTCTGCTCATGAGTGGCTGGATGCTGGGAGAGCCGCTTCTCGCGGGCCAGGCGGCGGTCGTCGACGCGCCTCTGGGACGCGGACGTGTCATTCTGCTCGGCGTTCGAGCGCAGCACCGCGGGCAGCCCCATGGCACCTTTAAATTCCTTTTTAATTCCTTATATATCAGTGCCTTAAGGGACGACCGTCTGCGATAGAATTGCACAGATTGAAGGACGGGCAACCGTGCCGCTCCGGCACTAAACACATCCAGGCAGCACATCGTATTTTGATCAGGGAAGCTTTTCCGAGGTCTGCCGATGACAACGTTCCTGCGCCACTGGCTACCGCATGCGGTTTTCTCGCTGGCAGCCGTTGGCCTGGTCCAGGCGCAGTCGCCGCCTCCGCCTACTCGGCCGTCCTCCGCCTGGTGGAAGTCGGAGCAGTTCAAGAAGGATCTTGGACTGACGGCCGACCAGGGCATGCGGATCGACAAGATTTGGGAGGCCACACGACCTGAGCTTCGCCAGGAGTGGGAGCAGTTGTCCAAGCTCGAGGACAAGTTGTCGCACTTGATTCAGAAGGATGCCGATGAGGCCCTCCTGACGCGCGAGATTGACCGCGTCGAAACCGCGCGTGCGACCGCAAATAAGACACGGTCGTTGATGCTCGTGCAGATGCTGAAAGTCCTGTCGCAGGAACAGCGAGTCCGCTTCAAGGCACTCCACGATCGCTGGCTGCAGGACCTGCGCGCGCGGCCAACCGAACCGCCAACACGCCACGAGGAATAGCGCTCCCCCTGACTTCGAGGATTCAGAAATGACACGGACTGAACTGAGATGGATCGTCGCGTGTGCGTCGATCGTGCTGACGATCGGCTCGCAGGTTTCCGCACAGAAGACCACAGACGAGCGAATCCAGCAGCTTATTCGTGCGGCCGCCGAGCGCGTCGGCGTCACGCTGGCTGATGGCTCGGTGCCACCGGCGTCGCCGACCGGGCAAGCGCGCGTAAGCGTGGCCCTTTCGCTCGACGACGCGGTGAAGCTGACGCTGGAGCGCAACCTGGATATCGCCGTCCAGCGGCTCAACCCGCAGACCTTCGACTTCTCGATCGCCAGCCTTCACGCCGCGTACAAGCCCACGGTCACCTCGCAGATGGCTTCTCAGGCAGCAACCAATCCGGCAACGACGTCGATTGCAGGAGGCGCGCAAGCCGGTTCTGGCGTCGACACCACCTTCGACACCTACAACGGCGGTCTGACCCAAAACCTCTCGCGTGGCGGCGGAGGGTTTGCCGTCCTCCTCAACAACAGCCGACAGACCACCACCAACCGGACGGCGCTGTTCAACCCCGTCTTCAACGCGAACTGGTCGGCACAATACACTCAGCCGCTGCTCCGCGGCTTCAAGACCGACTCGACCCGCCAGCAGCTGGTTGTCACGAAGCTCAATCAGGACATCTCGGAGTCCCAGCTTCAGGCCACCATCATCAACACCTTGTCGAATGTGCGTAACGCGTACTGGGACTACGTGTTTGCCATTCAATCTGTCGACGTGGCTCAGCGGTCGGTGGAGCTGGCCGAGCAACTCGTCAGAGACAACCAGACGCGCGTCGAGGTCGGGACGATGGCGCCGATCGACGTCGTGCAGGCCCAGGCACAGGCGGCCACGCAGCGGCAGAACCTCGTCGCGGCGCAGTCGTCGGTGCGAACCACCGAGCTGGCGCTGAAGCGGCTCATCGTCAGCGGCACCGAGG
>JBGPJH010000162.1:0-7660 GCA_041485305.1 Vicinamibacteria bacterium | reverse complement strand
TAGATCAGCACACGGTTCGTGGCATGTCCGTTCTTGGCTATCGACGGCGTCCGCGGCTGGAGCGTTGCCACAATCACGCGCGCCTGCGGCGTGTCGAGTCGCGGAGCGATCGCGGCGGGCGCGGGAGGATTCTGAGCCCCCAGGCCAGGAGTAAACAACAGCGCGAACGGTACAATGAGTCGTGTGATTCGCATGAGACAGTTCATCCAAACACTTCCGATTTGACGTCCAGGCTTGGCGACATCCTACACCCATGCGCGGCAGTCGGATGAAGATTCCTGTCGCCCTCCGTCGCACCCGACTGGCCGCTCATCGCCGCGATCCACCGTGCCTTGCGCGTCGTGGCGAAGGCGAAACCGGCGACGACGAATTGAGTTGGAACAGTGCGTCTGCCTACGGCAGAGCCGGCACCCTGGCATCAGCCTCAATCGATTACGATGTGGAGCGGCACGATTCTCGCCAGCGAGGAAGAACCTTCGTCGAGATCGGCACGCCATCTCGAACGGCCGTGCTGAAGTCATTCTTCGGCGAGGATCGTTCGCCGAGTGGTATCAGCTGTTTGGCTTCGACCTGTCACACTGCAACCTCGGGACGCTTTCCGCAACTGGTTCATGGCGATCGTATCGCGTGGCGCCATCATCCACCTGCTGTCGATCGTGCTCGGGTCTTCTGCGCAGGCGGTCGTCTGCGGCGATCAAGTCAGAGGGTCATGACCTCCACGCGGCGCTACTTCGTCTCGGGCATCAGCGTGACCTTCACGTAGTTCGCGCTATCCAGGTAGGTCTGCGCGGCCAACTGGATCGCGTAGCCGCTGAGCGCCGAGATTTGCGCCGGCAGTTGGCCCACCGCTGCGACGTCCGCCGCGTCGCCCTCCTCGTAGCGGCGTGAGATCTGGCTGAGGAGATAGCCGTTATCCTGGTTGTTCCTATCGAACTCCCGCAGGAGGACGTCGCGGAGACGGACCACCTGCTCCGGCGAGAGCAGCGTCGCCCTGACGAACGCGATCTCCTCGAAGACGCGCTGCACGAGACTCGCCGTGCGGGCAGGGTCGCATGTCCAATCAATCCGCACACGGTATTCAGGCCTCGGTAACTTCTCCGTCTCTGGGGTTGCGGTGATGCTGTAGGTGCCCCCGAGGTCCTGCCGGATCGCGTCGTTCAGCCGCGACTGGAGCACGAGGATCATCGCCCGAAGCGCCAGCCTGTTCGCATCGTCGTAGCCGAACGGCCCGGAGAAGACAATCGCCACTTCGCTCTTCGGCGCAATTCCCTTCTCGATCGTTTTCTCGATGACTCCTCTGGGCGGTGCGATACCGAGATCTCGCCATGTTTCGTGTGCCTGAGTCGCCGGCAGGCTGGCGAGGTAGGTCTCGACAAGCGGCCGGATGGTTTCCGGCGTGAAGCTGCCGACGAAGACGAAGGTGAAGTGACTCGCGTCTGCGAAGCGCGCCTTGTAGAACGCCAGTGCCTTCTGGAGATTCCACTGCCCCACCGTCGTAGACGTCTCGGAGTGCCGCCGAGGGCTGTTCTGGCTGAGGGTGGCGTCGATGGCCTGGTTGAACACGACGTCCGGGCTCGCTATCTGGTTCGCCAGCAGCCCCAGCGCCTGCGATGTCATCACGGCGAACGCCGTCGGATCGGCGCGCGGCTTCGTGAATCGTAGGTAGATGAGCTGGAACATCGTCTCGAGATCCTGCGGCGTGCTCCCGCCCCCCATCCCCTCGTCGATTTCGTTGATGAAGGGCCTGACGGCGACTGCTTTGCCGGCGAGGAGCTTGTCGAGCGCCACGGCACTGAAGCGCCCGACGCCACCAGCGGGGATCACGTCGTCCGCGACGCGGGCGGGAAGGAAATCGTCGTCGCTCGCCAGCGATGTGCCCCCAGGGGCCACCGCCCGGAAGAGGATCTGGTCTTCCTTCAGCGTGGTCGGCTTGAGCACGACGGTTGTACCGTTCGACAGCGTCCACTCGGTAATCCCGGCCTCGGGTCGGAGTGTTGTCTTCACGACGCTGCCGCGCGTGGGCCGCGCGTCCATGAGCACTTGCCCCGCGCCGCCGTCCACATACGGTTTCAGCCGCTTCGCCGAGGCGGTCCTGACAACGGCGGCGAGCTGCGACTGGTCGGGCAGGACGACACCCGCGGCGTTCGGAGCCGACACCACAACGAGCCGATTCCGGTCGGGGAACCAGGCCCCCGCCAGCGCGTTGACCTCACTCAACGTGATACCCGGGACAAACCGCCGGTGGAACGCGAGCTCCTGCCAGATCGTGGGCAACGCTTCCTCCTCGAGGAAGTTCCGCGTGTACTCGTTGGCGCGGCTCTCGGACTCACGGTCGGGACTCTCCGTCACCCCGCGCTCGAAGCCGAGCATCATCGCCTGCTTCGCGCGGTCAAGTTCGGTGACCGTGAAGCCGAACCGTGCGACCCGCTGGAGTTCGGTTACGAGCGCGTCAAGGCCGCGCGCCACGCCGTCATTCGACACGAGCGCCTGGAGGACCGCCTCGTCCCTCGTCCTCGGCGCCGGGAACAGCCCACGGTCCGCCGCCGCGTTGAGAAATGGCGGATTCGCGCCCTGGCTGAGTTCGCCGAGCCTGGCGTCGAGCATGGCGGCGAACAACTGGTCGAGCATGATCTCGCGATAACCGCCGACCGACCCCTGGTTGCGCGCCGGCCGAAGATCGCTGACTCGGACGCTGGTCCCGGTAGTCTCCTTGTCGGTGACGACGGCGTAGCGTGTGGCCGGGTGGTCCGGCACGTCGAACGCGGGCCGCGGTCGCTCAGGCGCCGGGTTGGAGAGAGACGAAAAATGCTGTTTGATCATCACCGCGACGGCGTCACGATCGATATCGCCCACGACGATCACCGCCATCAGATCCGGACGGTACCAATCGTGGTAGAACCGCGTCAGCTGCTCACGCTGCGCGTGCTCGACGATGTCGGGGTTGCCGATGGGCGGTCGATCCGCATAGCGCGATCCTTCGAGCTGCACGCGGCGGATCTTGTCCTGCGTTCGCTCGTCCGCGCCAAGGTGCATCCGCCATTCCGAGAGGACGATGCCGCGCTCGCGATCGATGCCGCTCTGCTCGAACGAAGCGCCTTGCGCCCAGTCCTCGAGGACAAGGAGTGCGCGATCGAGGACGCCCGGCACATCGGTCGGCACGCGCAACGTGTACTGCGTGTCGTCGAAGCTCGTCGCTGCATTCGCGTCCGGACCAATACTCAAGCCGAGCGACGACAGAAAGCCGACGAGGCTCTGCTGCGGAAAGTGCCGGGTGCCTTCGAACTCCATGTGTTCGACGAAGTGCGCCAGCCCCCGCTGGTCGGCGTCTTCGAGCACCGAACCGGCCTTGACCACCAGCCGCAACTCGGCCTGGCGGCCGGGCTTCCCGTTTGCGCGCACGTAGTAGCGCAGGCCGTTCGGCAGCGTGCCGACGACGACTTCCGGATCCACCGGCATCTGGTCCGAAAGGCCGTAGGATGCGACCGACGCCGCGGACGTCTCGCGCCTGGCGGACGGCGTCTGGGCAGATGCGATCAGTCCTGCGGCGGCAAGCACGCTGGCGAGCACACCGCAAAGGGCAAGGCGGAGGCGCAGGAAGGTCATACGTCCATCCTACCGGACGCACGGGTCGTTGGAATGGGACGGGCACTCGTTCGGGCGAAGCCGAGCGAAGTCTGGCTGGGTCTGCGCTTCTACGGGAGTTAGAAATCCACCGTGTTGTCACGTTGGGCCCCCGAGCGTCCCAGAAGAGGCCGTATTTGACGAGAGCCGCTGAGAGGCAAGCCACTCAACGACATCATCTTAGCGGCGTACCAACCATGCTGATCAGGCGCGCGCCCGTAGCTCAGCTGGATAGATCACAGGTCTTTGTAGCCGGGGGTCGCAGGTTCGAGAAACTGCTTGTGGCCGGTCACGCCGCCTCGCGTGCCAGGCGATATTCATGGTGCAGCCCGCCCAGAATTGGCGTCGCAGCAACCCGACATCGTTCGGGGAGCTGATGACCTGCTGATACGCACCGGCTTGGCGACCGTTCCCCCACCGTGTGGAATTCGTGCTGGGCCCGAATCGACAGTCCGGATGTCATATTTGCGGAGCACAGGTCCCGCCGCCGAAGCTTTGGAGGGGCGCCTCTGCGTTTCAACGCGCTGAGTTGCTGGCGGAGGGCGAGGTTCTCGAGGACCAGGTCATGATGTCCGCGATAGGCCAAGGCCAGCGAACATGCGAGATCTCGGACCGCGTATGAGCCGGCACACCCACCGCCCGTCACGTCGGCAATCGAGTTCCTGACGTCGCCGACTCCGGGACGCGTATCCAAGCCGACGCCGGATCCTTTTTGGCGAAGGACAGGGCGCGGCCGGCCGTGCCCTTTCCAGGCTCACAATCCTCTGCGGCGTCATTTCGCCCCGCGGGAATCCGAGAAGGCCCGGATCTGCATCCGCATTATCTTGTTCGTCCCGCCGTAAGGAGCCCAGACAGTGGGAGGGTCCGTTCGATTGTCAATTGTGAGATGGCGCATTTGGGTGTTACGCGTGGGCAATTGATACTCAACCCACCGCTCGGTTTTCGGATCGAACTTGCCAATGCGGTCGCCATTGAGCATCTGCACCCAGACCATGTGATTCTTGTCGACTTCCGTACCATAGGGGCCGCTGTACCTGGTGGGGACCGGATACTCTTTCTCCACCCGCTTGCCACGAATGTCAACTTTCGCCAGCTCATCGGAGTTGAAGTGGGCGACCCACAATGTAGTGCCGCGGAGATCCGCACTCAACCGGCGGGGATCTTTCCCCTGCGGCCATCCAAAGTTCACATTTGCTTCCATCGTCTGAGCTATATGGACGTCCTTCGGCGTAACCCATGGCTCACGGCGCGCCTCGAACAGCACCTCGCCGACCTTGCCCGTCTTGTTCTCCACGTACATCAGCCGATCGCCGCCGGGCTGGGCCATCCAGATGTTGTCGTCTGCGTCGGCGGCGAGGCCGTAGGTCGCTTGCTTTGTGGTGAGCGGTTTGTACTCCGTATGCTTGCCGGTTGCGGCGTCCAGTTTCACAATGCTCTCACCAGCTTCCACCGCGGGGTTGCCTTTAGAGTCGATGGCCATATGAGCGGAGAGACGGGGAATGCCCGGCTCACGCGGGAACAACTGAAACTGCCCTGTGTGAGTGTCGAACTTCAGGAAGTTTCCTTGGCCGATCGACCAGATATTATCTTGCGGATCGAGCACGATTAGGTACGTGGCAAACGCCACGCCCTTGTCGTCGGGGGCAACGAATTCGGTGACTCTGCCGGTTTGGGGATCCAGCTTTCCGATGGTGCGTCCCGGAGTCTTATCGTCACCAAACCAGATATTGCTCTTGCTGTCGACCCGGACATCGTGCGCCGAGCGCCCTTCGTACCGAGAAGGCGTCCCCTCGGACCAATCAGATCCGTTGTGAGGCATGACGAATCCGGGCCGAGTCGGCCACGGAAGCTCATACTCCGTGATGACAACCTGAGTGGCTTCTCCTGTCGGCCGTGGCGGAATCTTGAACTCAGCGAGATCGGTGACGCCCCGAACCCTGCTCAGATACTCCGCAAGTTCATCTCTGTATTGAAGCATCGTAGCGTTCGGGCCTTGGGTCGGCAGTTTGGGTGCCGGCGGAACCCCTCGCGCCATCAGGTCGATGATGATGCCCCATCCCTTCGCGTCAAACCGGTTCTGCAGCACGAAGCTCGGCTGATGACAACCCGTGCAGTTGCGCTGGAAGACATGCTTCATTCGCAGATCCTGCGGCGTTTTCTCAGGCAGCGACGCCAGCCACGCGATTCCATCGAGCTGCGGCGCAAAGTCCGCCGTCGGCCGCAGCATCACGTTGCGTTCCGCCCGTACGTCGCCCTTCAGCTCGAATTCGGCCTTCGCCGCTTCAAAACCCACGGCTTGAGCCCGGAGCGTGTAGCGACCGGCATCGAGCTCAGGGAATATGTAGCGTCCACGCTGGTCGGTGAACACGGAGGTAGTGAACGTCTTGTCGGACGCCCGGGCCGACACGACGACGCCCTCCATCGGTTTACCGTCGGCCGATTTGACGGTCCCCTGAATCGTGGCGGCAGCACGTCCCTGCGCCGCCAGCAGCGCGCCGGCGAGTAACACCGCTGCAGCAGGGAGACAAATCGTCAATACCGCGATTTTGGGATTGCGCACTGGTAGCTCCTCCTCACCTCAAGGTCTTGAGGTAGGCAATAACGCGATCGAGTTGCTTGGGATCGAGACCATATTGAAAACCAGGCATCGCCTGGCTCCCCATTCGAATGCGCTCCCGCACCGCGGCTTCGCGCTCGGGTGAACCGTCTTTCAGGATCCCGTTTAGGCTTGGCCCGATGGAGGGCGCCAGCCCGCTTTTGCGCCAACCGTCTGGGCTGAGGTGGCACAGCGCGCACCGCTGCACGAAAAGCGCCTCACCCTCTGAGACAGTGTTTTCGTTGATTTTTGAGTCTTGCTGCTGGGTTTTGGCGTAAGCGGCCACGACCGCCCCTCGGTCAACAGAGGGTGTGGCGGCGCCATAGCCTAGCGATGACGACATGAGAACGATAGCAAGAATTATTGGCCCGAACAGATGTGTGACCGCCATTATCAGTCTCCGTTGACGACTTCGTCCAAACAAACCTCGCGCGAGAGTCGGCGATCACCGACTCGATGGACGGCGCATTTGTCCGCTCAACGTCATTATGGCGATTATGGCCCGCTAGATGGGTATGATGTTCGATGAGGAGAGCGCCGTGAGCGAACCTGATGAAGACTTCGCCTCGATGTTCGAGGCTTCGATTCAAGCGAAGCGCATCGAGAAGGGTCAGACCATCGAGGGCACGATCGTGGCGATTGGCGCGGAGGTGGCATTCGTCAACGTCGGCGGCATGGGCGAGGCCGTGATCGAGATTGCCGAACTGAAGAACGACGAAGGCGCTCTCGAGGTCGCGGTCGGCGACTACATCCAGGCGATGGTCGTGTCGACTGAGGGAGGGCTGACTCTTTCTCGGCGGCTGGCTCGCGGTGCCGCGACCGACAGGCAGCTCGAAGACGCGTTCCACGCCGGACTGCCGGTGGAGGGCAAAATCGAACGCGATGTGAAGGGCGGCTACGAGGTGCGCATCGGCCGTCAACGAGCCTTCTGTCCGTTCTCCCAGATCGACATCGTCCGGACCACCGATCCGGCGCAGCATGTCGGGCATGTCTACGCATTCCGGATCATCGAGTACAAGGAAAGCGGCAGGAACCTCATCGTCTCGCGGCGTGCGCTGCTTGAAGAACAGCAGCGCGTCAGCGCCGGCGAGGTCCGGCGGTCGATCGCCGTGGGCGCGGTGCTGACCGGGCGCGTCACGTCCGTCCGCGACTTTGGCGCATTCGTCGACCTGGGCGCCGGCGTGCAGGGTCTGCTTCACGTGTCCGAGATGGGGTGGTCTCGCGTGTCGGATACGTCGCAGGTTGTGACGCCCGGCGAGGAGATCACCGTCAAGGTCCTGCGCATTGACGCCGACGCGCAGAAGATCGCCCTCGGGCTAAAGCAGTTGAGCGCCGATCCGTGGTCGACGGTTCACGACACGTACGAAGTGGGGCAGGTGCGCACTGGCCGCGTCACGCGTCTCGCGGAGTTCGGGGCGTTCGTCGAGCTCGAGCCGGGCGTGG
>JBGPJH010000161.1:0-7683 GCA_041485305.1 Vicinamibacteria bacterium | reverse complement strand
GACGCGCCGTCGATGACATGATTGTTGGTGAGGATCAACCCGTCTTTGCTGATGATGAAGCCGGTGCCGGCCGCAACAGTGGTCTGCTCGCGACGACGTGGCGTTCGTCCCCGTCCCTGACCTTGTCCCTGTCCCTGCCCACCCTGATCGTCGCGGTCGCGGTCGCCCGGTTGGAAGAATCGTCGGAAGAAGTCGGCCGGGTTGCCGCCGCCGCCGCCACCGCCAAAGAAGTCCGAGAGGTCCTGGCCTTTCTGCTTCGACTCGGTGCGGATGTTCACCACCATCGGCTGCTGGGACTTGGCGATGTTGCGGAACGTCTGCGCGTCGAGCGGACCAGTGATGGGCGCGCTGTTCTGGGGCGGTAAGGTGAACGAGGACTGCGCCGACGAAGTGGGCGTCAGGTCCAGGCGCGACGCGATGACCATGCCGACGGCCACCGACGACACCGCGATCAAAGCTCCGTAGAAAAGCGTCGTCTTGCGAGTTGACATCGTTCCTCCGTCTCGGCTTGCGCGATTACGCAAGCGCCACGATTTCAGTCTGTAGTGGGCCCGTGACAGGTGCGTCGTGGGCGCCGAGCACCATGTTGATCTCGGAACGGACCCCGAAGTCGGAAAAGTACACGCCGGGTTCGATGGTGAAACCACTGCCGGCGAGCAGCCGGCGATCGTCGTGGGTCTCGTAATCGTCCATGTTGACGCCGTTGCCGTGAACAGCCGCGCTGCCGAGGCTGTGCCCGGTTCTGTGCAGGATCTGGTCCGCGTAGCCCGCCTCGCGCAAGACCGACGAGGCGGCGCGATCGACTTCCCATCCCCGAAGCTCGCGGCCCACGCGAACGGCCTGCTGCACGAGGTCGATGGAGGCGTTCCGAGCGCTCACGACGACCTCGAACGCCCGCGCAAACCGATCGGGCACGCGCGCACCAACATAGCCAACCCAGGTGATGTCGGCGAACACGGCGGTCGGGTGATTGAGCTTGCCCCACAGATCGAGGAGCACGAGGTCGTCCGCCTCGATCCGACGCGACCCGGTGGCGGTTGGAAGATAGTGGGGGTTTCCACTGTTCTCTGCCGCAGACACGTTGGGGTCCGTGTCGCTCACGAGTCCTTCGTCCTCGAACCAGCGCGCCATCATTTGCTGGATGTCGTACTCACTCGTGATCACCCCGTCGCGGCTTCGGCGGCCAATGGCTTCGAACGCGCGATCCTTGATGCGATACAGCTTCTCGGACGCGGAACGGTGACTGGCGATCTCAGCGTCGTCCCACACCGCGAGAAACCGCTGAACCAGATCCCCGGACGACACGACCTCGACGCCTAGCTGCCGAATCAGTTCGATCGTGCCGGCGTCAACCCGTGCGATGTACGGGATGGCGCAACCCGCCGAGTACTCCATCGCCACCCGGCGGACGCCCGACAGCAGGCGGCGAAGACCGTCCTCGAGCTGTTCGCGCCCGGCGTACCGCTCCGTTGTGCCCGGGAGGTGCGCCAGCGTGTGGGACTCGATCGCGTGCACCAACCCGCGCGGCTCGCCTTCGGCGGGAATCAAGTAGTACCACCGCCGGGTTGCCAGGTGCCCGGGTTGACGCGCGACCGCCGTCACGTCCGCCGCGATAGGGTTGAGCCCACGAAAATCGTAAAGCAGCCAGGCGTCGAGGCCGTCGCTTTTCAATGCGGCGCGAACCGCCGCCAGATCGAGGGTGCCCGACGGAGCCACAGCGGTTCCAGCGCCCATGAGTTATTCAAGTATAGCCTTCAATCGAGCCGGCACACGACCCGCACCATGTCCCGGCGACTCCAGCGCGGCCGTGAACCGGCGGCTCCTTCAGGTCCGCGGCTACCAACCTCCCGACGGTATAATCGCATAAAGGCGAAATGCTATGAACTTACGGACAAAAGCGGCGGCGCTGGCGATGTTCCTTGCGGGCACCGCGCTCCCGGCGGGCCAGTCGGCCCAACCACCCACCGCGCAGACGCCGACGTTCAAAGCCCAGGTCGAGTACGTCGAGGTCGATGCCCTCGTCAGCGATCAGCAAGGCAACTTCGTTCGGGACTTGAAAAAAGACGACTTCCGGGTGTTCGAGGACGGCAAGCTGCAGACGGTTACCAACTTCTCGCTGGTCGACATTCCGATAGAGCGCCTGGAACGGCCGCTGTTTGCGCCGCGCCCAATCGAGCCGGACGTGCAGACCAACGAACGCCCGTTCGACGGGCGCGTCTACGTGCTGATCCTCGACGACCTGCACACCGACGTCCTCCGATCGCAGCGGGTGAAAATGGCTGCGCGCCAGTTCATCGAACGCCACCTCGGGGCGAACGATCTGATGGCCGTGCTGTTCACCGCCGGCCGCACCCAGGATGCGCAGGAGTTCACGACCAGCAAGCGCCTGCTGCTCGCCGCGGTCGACAAGTTCATGGGCCGCAAGCTGCCGACGGTCACCATCGCACGCAACGAGCAGTACTTCCGGCAGTCGGTCAACACGGGCGCCTCCGTTCCCGACCCTTTCGATTCGGAGCGCGCCTTCCACGCTCGATCGTTGCTGACGCAGCTGAAACAGGTGGCCGACTGGTTTGGCGGCGTGCACGGACGCCGGAAGACGCTCTTGCTCTTGAGCGAGGGTATCGACTACGACATCACCAACCTCTTCGGATCTGCCGGGCCGGCCAGCTTCGCCGGTTCGGTCTTTGAGGACATTCGCGATGCCATCTCCGCGGCAGCCCGCGCCAACGTCAGCATCTATGCCATCGACCCACGAGGCCTCGCGACGGTGGGCGACGACGACATTGGCGTCAGCAGCTTCGCGGACGCCGACCGGGGGAACTCCGATCCGTCGACGGGCGGTACCGCCGCTCCGCCGCGGGACATCGGCCTGAGCTCCCTCATGAACGATCTGCGGCGCTCTCAGGACAGCCTCCGCGAGCTGGCTGAAGAGAGCGGTGGCTTTGCCGCGGTCAACACCAATCAGTTCGGAAATGCCTTCGATCGCATTGTTCGCGACAACAGCTCGTACTACGTCATGGCGTACTACCCCCCGACCACCAAGCGGGATGGCAAGTTCCACAAGATTGAAGTCCGAGTGAACCGCCCCGGTCTGACCGTACGTTCCCGGCGGGGATATGCCGCGCCACGCGGCAAGGTGCCCGATCAAAAGAACGTGAAGACCGGCGGCATGAACCCTGAGATGTTTGACGCCATCAACAGCCCCATCCAGGTGAGCGGCCTGACGATGCGCGTGTTCGGGGCGCCGTTCAAGGGCGTCCAGCCCAACGCTTCCGTCCTGATCGGTGTCGAGATGCTCGGTCGCGATCTCAGCCTGGAGGCCAACAGCAAACTCGAGCTGTCGTGGATGGCGATCGACACGAAGCAGAAGATCTGGGGCGCCAGAAACGATTCGGTCGGCTTGAACCTCCGGCCGGAAACCCGAACCCGCGTGGAACAAACCGGGCTGCGCCTCCTCAATCGCATGGATCTGCCGCCGGGTCGCTATCAGATCCGGGTTGCAGCTCGAGACACGGTCAAGGCGAATGTCGGTTCGGTCATCTACGACCTCGACGTCCCCGACTTCTACAAGGCGCCGCTCAGCATCAGTGGCCTCGCGTTGACGTCGCTGGCCGGTGCGTCGATGGCCACTGCGCGGCCCGACGAGCAGCTGAAGACCGTGCTGCCGGCGCCACCGGTCGCGCTGCGGGCGTTTCCGCAGAACGACGAGCTTGCACTGTTTGCCGAAGTCTACGACAACGCTGGCAACACGCCGCACAAGATCGACCTCGTGACGACGGTTCTTACCGATGAGGGGAGGGTCCTGTTCAAGAACGAAGAGGTCCGGGATTCGAGCGAGCTGGGGGGGGCGAAGGGCGGGTTCGGGTACGCCACCCGCGTTCCCTTGAGCGACCTTCCGCCGGGCCCCTACGTGCTGCGTGTCGAAGGACGATCGCGCCTCGGGCAAAGCCTCACGGCGGCGCGCGAGGTGCAGTTTACGGTTCTGCCCGCCGCCCGCGGGACGAAGCCGTGACGACGCTGCTGGGGCTCTTGATGGCGACGGTCCTGCAGGGCGACAGCCCGATTCGCACAGTCGACAAGGGCGAGCACAGCCAGGTTGGTCTCGAGCAGCACCTGGTCGTTCGCACGCCCACAGAATGGCACACGCTGTGGCAGCGCCATGCGCCCGACCGTTCGGAACCGATGGTCGATTTTTCTGCCGACATGGTGATCGGCCTGTTCTTCGGCAGCCGGAACACCGCCGGCTACGCGATCGAGGTCGTGTCGGCGCGGCGCGAGGCGGGCGCGACGATCGTTCGCTACCGGCAGCGCCAGCCCCCCCGAGGTGCCATCACCGCCCAGGTCATCACCTCGCCCTACCACCTGGTGTCTATTGCGAGATCGTCGGGCGACGTCAAATTCGAGAAGGTCGAGTAAGGACCCTAAAGCGGACGGCGATTTCTATCTTCGGGTGGCTGGGGGTTTCCGGGTGGCCGCGGTCGGCTTCGGGGCCGCTGCCTTGGCGTCGCTGCCGGGCTCGCCAAACTTCGAAACCTTGGCCGGCTTCACCGTGCCGTTGGCGTGGGTGAAGTTCCAGTTGTTCGCGCTCATCTTCGAGTTGAACTGCGTCGAGATGACGATCGTCTGCACCTCGTCGGGCTGAATCAGCCCGTTGATGGTGCCTTTTCCCCCTGCGACGATGGCCCCCGCCTTGTCGTACCAGGTCTCGGACACCTGCAGTCTCGCCACCGGCACGAGCGCCTTGTTTCTCACCTGGATTCGGGTGACGACTTTCTCGCCCTCGCGCTTGGTGACCGGCTGGATGTATTCAATGATCGCTTCGCCCCTGAGCGGCGGCGTGAGCTTCTTTCCGGCCAACACCGGTTTCATCGGCGGGGCCTGGACCTCTTGACCCGCAAGGACGGCGCCGGAGGAAACGATCGAACTGACGAGCGTCGCGGCGACAGCGAAACGCGCGCGATTCATGACAACCCTCCCGGAGAATAGCGAACTCCTGACCAACAGGTGGCGTGGATTATAGCAGCAGGCGGTTACATCTCGCCGTTCCAGTCCTCGGGTTCTGGGTTCACCGAGCGGACAATCTCCATATGCCACTTGCCGCCGCCCCAGGGTTCGATGACCTCGGCGGCGACGACGTCGACCAGGAGCTCCGAAAACAGCCGGCCTTCTGGATCGCCCTCCAGGTGGTAGGCGGGTTCGTCCCATCCGAAATTCGGGTACAGCACCATGGTGAGGAACAGATCGTAGCCATCGTCAACGACGATCAGCTGACCGCACGGCCGCTTCAAGGTCGAGTGGTAGATTAGATACTTCTCGGCGCTGTGCGCCCGAATGTAGCGTTTCAGAGCGAATTCGCGTGCGACGATCTCCTCGACCGCGATTTTCTTGTCCCAGCAGTCGTGACAGTACTTCTCTTCACCGCGCGGCTCCGACACGTCCTTGGCGCCGCAGAGGGCGCATCGCGACTTGGCGACCAACTTTCGAGGCATGGTTGAACTATTATCTTAATTGTAGATTGTAAGTTGATGGAACGTCCAACCCACGCCGGCCTGCGCCACCTGGCCCTCAACGCCCAGCGCCTGGAGGAGATGAGACGCTTCTACACCGAGCTGCTGGGATTTGTCGTCGAATGGGAGCCGGATCCCGACAACATCTACCTGTCGTCGGGCACCGACAACCTGGCGCTGCACCGGGCGGCCCCGTCGGCGGCCGGCCCGCCGGCGTCGCCGCTCGATCATCTCGGGCTGATCGTTCGTAGCAGCGACGATGTGGATCGCTGGGCGACGTTTCTGGAGAGTCGTGGGCTCTCCCTGGATGCCCAGCCCCGTACGCATCGCGACGGTGCCCGGTCGTGCTACTTCCGTGATCCGGACGGCAACAGAATCCAGATCATCTACCACCCGCCGATCAGCGGAAGGGTGTGACGGTTCCGCTGCCGCCTCAGCACCCAAGAGCACCTCAGCACTCAGCACGAAGCACCCCAGCACCTCAGCACCCCAGCACCCTCCTCCGTTCGAGCGCGGGCCCGTACATGCGTTGGGCGTACTCCTTCACCATCCGTCGCGCGGCAAAACGCGGCGCTACCGAGCGGATGGCTTCCTTGACCGTGGCGAGCCAGCGTCGCGGCACGCCGGAGGGATCTCGCTCGTAGAACGCCGGCACGACTTCCTCTTCGAGCAGTCGATACAGCGCCGCCGCATCCGCGGCATCGACCACGTCGTAGTTGTCGGTCGTGGCGCCGCCGTCAATCACCCATCCGTTCGAGCCGTTGAATCCTTCCGCCCACCACCCGTCGCCGATGCTCAGATGCGGGACCCCGTTGAGCGCGGCCTTCATGCCGCTCGTGCCGCTTGCCTCGAAGGGCTTTCGGGGGTTGTTGAGCCAGACGTCGCAGCCCTGCACAAGGAAGTGCGCGACGTGTAGGTCGTAGTCGTCTACGAACGCCACGCGCCCCCCAAACACCGGATCGAGTGCTCGCCTGTAGACACGTTGCAGGTGAAGCTTGCCCACGTCGTCGGCCGGATGGGATTTCCCGGCGAAGATGATCTGTACCGGCCGTCCGGCGGCGTTGAGAATCCGCGCAAGCCGGTCCGGGTCGTGAAAAACCAGGTCCGGACGCTTGTAGCCGGCGAACCGGCGCGCGAAGCCGATCGTGAGAGCGTCGGGATCGAGGAGCGTGCCGGCGGCGACGATGCGCGGAGTGCCCACGCGATCGACGGTCCAACGCTGCCGCGCCCGCTCCCGGATGAAGGTAAAGAGATACTGGCGAAGCGCTTGCCGCACGGCCCATAGTTCTCGGTCCGGGATGGCGAGCACGCCGTCCCAGAGCAGCGGGTCGTCCTGGCGCTCCAGCCAGTCGGGCCCCAGGTACTTCGCGAAGAGATCCGCCAGGTCCGCGGCAACCCAGGTCGGCACGTGCACGCCGTTGGTGACTGACGAGATCGGACGATCGGCTTCCGGGGTGTCCGGCCACATCGACGCCCACATGGAGCGGGTCACCTGACCGTGCAGCCTGCTGACCGCGTTCACTTCGGAGGCCGATCGGAGCGAAAGCGCGGTCATGTTGAACTGCGCCCCACCCCCGCTGTCGTAGGAGCCGAGCGCGAGAAACCGATCGCGGTTCGGTCCGAGGGTGCCCCAACATCCGGCAAGATGCTTTTCGACCAGGTAGAAGGGAAACGCGTCGTGTCCGGCCGCCACGGGAGTGTGCGTGGTGAAGACGGTTGTCCGTCGAACATTCTCCAGGGCATCGTCAAAGCTCGATCCACGTTCGACGAGATCGCGGATCCGCTGCAGCACGACGAACCCCGCGTGCCCTTCGTTCAGGTGAAACACGCTCGGGTCGGCGCCGACCGCCTTCAGAGCCCGGACGCCGCCGATCCCGAGGATGATTTCCTGCTGGATTCGGGTCTCGCGGTCTCCCCCGTACAGGCGGGCCGAGAGCTCGCGGTCCCATGGAGCGTTCTCTTCGAGGTCCGCGTCGAGCAGGTACAGCGTCACGCGGCCGACGCACACCCGCCAAATGGCCAGGAGCACCGAGCGATCGCCGAGCGGCACGGCCGTCATGCACGGCCTGCCGTCGCTCGTGGTTGCCGGCTCGATGGCCGCATCGGCCCAGTTCAGCCGTTCGTAGCTCTCCTCCTGCCATCCGTCGGCGGACACGTACTGATGGAAGTACCCCTG